>JALTFO010000047.1 GCA_027007005.1 Candidatus Bipolaricaulota bacterium | reverse complement strand
CAACAGGCGAAATCCCTTGCTTCCCAAGTACTCCTTCGCTAGCTGAAACCGCTTCGGAGCAAACGCCGTCGCTGGAGACGAAGGAGAGTAGAACGCGATCGTGTCTCCCGCTTTCAACAGTGGTGGCCTTATCGATTTTGTTATCATTCATGCACCCCTGCATCGAATCTAACACTCGAATCAGCGTACACAATCAAGCAGAGACAATCAATGCTTCATTCATCTTTCTTAAACCTTCGAGCAGTATGCACGATCCAGAGTAGTGGCGTAGTCGAAAGGTGTATAATGGGCGCACAGGCCGAGTTTGTGTAATATCTGTGTCAGTCAGGCAAGGAAATACCGGTTGGACAAAGAATACAAGCACAAGAGGGAGATGCTGTGGACATATCTATGCAATTTAGGATCAATACTCCAAGAGTCATCTATGAAATCATCGATCAAGAAGCGATCATTATCGACTTCGATACAGGAGCGTATTACAGTTTGGACGAGATTGGTTCTGAGATCTGGAGCCTTATAGAGAAGGGGGCAACTGTATCTCAAATCATAGATGTAATTTCAAATAGCTATAGTGGCGATCATGTTGAGGTGGCGGACGAGGTTGACAGGTTTATCACTGAGTTGAAGGAAGAAAATCTTATAGTCTCCTCTTCAATGGATCCGTATACAGAAAGTCAGGAGATGCAGGTTGAAAGTGGTGACGATTACGAGCGCCCCCCGTTTCGGAAGCCTGCTCTCTCCAAGTACTCTGACATGCAGGAACTTCTGTTGTTGGACCCCATTCATGAAGTGGATGAAACTGGTTGGCCTTCGGCGAAAGCAGAGCCGCGCAAAGTGAATGAAGAATCCAGCACATAAAGTGGCCGTGCAAAGTGGATCTGTGGATGACCAGAGGATACCTCAAGAATTCTTTGAGACGCTTCACGAGACGTTCAGGAGGGCCGAGGAAGCTGTTGGAGGAAGCATAGATCGCTTCTATGAAATAGGTGGATTGATCGTTCGCCTACGCTTCGCCGGAGATGCCCTTGTCCCATACATCAGCCATGCTTTTGATCACCTAGCTGTAGAGCCTACGAGTGCACCTTCCCTCACCATCTGCCTATGGGACAGCATCTCCACGGAAACCGCGATGCCACCACCACCGTGGTCAGCGGATGACTATCTGCCACGCGGGGAAATACGCGGTTACTCAAGTACTCATATCCATACTGCTTTTCACCCCGGGGTGGGCACGCTCAGCATGTTCGATAGCAAGTCGAATACTGGGCTGTTCTGGATTCATGGACCAGAAGATATCCCCGCATATGTGACTGGCTCCCCATTGCACGCAATTCTGTCCTGGTGGGCGCATGGGCACGGGTTACAACTCATTCACGCCGCTGCCGTAGGCACGGTTGGCGGTGGGGTGCTGGTTGTGGGTAAAGGAGGAAGCGGAAAATCGACGACGGCGTTGAGCTGCCTGCAGGCTGGACTCCTCTATGTTGGCGATGACTACGTCCTTGTCGATGAGCGGCCATACGTCTACAGCCTCTATAATTCCGCCAAACTGAATAGTGATCAGGCTCGTAGTTTCCCTACTCTCTTTTCTGATACGTCTTCCTTCGGGCAGTCCAACTACGAGAAGACTCTCACCTTTCTCTACAAGACCCATCCCGATCAACTTGCTGCTTCGCTTCCCATAAAGGCTATCCTCCTGCCCAAAATTACCGATGTTCCAAACTCGAGGCTGGAGCGGGCATCTGCGGGGGAGATCTTGGCCGGGTTGGCTCCGAGCACGCTGTTCCAACTGCCAGGTGCGGATCGAAGCGCATTTCACGGATTGGCAAGACTAGTTACGCAGGTCCCCAATTACGTGTTGCATCTTGGTTCCGACCTTGAAACCATTCCCGATGTGATCCTCGGGGCGATCACAAGGAGCAGGCCAGATGTCGTCGCTTAGACCGCTTGTGAGCGTTGTAATCCCTGTTCTAAACGGGGAACGGTTCTTGGCCGCCGCCATCAAAAGTATCTTGGCGCAAGCACATCGTCCACTTGAGATCATCGTAGTGGACGATGGATCAACGGATAGTACAAAACTGGTTGCGCAGGCGTTCGCAAAGCATGTCAGATACATCTACCAAGACAACAAGGGCCCCTCCGTAGCTCGCGATGTCGGCATTGAGTCCTCTAAAGGGGAGTTCATCGCTTTCATCGATGCGGACGACATATGGACCAAGGATAAGTTGGAGATCCAGCTTCGTCTACTGGACGAGAACGAGCGAGCGCATATCATCACAGGACAACTTCGATATGCTATTCCCGAGAGACTCGGAGAGTATTCGTTCGCGTTCAAGCGACTTTCAAGTCCGTATTTAGGTCTTCATTTGGGCGCTTCCCTGATTAGGCGATCCGCCTTCGACGTGGTTGGCCTGTTGGAGCCAACGATGGAGCACTTCGAGGACGTCGATTGGTTCCTACGCGCCAGGGATGCTGGTCTATCCATCATCACCCATGAGGACGTAGTCTTGTACTACATCCTGCATGGGGACAACGCAAGCTATGATGCGCCGGATGAGGACGTCCATTTTCTCCTGCGAGCGCTCAAGGAATCGATCGACCGACGCAAGAATGGAAAAGAGGGAGTGCCACAATGAGGATCCTTTACTGGACACCGTTATTCTGGCCGGAGATCGGCGGTATCGAGGCCATCGCGATGAACGTTCTACCCGCGTTGCGCGCGCGTGGCCATGAGGTCATTGCTGTAGCCTCGCACGGGAGGTTGAAGCTTCCGGATGAATCAACGTATGAGGGTATCTCAGTTCATCGATACCACATGTTCAACGCGCTGTGGAACAAGGATCCGCGTCTATTGATAGAGATAACACGTAAGATTTCAGCACTCAAGAGATCATTTCAGCCTGATATCGTACACTTGTTGTTTGGCCCGCCGGCGCTCGCCTATTTTCATTTGCAGACCGTGAAATCGTCTCTATCATCGACTCTGTTCACTCTGCACGCGGATCTAACTAACTCCCGTGTCGGCGCTGATACGCTGTTACGGCGCCTGCTGCAGAGCGCGGATTGGATTACCTCAGACGCAGAAGCGACCCTAAACCGCGCGCGCGCCATCTATCCGCAGATCTGCAAACGTTCGAGCGTGATACGAAACGGGCTTCCCTTGCCGACCCTGATGCCGAAAGACCTCCCGTTTGACCCACCGCACATCGTGTGCATCGGAAGACTCGCCTTTGAAAAAGGGTTTGATATCGCCATCGCTGCCTTTTCTCAAATCCGAAAGCGCTTCCCTGATGCGCAGTTTACCATCGCAGGTGACGGTCCCCTACGCGGAGAACTGGAGGAACTCGCAGATGAACAGGGCCTTGGTGGAAGCATCCGTTTCATGGGAGCAATACCTCGTCAGCGCGTCCCTGCCTTGTTAAACACCGCCACGATGGTCGTCATCCCGTCCCGGCAAGATTCCTTTCCTTCCGTAGCAGTGGAGGCAGCACAGATGGGGCGCCCAGTTGTCGCAACGCGCGTCGGAGGACTGCCGGAGGCGGTTGTAGACGAGAAAACCGGGCTGTTGGTAGATGCGGAGGATGTGTCGGGTACAGCGGCGGCCGTC
>JALTFO010000046.1 GCA_027007005.1 Candidatus Bipolaricaulota bacterium | reverse complement strand
ACTACAAGTTGCTTGCCTGTGCGAGCGTTCTCAAGATAATGAAGCCACGTAATCGGACTGTGGTCACAAAGCTCGCACTCTCTTGGTGTTGGAGACTTTATGACACGGACGCACTTGAGTTTGTCGCCAGGTCTTGTGAATGCATGCATGCGATCACTCAATTTCTGCCAGTACTCAGAAGCCACAAGACACACCTCCCAGCGTTTCAGTTTCACCCCTATTCATATTCTCTGCAGACCCAGGCTGGGTTGCGAGAAGGAAATTCGTCCTGCCATGCGGAAGGGGTTTTGCATTAGTTTAGCGGCTATTTTACGCTAAGACAACTGGTAACTCCGCTAGATTCATCTCATTGCAGTAGATGTTAAAGACTTGAGGCGTGGCTTCGACCTCCATTAGAAAAGGGGCATTTTGAATGCCTCGTTTCGGGAGAGCGGTGATTTTTACTATCTCCTCAGCTTACCAGGCTTGTACCCGCATAGTGGACACTCTCTAAAATTGCCGTACCTTCCCTTGTGCAATTCAAGCCTGCCGATCCCACACTTGGGACACCTTTTGAGATCGATTTGGTTAGGCCTGTCGCTGAAATCAACTGCATAGCCTTTATCCGCAAGCTCAACAATGAAATCTGACAGCATGCCATCCGCCCCAAGCAAGTAGACATCATTCTTCGTCCTTGTTAAAGCAACATAGAAAAGGCGTCTTTCCTCAGCATTCGGGTATTGCTCAGCGTGAGAAAGCACAAGGTCAACGACTGGGTCATCGGCGATCTCGCACGGAAATCCGTACTTGCCCTTGTTGACGTCGGCCACGATTACGTAATCGGCTTCTAGCCCCTTGCTCTTATGCACGGTCAAGAAACGGATACTAAGATTCGGCGCGTCTTTGTAGATCCGATTGACGATCTCTTGCTTGCCGTCCCAGGTGTGGTTGTACCGACCCAGAACAAGCACATCTCTCGGCTTGCCCTCCGACCTCCTCGCGATATCCTGCAGAGCCTTCTTAAATGCTGGCCTGGCTGACAATCCTGTCTCACTTGATGAGGTGTCATCCACCATGACATGGACAGCTGGATGATGCCCGGGCTTGTGCGGAATAAGCCGTTTGCGAATCTGCACAGGATTCTTCTGCACGAAAGCGGAACTCACCGCCTCTACATGCTCTCCAAAGCGGTAGGTCCGATTCAATAGTACATCACGGTGAAACCCGAAAAGGGATCCAAAGTCAGTCATCACTGTCACATCGCTTCCCGTGAAGCGATAGATGGATTGCCAGTCATCCCCAACACAGAAAAGGCACACGCTTGGGGAGGCCTTGAGAATCGCCATGAGAAAGCGAGCCTTTGCCGGAGATACATCCTGAAACTCATCAACAAGGACATAGCGCCAATACAGGCTGAGGTGACTCTTCTCCAGGAGACTTCGTGCACGGTTGATCATGTCATGGAAATCCACACGGTCTGTACGGGCCAGTTCGCCCTTATAGGCATCCAGGATCTGAGCGAACACCTGTACGATAACTTGAGCCCTTTGTGAATCCTTGGCAGCGCGTGCGGCAAGCTTGTTGAAGCTTTGATCGCCTTCCTTAAATAGGTTGAGGACAGACGCAAGCACTTTTGCCAGCTTGCGTACGCGCCCATCTTTATTGAAGCTAGCCAGCATTTGCTGACGACTTCTCGGGCGAAACTTGACACCAAGCTTTCTTAGCTTCTTAGCTAAGTTAGTTTCGAGCACGCCAGCCCGGGCCTCCCAGGAGTACGATTCGACCAGTGTTGTTCCATGTTTGCGGTGCAGTAGCCGCTTCCAGGACATGTCGTCCTTATAGTTCTCTGCATCCCGACCCTGGAGAAAGCCGGGGTTGCCTTGTCGATCAATCCCAAAGTGTTCAATGTAGATTCCGTAATCGAGGAGGTAGAAGTCTGGTTTATACTGCTGGCGCCCTGGAGCTGTCGTCGTATGTTCGTATGGTTTCTCGTACTCATATTTGATCCCATGGGCAAACAGGAAATTGGCGACCCGAACCTCTTCATAGCTCCTGAGGCGTCTCCCATCTTTCAGTGCGCGAGGTTCATGAGTACGAATATATTCCCAATATTCTTCTTTTGACCCGCATTCAACCCACAGCCTGGCAGGTGCCAGATCGTTCATGAGGAAATCGAAAAGCTGGTTCTCGGCATGGTCTAGAAGCATTTCCTGAAGTTTGTCATCAATAAATCGAATGAGAGCAACGTCATCCTCCGCTAGCTTGGACACGGACAGCTTCCGATGTCCATAGGAAGTTAACAGAGATCGCCCATAGCTATGTAGAGTCTCTACAGCGATGCCATGACTGACGAGTCCTGCACTCAATTCATCGGCAACTTTGCGCGCAAAAGAGAGAACAAGAAGCTCCTCTGGCTTCGCCAGCCCCATCCGGAGCAACCAAAGAATCTTAGCTTTCAGTGTGGTTGATTTTCCCGTCCCCGCGCCTGCAATGACCAGTGTGCGATCCTCGTCGTGCAAGACAGCATCTTGTTGCTGATCAGAGAGAGGGCTATTACCCAAACCGGAAAGCAGCTCCGCATGCTTCTCCTTGAGAGATTCCACATACTTCGAGTTTCTTTTATCAATTTTGGACCTTCCTTCATCTAGGAGCTCTCCAAGACGCGCAACAGCGTCCGCCTCTTGCTGTGCCAGCCCCAATTGCACAATTCGAAGAACTTCAGAATCTGCAATTTGCGAACTGCATTCCTTCCAGCGCTTGTAGGCGCTATTCCGGAAGTAGTCATCCTCCTCCATTAGCGCGTCAAAATCAGCACAGGCTTGACGTACTTGTGGAAGGTGCTGCCGGAATTCAACCGCTACGGCCTCGCGGGATACGGCGACTTCCAGCAGGACGTTGCACAATCGTCGAAGCTCCCACTGTCGACAAGCTTCTCTCCGCTTCCTTGCTCGAGAGAGTCCATACAGCAAGGAAGCCGCAGCAAGCGCACCAATACCAATCAGAACCATCAGTGCGGCCATATTCATCTAAGCTCCCTTCTACCGTTCCTCATCGCAAACACAATGCTGAACCTGCCGCCATCTGATCGCAAGGCACGTTCCTGTCAGCCCTACCGCCTGAGTTGCGCTGCATATTGCTTCCAGCCTGGAATTCTTGTCGCGATCTCGTAGCCAGTGACACCGGATTTTGCAAACAGCTTCACTCGTACTGAGAAGCACTGAACGTTTTCTGCGTTACTGAATGTAATCACTCCCAAAGCATGTTGAGGGTTCTTAGCCTCAACTTCGAGCTTGTACTCATGGGACCCAACCCAGCTACCAGCGTCATCAGCTTCTCCACGTATGAGCCGGAGAAGTGGTGTTTCTTCCCGCGGGAATATTCCCATTGTCGCAACCAAGTATCCGTATGCAATCTTCGCGAGTAGCCGGGCGAACTCGGTTGGTTGAATCTGCGCGCCAAATTGAATGCCCTTCGCGCCGTGCCTCCTCACTAGTTCTTCAGCATCTTCACCGAAATGGAGTGCTTTCAACCCAACAATATTCATGCCTCCGGCAGGTGGCTGGTTGCTTAGGATCGTCGCTCGCGCAAAGATTGGAAGGATAAGAAACGCTGGCGCCTCGCCAACCGAAAGGGCATGCTCAACAACC
>JALTFO010000045.1 GCA_027007005.1 Candidatus Bipolaricaulota bacterium | reverse complement strand
GCATTATCCGGCGACCCGGAATGTCACTGCGGACAACAAACCACGCGAATGTTCCTCCAAGGAGGAGCGCCGCCGCTGCGGCGATTGTTCCTGTAAGCATTGTGTGTCCCAGAGGCTGCCATACCATCTTGTTTGATACGCGACCAAAGAGCACTCTGTCCCAGTGAGCGATTGTGAACTTGCCAGGCACTGCTTCCCGCGAGATTCGCTGGTCTCCAGGCCCCCAAGTGAACGTGCGCCAAGCAAGGTTGAACAGGGGAACAAGGACGAGGTACGAGAGGATGACTATCAGGATAACAGAGATGATAAACTCAGGGGAACGAAGCTGGCGCTTTGTTGAGTTCTTCCAGCGGGATAACACACTACTTCGTCCAGACATTACTCACCCCCATCAGCTGGTACCCTCTTATGAGGTCTCATCACAAAGAATCCTTCGCCTTGTGAACCTCGCGGTCGCAATAATTCTAGCGCGTGCAACCTTGGGTGTCAAGCAGTTGGCTGATATCTCCTTCGCGAGATCGTTCCCCTGAGGTGCCCCATCCATTTTGCCCCTATCCCCCTTGCTTAATCTCTGTGTCGGTTAATTGAGCGGCAGAGAACTTGGGTGTCTTCATGATGCGTTCGATCTCATTCCTTATTGCCTCTACATCCTCGGAGTCAAGTGGAGCGATATTATCGTAGAAACCACTCTCTCGATGCGGCAGATGAATCGCATCACCGTACTTTTGGGTCGAAGCGGAAATCGCTCGGCCGTACAGGTGAATGTGCAAGTAAGGGCCATTTGGATCGAAGACCCGCCAGTTACCGTTATCCTGGTAGTTGATCCGCCCAATATCGATTCCGCGTTTCTTCAGTCCCAGTGTCATGGCCTCCCCCGCCACCATTGTTAGCTTCATGAGTTCATTGGCGAGCTCCAGGGAGAGCTGTGTGCGATCACGAACTCTGACCTTGGGGACGATCTTGACGTGTCCTCCGTCCAAGCGATCGATGTGCGGGTGTTCCGCAGCGATGATCGAGAAGTTCTCTGTCTCGTAGATGAGCAAATCCTCTTCCTCCATGTATCGTTGCACTTAGTACCTGGAGTGCTAAGCACTTCAGAATTACGCCAGCTGCTTTGATCTATCATGTTCCCGCAGATACCAAGACAGATGGTTCTTCGTCAGGCGATCTGCTGTCAGTCAATTCATAAATGATTGTGAGGGCTGTCTACGTGGTCACTCACTCCCACAGAACCTTATGGTCTCATTTATCTTAGCTATTGCAACCGGTGTTGTCAAACAAGGGGCTGTTTTTGGATCCGGCAGTGCCTTGTGCAAATGGATCATTCGATCTGTAGCTCATTACTCAACTCATGAGCGTTAGTGCCGCTTGCTTGCAAGTGCAATCCCTCGTACCCTTGATTAACTAACTCCGTGCGAGGTGCATATGTCGAGCATCAGAGAGAAAGTACAGGAACGATTTGCAAGCTTACCCCCTGGCCAAAAGGGTTTGGTTCAGAAGATCCTTTCCAATTACGAGGAGTACGTTTTCCTCACGGTCAATGAAGCTGCCAGCCTGTTGAATGTCCACAAGTCTACCCTGGTTCGCTTGGCTCAAGGTCTTGGATATGAGGGATATGCAGATTTTCGTTTTCAACTGCAGCTACTATTTCGCCAAGAGATCACCCCAGGACAAAAGCTCGGTCATAGTTTAGCCGACATTCAGGAAGACAGCTTGTATGAACAGGTTGTTGAGACTGAGATTCAGTACCTGAAGGAATCGAGGAAGAGCATCCGCACAGAAGACATCCATCAAGCAGCCAAGATGTTGCTCAGCGCAAAGAGAATCTTTGTTTGCGGAACGGGCCCACAGCGTTCTCTAGCTGATCTAATAGAGTTTCGTCTCCGTCGGTTCCACTTCGATATCTTGGCTGTTACGGAGGAGGGGAGAGCCATCTTTGAGAGGCTCCAACTGTTGGAGAAGGACGATGCCCTGATGGTCATCAACTATGGAACATTTCAGAAGGACCACCTGGATGCCATATCTATTGCAAACGAAGTGGGATGCCCGGTTCTCCTTCTCACGGAAACAGTTGCCAAGGAGTTAGCCGACGGGGCAACGCTGACACTTGCAGCGAGGCGAGGCCCGGCGGCGATCTACCACTCGAACATCGTTCCAATGGCGATTGCCTCTGCGATAATACTGGACATAGCGAGAATGCGTGCCCCAGAAGTGCTTTCGTCGATAGAAAGGCTCCATGAGCTGCGCCGCAGGTACGGTTATACAGGAGAACCCTTTCATCGCGATCCCGCAGACGAAGAACCTGCCTCCTAGCCTGCAGCAATGATCCGATCGATGAGCTGCTTCTCCCCATGGGAGGATTGCCATGTCAGCTATGAGGCCAGCATCGTCGGAATGCCCGCCACCAGCAGAACCATCTCTTTGCCATCTTCCACAACGCTCAGTTGCTGCTTGATTTTTCCCGGGCAGTTCGGTATATCATGGATGTCCAGCAACCGCAGTTGCGTTGCTCTACAGTAGATGATACCTTAAAGGTGCAGAGGAGACCGTGCATGAATATATCGAGATTGATGAGTAGGCTTGGATTGGCGATCACATTGATGGCCTTCATAGTTTCTTTTGGCGAAGCATTGGCTGTGCTTGCTGATGGACCTTCTACAGAAAGTGCGTCGCAAGAAGCCCCCTGGGTCTTGACTGAGAATCAACGGGCTGCTTTCTTGCAATACTACGCACCGATCATCTTTAAGCGAGCTGAGAAGAGCGACGGTGCGGCCGGCATGGGTCAGGATTGGATAACAAACTTCAATTTCGACAATGACGGATGGAACCTGGCCAACAATGCGCGTGTCTGGAGGGATGAACTGCTGGCGTTTGTAAACGGAGGAGCGCACAAAGATTGGCAGATCCGCCCGACTTTGTACACGGCGGCGATCGAATTCACGCAAAATGGACGGAAGAGCCTAATCCTTCTCTATCATGTCTACCATGCTCGTCAGGAGGGGAACATCCATGACTGGGAGCGGCTAGAGATCAGGCTCGACGGAGTCGTTGGAGATCCGGGGAGCGGAGAGAGGATCAACTATGTTGTAATAACTGAGCACACCAGGCACAAAGGCAAGCGTTATCCTGATGACGCGCTGAACTTCTATACCACGCCGAACGGCACGCACATCATGCTCTGGCAGGCACAGTGGGCGGAGACCGGTAAGATGTACCGAGGAGAGCTGCACTGGGTGGAGGACAGTTGGGAGGACATCGAGGTGCTGAACAACGACTCCAAGGGACAGGACGCGTTGCTTGACATCGATCGTGCCTCGGCGAAGGCCTCGTTTGACTACGTGTTTGTGCCAGAGTTCGATGCGGAGGCAGTCGCATACTGGAACGCCCAGACAATAACAGCCTGCGATGCTTCCAACCTTGTTGTCGACTGGAAAACAAAGGTTGTGAAGATAGACCAGACCAAGCGGATCAAGTACGAGCTACAGGACGTAGCGGATCTATTCTTCACGCACTGGGACAACGGCAAGGAGAACGTGAGCTGGGAAGCGCCGCGCATTCCGATCCTGCTTGATAGCCCAATCGTGGATGAGAACGGAGCAGTGCAGGTACCCGCTGGGCTGCAGTACTTCTACTGT
>JALTFO010000044.1 GCA_027007005.1 Candidatus Bipolaricaulota bacterium | reverse complement strand
CATCTTCCCGCCACATTCTTGTACGACATAGATGAACCGACGATGCTGACCGCTGCCAGATTCAAAGCCTTCCATCGCCTATCGCTTGCCGACGCGATAATTGCGGCGTTTGCTGTGCGCGAAAGAGCCGTTCTAGTGCATAAGGATCCTGAGTACGAACCTCTAGCAAAGCAAGTGAAACAGGAAATTCTCCCGTACAAATAGATCTAAGCTATCAACTGTAATCAATGATTATTAGTGTGTTACTGCAACTGTTCGTTGATGCACAGAGGTTTTCTTCCTAGGCCAACAACGGCAATCTGGTAATGCCTGTCTGTGCTCTGGGCGCCTCTTGTATCGCAAGGTCACACCACATCTGCCCACGTTCATGGTTTGTGCAATCGCACCATGTGGTGGTAAGGTATCGTTCAACGGGAGGGAGGACATTGAACAAGATTCTTATTGTCGCGTTGGCGGCTGCATTGGCGTTATTGTTGGTGATGCAGCTTTTGCCCCAGAAGCATGAAACTGTACCTTGCCCCTGCACGGGGACGATCACCAAGATCCACGATATCCAGGGGAGCGGTGATAAGAGCCCGCTTGTCGGCAAGACGGTCACTGTTGAAGCAGTCGTGACTGGCGATTTCGCCGAGACGGGTGGGTTGGGCGGTTTCTTCCTGCAAGAGGAGGATCGCGATGCCGATTCCAACCCGAATACGTCTGAGGGTATCTTCGTTCACGTTACAGCCGGTAGCGCAAACGTGGAGACCGGTGAGCTTGTCTGCCTCAGCGGAACGGTTGCTGAATACAAGGGGCTCACTGAGATCAAGAACGTAACGAAGACGACCGTCTGTGGGAAAGCCGATCTGCCGAGTGCAGTCTCTATCACGCTACCGGTTGCTTCGCGGGATGCGTGGGAGCATGTCGAGGGGATGCGCGTCGTCTTTCCGCAGGATCTGACGGTCACAGGTACGTACGGCCTCGGCCGCTACGGTGAGATCACACTCTCCAACGGTCGACTGTTCAATCCAACCGGGATCGCCGATCCTGGCAAACCGGCGCAGGCAGTGATGGCCAGAAACGCTCTCGACCGCATCGTGCTCGATGATGGTGACAGTGGACAGAACCCGGACCCGATCATCTATCCAACACCAGGCCTCGCTGCAAACAGGCCGCTGCGTGATGGCGACACCGCGATTGGCGTGCAGGGCGTCCTCACTTACTCCTACGGCGAGTATCTGATCGAGCCGACAGTGATCCCGACATTTACCAGTACTAATCCTCGTAAACCGACCGCGCCAGAGGTGGGTGGCAACTTGCGGGTGGCAAGCTTCAACGTGGAGAACTACTTCAACGGGGATGGCTGCGGTGCAGGATTTCCCACAGCACGCGGCGCGGCGACACTCGTTGATTTCAATCGTCAGCGCGATAAGCTAGTGAAGGCGCTCGTTGGGCTCAAGGCTGATATCCTCGGCTTGGAGGAGATCGAGAACGACGGGTTCGGGCCGCAGAGCGCGATCTACGACATCGTGCGCGGGATGAACGCCGCTGCGCCGATCGGCACGAGCTATGCCTACGTCGCTCCCAAGGTAGATCAACTGGGGACCGACAAGATTACGGTGGCGCTCGTCTATCGTACGCAGACGGTGAAAACGGTCGGCGATCCGGCGACGATGCCGATGAGCGATCTGCCGGAGATGAACCGCGCCCCCCTTGCGCAGACATTCGTCGAGAGGGCCACCGGCGCGGAGTTGACCGTCGTTGCCAATCACTTCAAGTCGAAGAGCCCCGGTTCGGCGCACGGGCCAGACCGCGATCAGGAAGACGGCCAAGGATGTTGGAACCGTAATCGCACTCAGGCTGCGACAGCGATCCTTAACTGGCTTTCCACGAATCCCACAAAGACGGATGATCCAGATGTGTTGATCATCGGGGATTTGAATTGCTACACGCACGAGGATCCGATCACGACTCTCACCGCGGGCGGGTACACCGATCTCCTATCTCGCTTCTCCAAGAGCCAATCGTACACCTATGTGTACAAGGGTGATGCCGGAGCGCTCGATCACGCGCTTGGATCTGCAACGCTCTTGTCTCAGGTGAAGGGCGTGGCGGTGTGGCACATCGACGCCGACGAAGCGCCTGCTCTTGGCTACACCAGTTTGTACAAGTCCAAGGGCCAGGTGGAGTCGCTCTATCGCAACGACCCATATCGCGCCTCCGATCACGATCCGATCGTCATCGGAATCGATCTAAAATAAGCTAGAATTGGGCTTGGTAGCATGGTGTGGTAAACTAACGTACAGGCTGCACGTGCTTTGAATTTGGCGGCAACACAGAAACATGAGGGAGGAGGCCCTGATGGCAGCAGAGACAAAGGTTTCCCAGACGATGAAGAAGAAGGAGATCATCGAGGAATACAATCGCCTTCTCGATGAGTTCAAGCAAGAGGTTGCAGCAAGGAAGGAAGCCGAGGGTCGGCTTTCGGAGCTTGACAAGAGGAAGGATGCAGAGGCGCTCGACGCGGGTCTAGAAGCGACCGTGGATTCAGCCCTTGAAGGAACGAACAGGTTGCGGGCTCTGATTGGAACGACACTCAATGACCTCGGCGATAGGCTGACGCAGCAGGCGGAAAAGCTTGAGCAACTCACGCGTGCGGTCCGCCTTCAGGAAGGGAAGCTGAAGGATTTCCACGACATCGAGTACGCTGCTGACACGATGGCCAAACTCGCCGGTGCTTATACAGATGAGAAGGAGCAACTAGAGAAGGAGTACGCCTCTCGCAACGCTAGCCTGAAAGAGGACTATGCGCGGAGGACGGAGGAGCTGGAACGCTCGTACGCTGCGCGAAAAGCTGAACTGGAAAGTGAAGTTGACAATGCCCGTGCCCAGTGGAAGGAAGAGGAAGAAGACCATAAGGTGGCGCGCGAGCGGGAACAGGCAGACTATGAGTACAATAGGGATCGCACTAGGCGGCTGGAAGAGGATGAGTATGCCGAGCAGCGAGCAGTGCTAGAACGCGAGTTGAGCTCTCTGCGGGAAGAGGCGGAGAGGGAGATCGTTGCGCGCAAGGAAGATATCGAACGCAAGGAAGATGAATTCGAGCGTATGAGAGCGGAGATCGAGGACTTCCCACAACGGTTGGAGATAGCGGCACAGAATGCTCACGCGGAGGCGATCGCAGAGCTGAAGAAAGAGACGGACAATAAGGCAGCGCTGATTGAAGTCGAGCACGAGTGGGAGAAAAAGGCGCTGGAGCAGACGATCTCTCACCTGCGCGACCTAAATTCATCCTTGGAAGAGAAGATCATATCACTGTCCAAGGATCTAAGCGATGCGCGCAAGCAGTTGAACGTCATTGCCGAGAAGGCCGTTGAAGGCACATCGATCAGCAAGGCGTTCGAGTCCATCAACCAGCTCACGCACAATCAGGGACGAGCGTCGGAAAAGGTATCTAAGGAATAGCGATCTTGCGAGTGGCTTTTGCCTGATTTGTCGGAGTTGCTAATTGAGGAAGTGGGAATATATTGAATAGGGTAGTGTTGATCACCGGAGCGTCATCAGGGATCGGTGAGGCCTGCGCGAAACGACTCGCCGTCGAAGGGAACCGTGTTTACGGTACGAGCCGCCATCCAAGTGAAGAGACGGATGCCTCTGGCGTTCAAATGCTGGCAATGGACGTGAATAGCGATGAGTCGGTTGCTGCTGCGATAGAGCAGATCGTGCAAGCGGAGGGAAGGATCGATGTCGTCGTAAACAACGCTGGGTTTGGGATTGCCGGCGCGATCGAGGACACATCGATCGAGGAAGCAAAGGCGCTTCTTGAGACGAACTTCTTCGGGATGCTGCGCGTCTGCCGCGCGGTCCTTCCAGTGATGCGCGTGGCCCACAGCGGAACGATCGTTAACACTTCCTCACTCGGAGGGCGGATCGGCCTTCCCTACCAAGGCCTGTACAGCGCGACGAAGTTCGCCGTCGAGGGGATGAGCGAAGCCCTGCGCATGGAGGTGCACCAGTTTGGGATTCGGGTGATAATGATCGAGCCGGGAGATTTCCGTACGGGATTCACCAAGAATCGACGCTATGTTACTGCCTCGCAAGGGGATTCCGCGTACAAAGGAAGCTTCGAGCGTACGATAAAGGTAGCGGAGAATGACGAACAGGGCGGTTCTTCCCCAGAACAGATTGCGCGCCTGCTCGTACGGATCCTTCGCACCCGTAGTCCAAAGGTACGCTACTCGGTTGGTGGTATCTCGCAGCGTGGCGCGGCTGTTCTCAAACAGATCTTGCCCGGTCGAGCCTTTGAATGGGCACTGATGAAGTACTATCGAGTAATTTGAGTACAATTTCACATTACGCAAGCACAACATAAGGCTTAAAGAGGAGAGGAAGATAGTGGATCTATTCGAGAAGTGCCGGGGGTTCTACTCGGACCCAGCGGTAGCACATGAGATGGGATATCCGGCGAGCCCGCACGAGGCACAGGCAATGGGCCTTTACCCGTTTTTTATTCCGCTCGAACAGAGCGAAGGGACCGAGGCAACGATCGACGGCAGGCGCCTGATCATGATCGGATCTAACAACTACTTGGGGTTGACTACACACCCGCATGTGCGTGAGGCGGCGATCGATGCACTTCAGCGCTTTGGCCCAAGCTGCACCGGGTCACGCTTTCTCAATGGAACGCTTGCTCTGCACGAGGAGCTTGAGGATCGACTGGCAAAGTTTGTTGGGATGGAGGCCGCTCTTGTATTCAGTACCGGCTACCAGACAAACTTAGGCACCCTCTCTGCATTGGCTGGACGCGGTGATGTGATCATCGGCGATCGAGAGAATCACGCCAGCCTCGTCGACGGATCGCGTCTTGCTCTCGGGAAGCTTCTGCGCTTCCGTCACAACGACATGAACGATTTGGAGCGTGTTCTAATTAGTGCTCCAGAGAAGGCGGGGAAGCTCGTTGTGGTTGACGGCGTGTTCAGCATGAGCGGGGAGATCGCGCCTCTGCCGGACATCGTCTCACTCTGCCAGAAACATGGAGCGCGGCTGATGGTCGATGATGCCCATGGAATGGGAGTTACCGGACGAGGCCATGGAACAGCTGCGCAGTACGGATTGACCAACGAGGTTGACTTGATCATGGGTACGTTCAGCAAGTCGTTCGCCTCGATCGGAGGTTTTATCGCCGGTGCAGCCTCGACGATTCATTGGATCAAGCACCTTGCGCGCCCTCTCATATTCAGCGCCAGCCTTCCCGCCCCGAATGCTGCGGCTGCCCTTGCCGCTCTTGATGTGATGGAGCGTGAGCCGGAGCGAGCGGAGCGCGTCAATGCGATCGCCGAACGCATGCGACAGGGTTATCGTGAATTGGGACTGGACATCGGTAGAAGCGAGACCCCGATCATTCCAATTCTGATCGGAGATCAGATGAAGACGATGCGTATCTGGAAGGCGCTGTTTGAAGCAGGGGTGTACACGAATGTTGCCGTTCCGCCAGCGGTCCCGCCTGGAGAGTCGATCCTGCGGACAAGCTACATGGCGACACATACAGACGAACAAATGGATGAGGTGCTCGATGTTTTTGCCCGAGTTGGAAAGGCTGTAGGGGCAATCGCCTGAGCGGGCACGTATAATTGCTGGCCTGCAGAACGAAGTGATCCCCTTTGGTTGTGTGCAGAGAGACCAGTGTGAGGGATATAAGTCACAGACGGGCGTTCCCGCGTAACGTGAAGCTGGCGGGGGCAGCAGGAGAAATTCGTCGCTGGTCCACAAGCGGTGTTTTCGCTACAATCATCACTGAGTAACAACATAACGGGAAGGTGATGATGATGAAGTGGGCAACGTTCATTCTAGGTTTGCTGTTTATTGGGGTAGTGGCGATTGGGTCTCCGCTATCGCTCTGCAACTACCATTCGCCGCAGACGAGTCTGACTGATCTCAAGCTCTCTGTGAGCTACCGGTACTTCGACGATCCGGCTGTGGTTGGAGTCGAGGTAAACTCTGGGAAGGTTAGCCTTGACTACTCGCAACTCTTCGATTCTCCCGACATTGGATATACAGTGTCTGGAGTTGGCTCGCTCGATCTGGAGGATTTTGCGATTGCCGGTGCTCTTGGGCAAGGGAGCGGAACATTCCGCTACTACTTAAGCGATGAGGTTCCGTTCTTCGGTTTTGGAGGGGCCGACGCCTCTTACGCGCTTGGCCAGACGAAGCCTGGGCTGAATGTGAGCGTTGGGCTCGGGTATGGCAGGTTCAGTGACGTCACGCCGCTTGCCAAGGCGGTCGAGATTCAGAAGGACTTGCTAGCGTTAAAAGCTATCTCCGCTCCGCTCTCCGACGACACACTGATGGCCGTTGCAAAGGAGATCGGAAAGAAGGTGGAATACGCAACGATCAAGGATCTTGTTGCTGCGATCGAGCCGATCATCGAGCAGGCGGCCGGGGTCACCCTGGACGCACGTGCCCTCCTTACGATTGAGGATGATATCCTCGCGACTGGGGACCAAGCAAGCTGCGGTTGGGCGATACAGGCTGGTCTTGGCTACGAGCTTATCGATGCCTATGGCGGAGCGCAGGACATTCTCGTTACGATTTCCGGGGACGCATCCTTCGCCCCAACTCTTGGCTCCCAGCTGACTGTTCACGCCGGGTTCTCCGGTCCGTTCGACATCATGGCGGAGAACACGTTGACGGCAAACGCCAAGTACGACTACTCGCTGAAAAAGGATGTTGACCTTATCATCAATTATCAGCTGCAGCGCGTGCAACCGCGGGGTGGGACACTCTCCATGAGCCAATCGGTGACAGCGTCTGTGTCGTTCAATATCAGCGGCGCTGACATTTCTCTGCAGGCCGGGTTCACCAAGGGAGTTGGAGCTACCGAGTGGTCGACCGACTTTACTGTCTCTGCCGGAATGGATCTCATTTAAGAAAGATCTTGTTGATCTCAACGCTGGAGGGGGAGGCCTATCGCCTCCCCCTTTATTCTGTTGATGAGGCCATAGGGCGGGTTTGGTAGCATGCCGTGCATGGACCACGTGACTTCCGCGATGTATGCTTGGCTGTAGATGGTGCAGAAGATTGTGAACTGGTTTGTGGGAGCGGTGGGAACAGTCAAGGAGGGATCTGTAGCAATGAAGCTGCTGATGATCTACGCGGACCGTTTTTCGTACAAGACGACACTGAAGACGCTCGATTCCGAGGAAGATCGGGATGAGGAGAAAGAGATCGAGGGCGCACTTGTTGGGTTCATCCACGTGGAACCGCAGGATGAAGAGAGGGGAGGCGCGGTGGAGACGCACCTGATTAAACTCCTCAAGTGGGCGGCACGCAAGAATGAGACACAGCGGATCGTTCTGCACTCTTTTGCTCACCTGGCTGAAGAAAAGGGATCAGCGGAGTTTACCAAGAAGCTTCTCGGCAGCGCTCAAGGACGCTTGATCAAATCTGGTTACGAGGCACTGCAAACGCCGTTTGGTTTCTTCCTCGATCTGCATGTGGATGCGCCCGGCCACCCTCTAGCGCGAATCTTCAAGTCGATATAGAGGATAAATTGCCTTCAACCTCCGGTCTTACTTCGCAACCGGCATCGGTCTCCTGTGATATCGATGTTAAGTTGCTTGCTCAAAGTGATAAGGAGCCAGTGTTCTTAACTCAGCGCTGTAGTATCCTGATATATACCCATTGCGTCTCCTACGCTAGCGTCATCCAGGGTAATAGCCGAGATGGCATTGCAGAAACGCACTGCTTCTGCTAGCAGTCGCTGATGAATGTTGCGCCCAGTGGCGTTTCCCGCTGTACCACTAACGTGAATCTGCTCGTGCAAACGGGTGAAGAAGTCCTCAGCGTTGGTCTCTTTGCCACCGGCGCAGATCAGGCCAGTGCGTCCGGCGGCGAGCACCGCTTCTCTCAATGCTTGTGCAGCACTGCCGGTCTTGACCTCAGGTGGGTTTACTTTCACGAAGTCCGCCCCCAGGCACGCGGCCAATCCAGCTACACCGGCGATCAGATGTGCGTTCTTCTCCTCTGAGATCGCTCGCCCGCGCGGGTAGGCCCAAATCACAACAACTAGCCCTTGCTGATGTGCCTCAAAGATCAGCCGCGCAGCCTCGGTCAACATCTCTGCCTCACGCGAGCTTCCCGGATAGATCGTATAGCCCACCCCGAGGATCTCCAAGCCGGACGAAGCGCGAAAGCGGGCCAGTTGCTCCATCGTCTGCCACTGTCTGCTGACCGGGTCTTGTTGCTCGGTCTTTACCAGGTTTGTCTTGCTGTTGAGCTTTACCAGGTAGGGAACCTGGGGATAGTCCATGCCGTAGCGGGCGATCAGACCCAATTGAGTAGCAAAAGCGCCGATACGGACTTGGCTGGCGATGCGAAAGAGATGCTCTGGATCAGCATCATCGGGCGCTATGTTGGGCCCATAGAAATCCCTATTTAGGTGCTCGACCTTTTGATCCCCAGCCATGAGCATCAGTCGTCCTACCCCGTGGGTGAGATTATTGTAGTTATCGCGATAGCTTGCCCGCATTGCGGACGGGACATCCAACGGTACGCGTATCTCTAGCTTATCCATGATTAGCTCCTTTTTCGTCACCATTTTAACCAGTTGCCGCCCCAAACAAAAGAGCAGTTGTCCTCTGATCATGATGTTGGAGACCGCACCCTTGTGCACAGTATCCTGCAAAAATGAACCCTGCCTCCTCCTCCAGTTGTGCAGCAGTAAACAGAGTATCGATGGCCTTGTTGTGGCTGGTGTGTGGGTGTTACGTAGTAGGTAGCACGTCCAGTTGCTTGACAAAGGTAACCAGCGCTGTATACTCTAAACGTTTAGACTAAACGTTTAGAGGCAGGCATGACAACAATCAGGGATGTGGCGAAGAGAGCGAAAGTATCGGTAGCGACAGTCTCCTACGTGGTAAACGGAACACGTAATGTAGCCCCCAAGACCGAAGAGCGTGTTCGCCGTGCCATGGAGGAACTGGACTACCACCCAAATGCAGCGGCGCAATCTCTTCGCACGCGTAGTACGCACGTAGTCGGGTTGGTTATCTCAGACATCAGTAATCCATTTTTTGCTACATTGGTTAGAGGGGCGGAGGACTGTGCTCGGAAGAATGAGTACAGCATTCTCATTTGTAACACAAGCGAGAAAATGGAGGATGAACTCGTCTACTTGCAGCTCCTCTCCAGAAGACGAATCGATGGCATGCTGCTTGCTTCTACCGGCAAGAACGATGAGATGATCAGCCGTCTGATCGATCGTGGCATGCATATCGTGTTTATCGATAGGAAGCTTGACGGAATTGTTGCACCATCTGTCCTTTCCGAGAATGAGGAGGGGGCGTATCGTGCTACCTCGCACCTCATCTCTCTTGGGCATACCAGGATTGGTATTGTTGTTGGATTGCCAGCAGTGTCCACAACCGTGGAGCGCTTGCATGGACATGAGCGTGCGCTATCAGAGGCTGGTTTGCCCTTCGACAAACAACTGGTGGCCTACGGCGGTTCCCAAATTGACGGTGCGGAAAGAGCGTGCAAGGAACTCTTTGATCTACACAATGCTCCAACTGCGGTCTTTGCTGGCAATAATCTAATGACAATCGGAGTGATGAAGCAGCTGCGAACGCTGGGCATCCGCTGCCCACAGGATGTCTCCGTTGTGGGGTTCGACGATTTCGAGTGGGCGAGCTGTTTTGAACCTACGCTGACCATGGTAGCCCAGGATCCGTATCGCATCGGTTTCACAGCTATGGAACAGCTATTCAGAGTTTTGTCAGGGAAGAGGCTTCGCAAGATTACTACGCGCATTCCAACGCATCTCATGGTGCGTGGATCTTCCTCTTTTCTAAACGGAAAAGGTACAAGGAGGTGATAGTTTGCATAGGTTGTAAGGTTAGGAGTGAAGAGTAGATCCACATTGAAGTAGATTAGTAGCTAGGAGGTTAAGAAATGAAGGAACGCAAAATCTTTACAGTTGCGGCTGTAGTCGTAACCCTGCTTGCTCTAACATTAGGCTTGGCTGTAACAAGCTATGCAGACAATGCACCCAAGATGATGATCAATGGCCACCAGATGTTCCTAGGACTGGCGGCGCATTCTGACCACAACGTCTGGGAAGATCTATACGTAAAGGCGTTTAACTGGTATTGCGCCGATAATGGTATTCGTTCCACTTGGACACAAGCTGGGTATGATACTGCAACTCAGATTACCCAGGCCAAGCGCCTGATTGACATGGGAATCGATGGCTTGATCATCTCCCCGTGGGATGTCAAGGCGCTGGCTGTAGTGATGGACTACGCAAAAGCACACAATGTTCCTGTTATCTGCACCAATACAGTCGTTGACAGTGCTTATCCGTTGATGTTTGTCGGGTTTGGACAGAAACAAGCCGGAGCGCAGCTCGGACAGAGGATTGTAGAATATCTGAAGAACAAGGTTGATCCAGTCGGGAAAGTTCAGGGAACGGTTCTTGAACTCTCATCTGGGCCGGGAACCTCGGAAGATACCATGCGTGGAGGTGGATTCCACGATATCGTCAGTCAATATCCGGGAATAAAAGTAATCACTCAAGTTGCGCATTCCAGTCGCGAAGAGGCTAAGACTGCGACCCTCAACGTTATTCGCGGAGGGCAGAAATTCGACGCGGTCTTCGCACAGAACGGTTCAATGGCTTTAGGTGCTGATGAGGCGTTGAAGGACGCACCGGGAATTACTCCAAAAGACGTGTTCATAGCCACAGTCGACGCATTCCCGCAGATCTGCGACGAGATTGGCGCTGGGAACATCGATGTCGCCGTTGACCAGACACCGGCGTTCTACAACCCGATCGCCGTTTACTACATGGTGAAATACCTTAAGAAAGGAGCTTCGGCGCTGCCCAACTATGGCCAGACGATCACCGCTGCTGATCTGCCAATCGACACAGGAATTCAGCATATGGGCCTCGATCCATGGCAGGATCCGATGTGGGCGCCAGCGACGATTCGCCACATGACTGATTTCAGCAGTGATATCACACACGACTATCGCTGGTTCCAAACGACAGCCGTTGTAGTGACTAAGGACAATTACAACAGCCCACTATTGTGGGGCAATTTCCCGATTCCGGGGTGGTAGGCCTAGAATTGCATTAGCACTCACGGAAGCATAGTTGGATGGGGCCACCGTCCTTGTCGGTGGCCCCGTTTCCAAGGTTGCCAGGCACTTGCCTGCAAGCAGCTACAGGAGGGTAAGATTGGGTACGCGAGCTAAGATTTTTGTGGTGGATAACTTCATTTGGTTTATCAATGCCGGTCTATATCTTCTATTCATCGTGCTAGTGCCAAGAGGGTTCCTGACATTGCACAACGTGGAGTTCATACTCTACGTCAGCTCAATGATCGGCTTCCTGGTCCTTGGGCAAGCTTTGGCCCTCATTACAGCAGGAATGGACCTCTCTTTGGCCCAGAACGCCGGATTATCTGCGATGGTCGGAGGATTCTTGATAGGAGTAGTAGCTACGGGCATCCCCGGATGGGTCGGCGTGATCATTGTTCTGGTTACCGGAACAATACTCGGTGCTGTAAACGGTGTGCTTGTCGGGAAGCTCCGCTACAACTCGTTCCTGGCCACACTGGGTACGTTCATCGTCTTCGACTGGGTCACATTCTTGATCAGACATGGAGCCATTGTCGATCTTCCCAAGTCATTTCTCGCTCCAGGAAACGCCCAGATAGGTGGGATACACATAGCGATCTTCATCTTCCTGGCAATAGCAATTACTCTTCACTTGGTGATGCGCCATACCCGTCTAGGTATGCGTATCTATGCGATTGGGGATAATCCACGTGCTACTGAAATGATGGGAATTAACGTAGGAAACGTGCTCTTCTGGGTATTCACTCTTGGCGGCCTGCTTGCCGCATTCTCGGGGCTGATGTACGTTGGCTACATTGGTGCGGTAACTTCTCTCATTGCGCAAAATAAGATTTTTGAGGCGTTCGCTGGCGCGGTCCTTGGCGGGATTAGCCTACGTGGAGGACGTGGGTCACTATTGGGAGCGTTAGGAGGCGTCATCCTTCTTGGAATACTGGACGCTGGGTTGACGATGCTAAACGTGTCTCCTGAAATAAGGGGAGTCCTGACAGGGGTTGTCCTTTTGTTAGCAGTGATGATAAATATGGTGATAGCGCGGCTACGCGATCGCATCTTGATGCCCAACTGATCATGAGCTTTGGGGAGGGAAAATGGTAGACATACCACATGGTAATGCGCCTTTATTGGCAGCAGAAAAGATAGAAAAATGGTATGGGAAGGTCCACGCACTGCGGGGAATAGATGTCAAGATCTATCCCGGAGAGGCTCTTGCACTGATCGGAGATAACGGAGCTGGAAAGTCCACATTCGCTAAGATAGTCGCTGGGGTGGAACAAAAAACAAGTGGAAGGCTGCTGTGGAAAGGGAAGGAAATAGACATTTCATCCATCAAACAGGCAAGAAACTTGGGAATAGAGACCGTCTATCAGGAGCAAGCGCTGTGCCCGCAGTTAACTGCCTTGCAGAACATTTTTCTTGGCAGAACGAAGACAAAGTTTGGGGTCCTAGGCATTCTGGACAACAAGAAGATGGCAACAGCAGCACGCAAGGTTCTTGACGAGCTTGGCCTCGGGGTCGGGGTCAACCAGGAAGTAAGGTTCTGCTCGGGGGGAGAGCAGCAGGGGGTTGCCGTTGCACGAGCGCTCCTGTTCAAAGCAAACCTGGTCATACTTGATGAGCCAACACGCGCGCTGTCAACAAAAGGGGTTGAGAGGATCCTTCAATTTATCCGTAGCATGAAGAATGAGGGGATAGCGGTTATTCTTATTTCGCATGTCTTTCCACAGATTTTCCCGATTACAGATAGATTCATGCTTATGTCACGCGGACAGATTATCGCAGAGAGAAGAAAGGAAGAAACTTCTCCCGAGGACCTCTCGCGAATGATAATCGAGAAAACAACGTGATTACTGCGATAGAGCTACAATAAAAGGATTCAACCATGGCAAAGGCAGGACAAAGGGGATCGTGTGAGCATTCTAGTAACCGGTGAGGCGTTGGTAGATTTTTTCCCTACTCAATGCGGTGATAAACAAGGGTTCATCCCCATTCCTGGCGGGTCTCCATGCAACGTGGCTGTCGGACTGGGCCGCTTGGGAGTGCCTGTTTCTTTCCTTACACGAATTTCTAAAGACCGGTTAGGTCGTTTACTAGAAGCGCATTTGGCATATAGTAATGTTTCCCTGGACTATCTTAGCAAGGGAAGCGAACCGAGCACCCTGTCTTTTGTTCAATCCGATGGTGATGGGGAGCCTGCCTTCGGATTTTACGGAGAGAACACAGCCGATGCTGGACTTACCCCCGACCTCGTCCCGGCCCAGCTTCCCTCTGACACAGAAGCTATCCACTTCGGTTCCTTGGCGATGATCAGACAGCCGATTGGATCAACGCTAACTTCGTTGATGGAACGAGAGTACGAGAAGCGCTTGATTTCGCTAGATCCGAATATCCGTCCAGACCAAGTTGATGATCGCGATGATTACTTGGCGAGACTGCAGCACTGGCTAAATCTCGCAGATCTCGTGAAAGCCAGCGTGTCCGATATTGACTACTTGTATCCGGGCATGGAACCTGATGCAGTCGCCAAGAAGTGGCTCGCTCTTGGTCCACGTCTTGTCGTCATAACAAAGGGGCCCCACGGAGCAATGGCGTATACCCTCTCGCAGACTACCACAGTCTCAGGTATCAAGATTAATCTCAACGATTCTGTGGGAGCAGGAGACGCGTTTACCGCAGGGCTCCTTGCTTGGCTCCACAAGCATGAGCAACTTGATCGCAAACGCCTTCCAAGAATCTCCCGGGCCGAACTTACTGCAGCACTTACATATGCCACCCGCATAGCGGCTATCACTTGCACCCGCCTTGGGGCGGATCCCCCCTGGGAAAGCGAGCTACGGCTATCATAGTTCGCCAGTCTCTAGCGGTACTTCTTGAGTTGCCAACATGCGCTGCGGTTGCTACAATGCGGCGCTGGTATTGACTTTCTTGCTCAGGGAGGGCGTGTGTCACCACAATCAAGAGACAGGACAAAAGCACACCGAACACGCTTTCTCGTTCCTGCGCTTCTTATATTGGCATTGGCGGGAGTGTTTGCTCTGCAGAAGGCGTTCTTCCCGCCGCCGATGAGCGCGTTTCAGGACCGCCGCGAGATGATGGACACTTGGGTAACGATCACCGTCTACGATCGTAACCCAAAGCTTGCTGAAGGGGCGATCGATGCTGCCTTCTCGCGCATGGCGCAGGTTGAGCATGAAGCGTCGATCTTTGATCCGCAAGCAGAGGCGTATCGCCTGAATGAGAACGGTCGGTTGGATAACCCATCGGATGATCTGTGGCAGATCGTCAGCGATTCAATCGCCGATTACAGACTCACAGGTGGGGTCTTTGATATCACGGTGGAGCCGCTCCTCGACTTGTGGCGCTATAAGAAGGGTGCCGATAAGCAGTTTTGGGAGCTCGATCCGGAGATTCAGCAGCAACAGATATCTCAGGCGATGACCCTCCTCGGCGCGGATCGCATCCAAATGATCACATCTCCCAGCAGGGCAATCGTCCTTGCCCCGGGGATGAAGATCACCCTCGGGGGGATCGCGAAGGGTTACGCGGTCGACCGCGGACTCGATGTACTGCGCAAACAAGGGATCAAACACGCATTGATCGACGCTGGCGGCGATATCGGCGTCTTCGGAGGAAAGCCGGCAGGCGAAAAGTGGCAGCTCGCTCTACGCAATCCGAAGGACAAGAGTTCCTCCCTCGCAACGTTCGCTATCAATGACGGTGCGATCGCCACGTCAGGTAACTATGAGCGGTTCTTCGATCCTGCGGCGAAGGTAGGACACATCATGGATCCGCGCACCGGTTACTCGTCGCATGCCTCGTCGAGCGCGAGTGTTTATGCTCCCACCTGCACGCAGGCCGATGCACTTGCTACAGCAGTGTTCGTGCTCGGGCCTCGGGATGGGATAAACTTGGTAAACTCGCTCGATGGGGTGGAGGCGCTCATCGTCGGTTACAAGGATACGCAGAAGATATTCAAATCATCAGGAATTGATACATATATTGATCAGGAGAATGGTGGGCAATGAACACACACGTATTAGAAGTGTTGGGCCTGAAACGCTCCGCTGGGGTACACCCTCCGTCCAATAAGCTGGGTGCGCAGGTAGCAATTGAACGCGCCCCTCTCCCGGAGACGGTGACGCTGCCGCTGCAGCAGCATATAGGTGCTCCAGCGAAGGTCCTCGTGAAGACCGGCGATGAGGTGAAGGTAGGGCAGGTGATAGCTGAGGCGGGAGGATTCGTCTCATCCCCCATCCACGCCACTATCTCGGGGACCGTGAAACAGTTACCAACAGTGGCCAGTTCGGTGACGGGGAAGGCAGTCCCTGGGGTGGTCATCGAGTCGGATGGGCAGGATCAATGGATCGATCTCTCACCAGCAAATCCGGACGATCTAACGCCAGCGGAGATCATCTCGCGCATTAAGGAGGCGGGGATCGTTGGGATGGGCGGGGCGACCTTCCCTTCACACGTGAAACTCTCGCCCCCACCGGAGAAGCCGATCAAGACCGTGATCGTCAACGGAGCGGAGTGCGAGCCGTACATCACAGCCGATGACCGCTTGATGATCGAGCATCCGGAGCGAGTCCTGAGCGGTCTTGCGATCGTGATGAAGACGCTCTCTGTGAAGCGTGCCTTTGTCGCCATCGAGGACAACAAGCCGCAGGCGATCGCCAAGATGCGCGAGCAGGTATCTCAGTCGAGCTTCCCGGGCGAGGTGAGTGTGCGTGTCGTTCCGCGCCGTTACCCAATGGGGGCGGAGAAGACGCTGATCAAGACTATCCTCGGGGCGGAAGTCCCGGAGGGCGGCCTGCCGATGGACGTCGGTGCGCTTGTGCACAACGTAGCTACCCTGGCGGCAATCCACGATGCCGTCGTCCTGGGGAAACCGCTCGTGGAGAGGGTTGTCTCCGTCACCG
Organism: Candidatus Bipolaricaulota bacterium; assembly: GCA_027007005.1. Lineage (GTDB taxonomy): Bacteria > Bipolaricaulota > Bipolaricaulia > UBA7950 > UBA9294 > M55B144. The sequence goes on along the minus strand of JALTFO010000044.1, from coordinate 15,755 downwards.
GTCTAGTGAAGACTCCGAAGAACTTTCTGGTGCGCTTCGGCACTCCCGCCTCAGCGCTGATTGAACTGTGCGGTGGAAGCGAGCCGAGTGCCGATGAACTGATATTCGGAGGGCCGATGATGGGGATCGCGCAGCCGTCGTTCGATACATCGATCATAAAAGGAACGAACTGCATCCTCGTCAAGAAGAGCGACATCCGTGAGGAGCACGACTGTGTTCGATGCGGGCGCTGTGTTGAGGCGTGTCCAATGGGGCTGATGCCACTCCAGTTCGTTAACCTGGTGAAGTACGAGGATTACGACCACCTGCCGGGTTACCATATAAACAACTGCGTTGAATGCGGCTCATGCGCTTACGGATGCCCAGCGAACATCCCGCTTGTCTCCTACATCAAGCTCGGCAAGCTTGAACTGCGTAAACTGGGGGTGAAGTGATGGATAATAATAAACAACTCTTACTCTCCCCATCGCCGCATTTGCGGGGGAAGAACTCGATCAAGAGAGACATGTCGGTAGTGATCATCGCCCTCCTCTTCCCCACCGCTGGTGCGGTCTACTTCTTTGGGCTGTACGTCCTATTGATGCTTGCTGTATCTTTGTTGTCAGCGGTTCTCACAGAATACGTGGCGAAGATGATGCGCCGGCGTCCGTTCAAACTTGATGGGAGCGCGATCGTGACAGCGATCCTGTTTGTGCTCGTTATGCCGCCGCGCTCGCCGCTATGGATTGTGGCCGTAGGCTCCGTGTTCAGCATCGCCGTTGCCAAGGAGATGTTCGGTGGACTGGGGCACAATGTGTTCAACCCCGCACTCGCTTCACGGGCGTTTGTCACGGTTTCGTTCGCCGGCGCGCTCAGCCGCTGGATCGCCCCTGTGCACTCGCTGCTCGCTGATGGCGTGGCCACTGCAACCCCGTTGAGCGAGAGCTTCGCCTATACGCTGAGCAAGCCCGAGATGTACAAGGCATTGTTCTTTGGAAATGTCGGGGGAAGCGCGGGGGAGACATCAGCCTTCCTCATCCTGATCGGAGGTCTGATCCTCATCGCTTTCCGCCTGATCAAGTGGCAGGTGCCCGTCTTTTACATCGGCACGGTTGCACTGCTGAGCTGGATCCTGGGGCAGGATCCGCTATTTCAGATCCTAGCTGGAGGGTTGTTCCTGGGCGCGTTCTTCATGGCCACGGACTATGTGACGACACCGCTCACGACGAAAGGGAAGGTCATCTTTGCTATCGGAGCTGGCATATTCGTGGTCATCATTCGCATCTATGGAAGCATGCCTGAGGGCGTCTGCTACTCGATTCTACTGATGAATGCATTCACCCCGCTGATTGACCGCCATGTGCGCCCGAAGGTGTTTGGACTGGTGAAGAAGACGAAGAAGGAGGCGGCATGAGCAAGGATAAAGGTTTCTGGCCGGTCATCTTCCTGACTTTGGTGGTGATTATAGCAATCGTTGTCCTCACGCTGACCAATGGAATAACAAAGGACAAGATCGTCCAGGCCAAGCAAGAGGCGGTCACAGAGATGCTGGCCACACTGTTCCCGCACATGCAGTCGTTCAAGTATGACAGTGACAGCGGGCTGTACACCGTTCTTGCCAATGATGAGCCGATCGGACACGCGTTTATGGCTCAAGGGCACGGGTATGGGGGGGCGATCGACATCTTGGTCGGGGTGAAGCCGGACAACAAGTCGCTGCAGGGGATCAAGATCATTACCCAACAGGAGACCCCGGGTCTGGGGGCGAAGATCATCAATGCCTCCTTTCTCGATCAGTTCAAGGGAGTCCCAGTAAACGAGGTGGACCTTACACGTAACGGTGGTAAGATCGATGCTATCACCGGGGCGACGATCAGTTCGACTGCCGTCGTGAAAGGAGTGAAGAAGGCGATCATGAAAGAGCTTGGTAGCCAACAGAAGGGGGAAAAGTCATGAGTTCTTTCGGGAAGAACTTCACCAAAGGCATCGTGAGGTCAAATCCGACGTTTGTCCTCATGCTAGGGCTGTGTCCGGCGCTCGCCGTCAGCACATCACTGGATAACGCGGTTGGCATGACCGCAGCGTTCGTTTTTGTGCTTGTCGCATCAAACATCCTCATCTCCCTGGTTCACAGTTTTGTTCCGGACAAGGTGAGGATTCCCGTGTTCATTGTGATCATTGCAACGCTGGTTAGTATTGTCGACCTAATGATGCAGGGATTTGTCCCTGCATTGAGCAAGTCGCTCGGTATCTACCTGCCGTTGATCGTTGTCAACTGCATAATCCTCGGTCGCGCTGAAGCGTTCGCCAGCAAGAACGGCGTTCTTGACTCCATAGCTGATGCTCTGGGGATCGGCACCGGATTTGGCCTGGCCATCCTGCTCATATCGTTCATCAGGCAGCTACTGGGGACAGGAAAACTTGATCTGTTCGGGCATCAACTGTTCACCATCCCAGGGTTCAGTGAGAATCCGTTAGCGATCATGATGCTTCCGATGGGGGCGTTCCTCGTCATCGGCACGCTCCTTGCTCTTTTCAGATGGATGGGGGTGACAAAGAGTGACTAATCTGTTCGTTATTTTCTTCAGCATGGCGCTTGTAAACAACATGATTCTCGCCAAGTTCCTTGGGCTGTGTCCGTTCTTTGGCGTCTCCAAGAAGACGAAGAGCGCGGTCAGCATGGGAATAGCAGTGTTGCTGGTAATGCTTGTTGCCTCTGCCGTGACATGGCCGATCTACTACTACATCCTCGTCCCTTACGGTGTAGAAGTAATGAAAACGGTAATCTTCATCTTGGTCATCGCCTCACTCGTGCAGATCATCGAGATGGCGATCAAACGGACGAACCTTACTCTGTACAACGCGCTTGGAATCTATCTGCCGCTCATCACCACGAACTGCGCTGTCCTCGGAATAACGTTCATTAACGTGGACCAGACATACACGTTCTGGGAGTCGCTTTTCGCCGCAGCCGGTGCCGGATCAGGATTCCTGCTTGTACTGCTCATCATGTCCGGGATCCGCGAGCGGTTGGAATTCTCCGATACACCGAAGGCGTTTAAGGGGACACCGATCGCGTTCATCACGGCGATGCTCCTCAGCCTTTCCTTTCTCGCGTTCAAGGGGATGGTCTAGGTGAGTGCCACAATCACTGTTACAGTACTCTCCTCGATCGGTTTCTTTTCTGGGTTGATGATCTACGTAGCGAACAAGGTACTTCCCAAAGAGGATGAATCGCTGGCCGAAGCTGCACGCATTAAGGAGTTCCTTCCCGGAGCCGACTGCGGAGCCTGCGGGTACCCGGGATGCTTCGCCTACGCCCAGGCGGTGGCACACGACAAACAGGTGTTTGTCAAGACCCCTTGTCCAACCCTCGCTCAGGACAAGGAAGGGATGAAGAGGCTGGAGGACTACCTTGGGCTGAAGGCTGAAGTGAGTGTCGGTAAGAAGGCGGTTGTGCACTGTACCGGTGGATCACATCCAATTGTCGACTACAGCGGTGTGCAAACCTGCGCTGCCGCGGCGCAACTGGCATCGGGATTCAACGAGTGTCCTTTTTCTTGCCTCGGCCTGGGAGATTGTGTGTGCGTCTGTCCAACCGGGGCGATGTCGATCGATCAGGAGCAGCACGTGGCCGTCGTCAACTGGGAGACGTGCATAGGTTGTGGACTCTGTGTTCCTGCATGTCCGCAGGGGCTGACGGAGCTCATCCCGGCAAATACACCCCAGTACCTTGCCTGCAACTATCAGGCAAAGCGAGATATCCCCGGGCGCAAGCGTTGCCCGGATGGATGTATCCACTGTCATATCTGCGAAAAGGTCTCACCAGAGGGTGCGGTCACGTGGGACGAGAAGAAAGATCTTCCTATCTTTCATGTCACTCAGATCGATACAGCGATCGAGAAGTGTCCACGCCACGTGATCAGAAAGACCGCAGCGTATGAGGAAGAGAAGGAAGCAGTGGGAGCAAGTGCCAAGCAAGCTACATAGCGCAAGCAACACCTGCTTCCTTAAGAAGTTTGAGGAAGGCAGAGCTTCACTAGCGAAGCTCTTTGCCGCGATAGATAGAGAAATGAAGAAGGCCCGCATTTCGCGGGCCTTCTAACCTCGGCAGTGAGGGCGGTTGACTGCCTGGGAGGTATGTCTAGTTTCCTCCGATATGGATGCGAATCGTGAAGTGCCACTTGCCATCCGGCCCATAGTACCAGTACCAACCAGAACTAGGCGAGCCTTGCTGCCACTGGCCGTTCGACCAGTACCAGGACCCTCCTGGTAACCAGCCGAAGAACGGAGGATACGGGTAGCAGTTGGATGGAGGAGGGGTGTAGCTTGGGGGCGGGCAGCTTGAGGGCGGTGTGTATCCGTATCCTGAAGCGACGATGGTGAACGATGTCCAGGCAGTCGTCCAGCACGCCTGAGGAGTGATGCCCATAATCTGCCCCTGCAGGCCCTGCGGACTAACCTGTGGATATGGCTCTGTGTACGTACTCGGTGTTAGGTTAAGTGGAATCAGGCTTGCGAATATCTGCAACTTCTCCAGGCCCGTTGGGGGTGTGATGAGAAACTTATATGCCGCATCGGGAAGAACATGCGTTCCTGCAGTGACAAAGTTGTTCTGCGAGTAGGCATTAGGAAAGACCAGTCGCACAACACCATCCGGCTGCAAATCGTAGATGTAGATGTAGGCTTGTTGGTTGACTGTGAAATAGATCAGAGCATTCTCGCCTACTGCGTAGGCCTGCTTGTTAGTCCACACGTTAACAGTTAAGGCCCCGGGATTGGGAGAGGGGGAAATCCCCAATGGTGTGGGTGCACCTTGCGCATTTGCAAGGACTGGAACTAGCATCAAACCGACTAGGAACACCGCCAGGAAGAAACGTTGTAGTCTTGTCATCTTGATCACCTCGCTTGGATCTACACCCGCCAGGCCTCCTAGTTTCATCCGGTCCCGCAATCGCTGAGTTGATCTTCTTCCACGCGTGTGTTGTCAACCAGGTCGCACGCAGGTATCGTTTAAAAGCGCGGTGTGCTGGTGACTTGAAAGTGAGGTGAACATCGATGAAGGTAATCGGCCTTGCCGGTGAAGCCGGCTGTGGAAAGAGCGCTGTCGGGAGAATACTGGCAGAACGCAAAGGTGTTGCGTGGGTCGATCTGGACCGTTTTGCATGGGAAACATACAGGTCAAACACACCTACATACAGGAAGCTCCTTTCCCGATTTGGACAAGTAATCCTGGCTGCAGACGCAGAGATCGATAGATCGAGACTGGCACAGGTTGTCTTTTCCGATAGCAAGGCGCTGGCGGACCTGAACGCGATTGTACATCCTGCGTTGAACGAGAAGATGCGTGCAGTCATAAAGGAGGAGGAAGCAAGAGGGACACAGGTTCTCTTCTTCGAGGGGGCACTCCTCGGCGTCTCCCCGTACGTTGACTACTCACTGTTCGACGCGGTCTTGTGGTTTGTGGCCAAGCGCGAGACCCGTGCAGAGCGCCTGCGCGCCGCCGGCCGTGCGCAGCACTTGCAACGCGAATTTACGTCGACGAAGGTGACACAGACTGTGTACATAAGTGCAGAAGGGACCATCGAACAGACAGCACAGCTTGTTCTTGAAGCAATAGACCGCCTGCCCCCGAACGAATAAGGGACATGCTTTCTCTGACCATTCGCAGGCCTATACTTGGGCAACGAAACGGGCGAATGTCTGTTCTCATCAAGCCATGCGACCAGTGTAACTGGGCAGATTCTCATAGAATTGGGATTGGAGATCAGACAATGCGCGAGATACGTATACTGCAAGAGATTATAGTACTTACCACAAACGAAATCGGGACTCTAGCCAAGGTAATTCGCATCCTAAGTGACATGGGAATCAACATTCTCTCCGTCGTGGTGAAGACTGATGGTAGCGAAACCGAGATCCATCTCATCACAAATTCGCAGTCTTTTGCACGCAATGCCCTGCGCAAAGCCGACTTCAATGTGGAAGAGCGCAGTGTCTTGATTGTGGAGATTCCACACCATCCCGGATTCCTCTGCCGTGTCAGTGAAGCACTAGCGCGCAAGGAAATTGCAATAGATGAGCTATACGCTACTGTACCGCTGGAAGGAAAGTCGGGAATTGTCGTTCTCACCTGTTCTAGTAACGAACGCGCACTGCAGGCGCTGCGCCCTCATTATCATTGAAAGCCGCACTCTTTTCCCGCAGCCACAAAGCATGAAGCTCACTTGACCACAAGCGGAACGAGGGTTGCTTCCCCAGCCTTATTGGTGATCCATACAAAATACGTCCCGCTAGTGAGCCCCGTTGTATCGATTGTGAGGAGCGATTTCCCCTTGGAATAGTGAGTCGAGAAGGACAAACCCGATGCCGCGGCTCCACCGCCAGCCACTCCTTTAAGTCCAAGTGCCGCTACCTTGATGCGCGGCTTCCCGTCACCCGGGAGGGGCACATCAACTGTTTTCGACGCTTCGATTGGTGCGATTCTGTCCTGGGCAAGGAAGGTCAGTTCATCAAGGGAGGGGGAGTTCGGTTTTCCAGCGCTTGCGATTAGGCGGTCTCCATCAGCGTCATGGCCACTGGTGAGAATGCCAGGATTCGTGTGCCAATTGCTATCGAGGTCACCGCTTAATGGATCGGTGCGCTCCATTGTAGCACAGGTATCGACATTTCCCGCCGGCCATCCAGGCAAGCTTGGGTGTTCGTCGTTTGCCGTGTCCACGACGTTCCCCTTTGCGTCGATTAGGAGGAGAACGGCCCCACTATCTGGGAGGATGTACTTGTAGGTTGTACTCTTATCGTAGACTAGATCGGATGTTACATCGCTCACGGTGTGTTCGCCTCGACGCTCAAGCAGATAGTACCCATGGCCTCCGTCGTCTTTCTTGCCGGCTGTCCACCACGACATGTCGATTACGCGCCATGTGTTCTCGCTGGAAGCGATGAATGCGATCTGCGAGCCAGGAGTATGCGGCGAGGAGAGATCGATCGGTGATGGGCTGATCGTACCGGTGAGCAGCACGCGTGTCCATTTATCCTTCGGTGGCACTGCCTGACCTTTGCGATACCAACAGAGGCTCCACCCGGTGAGATCCACGGGGATAGACCCCAGGTTACGCAGCTCGATCCATTCATCGGCCGGACTGGCCGGTGTTCCCGCCCAGGCAATCTCGTTTATGATCACCCTCCCGTCGAGTGAATTGCTGGTGGCCCCACCTCCACCGGCGCTTGCCTCTGCCACTTCAATGCTCAGTGATGTGCTGCTACTGGTACTCTCCCCAGCGAGCCCCTGGCCGGTGATCGAGGCGGAGTTGGTGAGCGGGCCAGGCAGGTCATCCTTACTGACCGTGTAGTCCGCAGAAGCGACAATCGTCTCCCCCGGAGCTATCACGCGCGTTGAAAGAGGGATATCTCCAAGGTGGTCGTCTGTAAGGACCAGGTCGGTGATCGTTGTCTTGCCAACATTAGTTATCGTGTATGTGTAGGTGATCACATCACCGACCGCTGCCTTGTTTGTGTTACAAGTCTTAGTCACTTGTAGGTCTCCGGAATTAGAAAGACCGTACAGGACTAACGTATCACTTGCTTGTAGGCTCTTGCCAGAGGGGTCTGTTGCACTAACGGTGACCGTGTCAGACAGTGGCCCAGGCATGTCCTCCTCGGTGATTGTCACAGTAAACGACCCGGTCAGGCTTTCCCACGGCGCAAGCTGCTCACGAGAAAGTGAAATGGCGCCTAGGAGCTCATCGTGCAGCGATAGGTTGTCAAGTGGGCTCTTACCGGTATTGGTGATCGTGTACACGTAAGTGATCTCCTCTCCTACCGATAACGCATCAAACGGGGAGATGGGAAAACCGCGGCTGTCCTGCGCAGCAAGCGTAATGTCGATCCCCGCTTGCTTGTAATGGAGAGCGACACTGGCGCTAGCACTGTCTGTGACCTGTGCCCCATCCTCTGTTTGGGCACTCACTGTGGCAGTGTTTACAACTGGTCCGGGGAAGAGGGAAGAATCTACAGTAATCTGGGTGCTTCCAGTTGTCGTCTCCCCCGGTGCCAGCACATCTTTTCCCAGGCTGATCGGACCGAGCTTGTCGTCTGACGCGCTTACTGTAGATAGTGTCATCTCTCCGGCGTTGGTCACGGTGTAGGTGTAGGTGATCGTCTCTCCAAGTGAGGCCTCGCTTCGATCGGCGGCCATGTCGATCGTGATCTTCGCCGTCTTTGCTGGTGGAGATGGGGCAGGAATGGAACTCACGCTGATCGCAATTTTATCGCTCGCTGTTTCTCCGCAGGCATCGGTTGCTACAAGCTTCAGATGAAGCGTCGCTGCGGTATCCGGAGCAGTGAACGTTGTGTTCAGTGCGCTCGGATCTGACAGGATGACCGTTGGACCATCAATCTGCTCCCAATGAACATCGGGCAGCGGGCCGTCGACATCGCTTGCCGTTCCCGATAGTGTTACCTGATCGCCTGTGTGTACGGCCTGATCATCACCAGCACTGACCGCGGGTGCATGGTTGACATTTGCTACGTGGACTTGTACGTCATCTGCCCCTGTTGCGCCGAGGTTGTCGGTGACCGTCAGGGTGAGCGTAACGTCGGTTCCAGCGCAGTCATCGATCATCGGTGCGGTGTAGGTTGGGTTAGGAATGCTGGTGTTGTCGAACGACCCGCCAGCTCCGCCATCATCCCACTTGTATGACGAGATGTATCCGTCAGTGTCGTTTGCGGTTGCGTCGCTAAGCGTCACGCTCTTCCCTTCATCCACTGACTTGTCGGTACCGGCATCAGCGGTAGGGAAGGAGTTCACGTTCAACCAGAACGAGTCGCTCGACTGTCCATCATCCGCGTCAGTGGCGGTCAGCGTCACCAAAACTGGGCCACTCGTGGTTGGAGCGGTGTAAGTGGGATGGAGCACGCTCGGATCGACGAAGCTTCCCACAGGAGATCCACCAGAGGTTGCCTCCCAAGCGTAGGAGGAGATTGCTCCTCCCCCATCACCTGCCCAGGCATCGGAGAAGGTGCTTGTCGCCCCCAAGCGGACCATCATGTCCGGCCCAGCCTCGACGGAAGGGAGAACATTGACGATCACGGTCGCCGAGTCGAGCTTGTTCGATCCGTCCGTGATATCTACTGCATCGCTCAACGTTGCGGGCGCGGTCGATTCTACACGTGCCTTTATATCAATTGTGATCACCGCTCCCGCACTAACAGTCCCCAGCGGGATGATCCCATAGGGCGGAAGAGTATGCCAGTCACCGCCGTCTATGTTGTAGGTAGCGTTGTACTGATCAAGCCCAGTGGGCAGGTTGTCGTCCACGGTAAGCTTAGCTGGTGCAGTGCCATTGGTGACAACAATCTCATATGTGAGAAAGTTCCAACGGGCAACCGGATCAGGCGACGCACTAAGGCTAGTGATGGACGCAACGCTTCCCAGTGCAAGGCTAGCTGACACCGCGACAACCAGAAACGTTCCAACGACAACACGCAGGGCACGCGTAAACATAAGATCGGCCTCCAAGAAGAAAGTGTCGGCAATACACCCTGTAGCTAGGGTAATCACTGTCACACTCGGATTGCGTATTTGTGCACCACAAAGAAGACAAAGGCCACGTCTAACTTACGAACAAGTGTCGCGAACGGTAGAAGTACTCCCCCGCGGAGATGACAGCAAGCGCGATTGCCAGGTATAAGAAGACGGCTTTCGTCGTCAACAGAGCCGGGCTGAGCGTGAAGTAGCGGCCTGCCAGAATGATCAGAACAAGGCCGATGTGCGACATTGTCTTTAGCTTCCCGAGTGGGCTCGCTGCAATTACCTTCCCTTCGGCGATCGCCATTATCCGCAGTCCGGTGACAAGGAACTCACGCGAAATGATGACCATCGTCACCGCCGCGCTCAGTTCCCCGAGCTGCACAAAGGAGATAAGCGCCCCGGCGATAAGCAGCTTGTCGGCGATTGGATCGGCGAACTTGCCAAATACAGTCGTTTGATTCATGCTGCGCGCAAGGTATCCGTCAACTGCATCCGAGGCCGCCGCCAGCACGAACAGAACGATCGCCAGAATTGTCCCCACCGGCTTCTCCATTAGAAGCAGGTACATGAACAGCGGCACACTGGCGATGCGCGCAAGTGTTATCTGATTGGGGATGTTAAAGCGCATCGTCGCTCCTCTCCTTGCCGTGATCCATCAGTCGTCAATGGTCTCAGTCCCTACAAGCGAGCGGCATCCACGATCTGGGCGAATGACCCGGGTACCAACGCTGCTCCGCCGACGAGTGCCCCATCGATGTCCGGTTGAGCCAGAAGCGATACGGCGTTCGCTGGCTTGACGCTTCCACCGTAGAGTATTCTTGTCCCTTGTGCCGCCGCCTCATCGTAGTGCGATGCGATCCAGCGCCTGATCATGCTGATTGTCTCCTGCGCCACTTCGGGCGTGGCCGTCTTTCCCGTTCCGATCGCCCAGATCGGCTCATAGGCAATCGTTATCTTCGCAAGCGCTTTTCCGCCGACTCCAGTAAGGTCTTGAGTCAACTGGCGGGTTATCTTCTCTTCCACAAGGTCGTGCTCGGAGAGCGTCTCGCCTATACACAGAATCGGCATGAGATCCGAATCGAGAGCAGCGTTCAGCTTGCGCGCGACGATCGTGTCATCGTCACCGAACAGCTCGCGTCGCTCCGAGTGGCCAACGAGGACGTACTTGCACCCGCACGCCGCCAACATCCGAGCAGAGATCCCTCCGGTGAACGCACCTTCTGCCTCGTAGTGTAAGTCCTGGGCGCCAAGTTGCAGCGACTTACCTTGCAGAAGAGTTCCGGATCGATCCAGACTAGTGAACGGCGGGATGATGAGAACTTCTATTTCTCCTACACCTGCAAGCTTTGGAAGAAGTTCTACTATAAACTCCTCCGTCTCCTGCGGCGTCTTGTGCATCTTCCAGTTTCCAGCAATCAATGGGTGTCTCATGGTCATTCCTACCTCCAGCGTTGATTATAGCCCGAGTGGCCGATCGTGCGAATAGATTGACTTCTTGTACTAGCGCCTCTATGATCGACACAGTCAAGGACCTTGTAAGGAGGTACACATGGCAATCACAGTTGCGGCAATAGTGGCGATAGTTCTCATCTTCCTGATGAATGCGATTCGCGTCGTACGTGAGTATGAACGGGGGGTGATCTTCCGCCTGGGACGTCTGGTGGGGGCAAAGGGGCCAGGGATATTCCTACTCATCCCGATCGTCGACAAGATGGTGAAGATCACACTACGAATGGTCACCCTGGATGTTCCACCGCAGGAAGTAATCACCAAGGACAATGTGACGACAAGCGTCAACGCCGTCCTGTTCTTCCGTGTCGTCAACCCGAGTGACGCGGTGGTGCAGGTGCAGAACTACATCGAGGCAACGCGGCAGATCGCAATGACAACACTTAGAAGTGTCCTCGGTGGCGTAGAGCTCGACCAGATCCTCTCCGAGCGCGAGGAGATTAACCTCAAGCTGCAAGAGATCATCGACGAGCAGACTGATCCGTGGGGAATTAAGGTAAAGACAGTCGAGATCAAGGATGTGAAGATTCCCGCGGATATGCAACGAGCTATCGCCCGCCAGGCCGAGGCCGAGCGCGAGCGCCGGGCGAAGATCATTAACGCTGAGGGAGAGCTGCAGGCATCGACCAAACTCTCTGAGGCGGCGGCCATCATCGCCAAGAACCCGGGTGCGATGCAGTTGCGTTACCTGCAGAGCCTTGTCGACATCTCGTCGGAGAACGCATCCACCATCGTTTTCCCGATCCCAATTGACATGTTCAATCTGCTCCAAGGCAAGGGCCATCAGGACAGCAATAACGAGTAAGTAGATGAAGGATTATGATGTAGTGGTGATCGGTGCCGGCCACGCCGGTTGCGAAGCGGCCTACGCCTCGGCCCGCCTCGGCGTGAGCACGGCGCTTGTCACGATAAACCTCTCCGAGATCGGGAAGATGCCGTGCAATCCGGCGATCGGTGGACCGGGAAAGTCGCAGATCGTGCGAGAGATTGACGCCCTTGGCGGAATGATGGGGCAGATCACCGACCAATCGACCCTCAACATCCGTGTGTTGAACACGAGCAAGGGCAGGGCGATGCAAGTGCGCCGCGCCCAGGCCGACCGCGACGCGTACAAGCTGCACTGGAAGACAACCCTTGAAAACACGGATAACCTTGATCTGATCGAGGGGATGGTAGACAGGATTGTAGTATCTGACCATCATGTAAAGGGCGTCCGCCTGCGCGAGGGGCTAGAGATCAGGACGAGTGCGGTGATTGTTGCCACAGGCACATTTCTAAACGGCGAAGTGCTGATCGGGAACCTTGTCTATCCGGCGGGGCGCACGGGTGAGCCGCCATCGATCGGCCTGGCGAAGTCACTGCACGACTTGGGCCTGCGCATGAGCCGGTTGAAGACCGGAACCACGCCGCGGGTGAATAAGCGATCGATCGATACGAGCAAGCTTGAGCGTCAGCATACAAGCGACATCCCACTTGGGTTTTCATTCTGGCGCGAGCAACGCGTGCTACCGGACGAATTTCCAGTCTACGTCTCCTACACCAACGAAGATACGCATGCCATTATCCGCAATAACCTCTCCCTTACCCCGAACTTTAACGGACTCATCACGAGCGAGGGGCCACGCCACTGCCCGTCCCTTGAGGCGAAGATCGTCAAATTCCCCGAGCGTTCAAGCCACAAGGTCTTCCTGGAGCCGGAAGGCAGAGACTCGGCCGAGGTCTACCTACAAGGGATCTATACAGCGTTCCCTCCAGACATCCAGGATCGTATCGTGCACAGCATTGTGGGATTGGAGCACGCGCAGATCGAGCGCTACGGCTATGACATTCAGTACGACTACATCGACCCAACACAGCTCTCGCCGACCCTTTCTGTGAACGGTATCGATGGGCTATTCCTCGCAGGGCAGGTGAACGGAACGACCGGGTACGAAGAGGCGGCCGGGCAGGGGCTTATTGCCGGGGTGAACGCCGCCCGCATGGTCAGGAGTATTTCGCCGTTTGTCATCTCCCGCGGAGAGGCGTTCATCGGAGTGATGATCGATGATCTCGTCACTAAGGGCGTTACAGAACCGTACCGCATGCTCCCCTCCCGTGCCGAGTACCGCATCACGTTGCGTGAGGGGAACGCCGACCTTCGCTTGGCGAAGGTTGGCCACGAGATCGGCTTGCTTGACGATCGCCACTACGAACAGGCAATGAAGCGGAAGAAGGCGATCGAGCGGCTCCTCTCCCATCTGAAGAACGAACGGATCGGATCCCGTCATCCACTGAACCTGGTCCTCGCCGAGCGCGGCACGCCCGCCCTAACAGACAACGGGGCCAGCCTGTACGAGCTCCTGCGGCGACCACCAGTCCACCTCTCCGATCTCATTTCTGCAGATGGATATCCGGAAGACGTACTCAGCGAAGTGGAGATCGGGGCCAAGTACTCAGGCTATCTCGAACAACAAGAGCGGGAGATCGAGCGGCTTCAACGAATGGAGAAGCTGATCATCCCAGAGGCGATCGACTATTCAACGCTGGAGAGCCTCTCGATTGAGGGGCGCGATCTGCTATCGCGCGTGCGGCCACGCACATTCGGGCAGGCATCGCGCATCCCCGGCGTTGCCCAGGCCGACCTATCGATGCTGGCGATCATCTTGCGGCAGTAGAAGGGAAGGGAGGCACAAATATGCTGATCGATCGAATAAAGGAGTTCGTCGCGGGGCTTCCGGCGACACTGAAGGAGAAGAGGGGAGTCTATTCCCTGAAGCTCACCGTCGCTGAAAGGCGAGTCTTCCTCTCCAAGAAGAAGCTCACCTACAGCGCCAAGTTTCGTGTGGACGAGGATGCAAAGGAGCTGCGTTTCACGGAGGTGCTAGTTGAGTCTGGTTCAGGCATGTCCACAGGTGATGATGGGATTGGTCCAGGTTTCGGGTTCAAGAAGGAGAGTTACAGAACAGGCTCAGGGCCACGCAACGGCACGATAACTGAGCAATCGAAGCTGTTCGGCACAAAGTACAACTACACCTTTGACTTCTCCAAGATACGGGGAGCAATCGAGAAGCTCGCGACCGATGCCGGCTACGCGTTTAAGTACCAGATAACCTCTCGCAACCTTTGAGTGACAAGGGGGGTACAGCGCAACATTCGGCAAAGAAGTGCAGCTACGCTTCTCCCCTTGAGGCTTTCGATAGTTACGGTTATTGGCAATTCGAAGGATACAGACAGTATCTTCGGCGAGTCCGGCTCCCGTGAGCCAGCTAGTCCGCAAGGTACTGCGTCATCAATGCCGCCCTAAACAGCGTCGTAGAGTTGAAAACTGGCCAAGAATGAAGGTATCTTGTTGGGAGAGGAATAGCTCACATGGCATGAAGGCTAACTATTGCTTGCTTCATTGACGAACGAAGTGAACAACAGCTTGAACAACGGATATTTCTTCCACATTTGTTCGGGATGCCATTGCACGCCCAGAGCGAAGCGCAATGATGGGTGCTCAATAGCCTCGACAACTCCGTCGCTCGCTAGAGCGCTCACTCGAAAATCGGGAGCCACACTTCTCACCGCTTGATGATGATAGCTGTTAACGCGCAGGCGTGACTCACCAAGTATCTTAAACAGCATCGTTTCTGGTTGAATGTTTATCCAGTGAGTAGGATACCACCGCGGAGCCTTCTGGGCATGGATCAAAGCACCCTTCTTTTGGGCTGTTAGATCCTGGTAAATATCACCACCACCAGCAACGTTAAGCGCCTGAATTCCGCGGCATATCCCGAGTATTGGAATATTGTTTTGCAAAGCTAGTCGTGCCAATAGAAGTTCAACGTAGTCCCGTTCCGGATCTATTGCGGTGTAGTTATACATTGGTTCCTCGCCGAAGTGCACCGGATCAACATCTGGGCCGCCGGGTAGGAGAACTCCATCAAGTTGGGTGAAGAATTGTGAGACCATGGTTTCATCATCGATAGCAGCCAAGAGTACAGGTAATCCACCAGCGGCTTGAATAGCGTCCACGTACGCCCTTCCTCCCACATAAGACTTCCTTTCCTTGTCTAGGGATACGACAATCCCAATACTCGGGCGCATGTCTTGCCTCCTCACATTGAAGTACCTAATGTCGCGACGAATCTCACTCCGGATCTTGCCCCGCTTAATCAGTCTAGGTGTCGTTATACACCACTGGGCTTGTCGCGTGCAAGATGATCATGAATCATCGACGGAGCTGACTTCGTAGGGCTGGATTGCTCGACCATCAGCATCATCGCGAACCGCTAGAGCGGGAAAAGGCTAAGAACAAAGATGTGACATCAATTAACTGCTAAAAGCTCACGTATAAGGAGCGCTGCAGCGTCGCCAAGGCGCCTACCGCATCATTACGAGTTCACTATGCTGCCTGCGTGATCGTTGTGGTCAAGGTTGGTTAACGAGGGAACGTTTACCGGCACTGATTGAGACACCTTGGTCGGATTGAGGCTTTGCGGAATCTTGTTGTTGTGTTTCTGCAACGAATCCAGGAGAGCAGGACGAGACCGAATGCACGAGACAAGACATGCTCTTCAAGCTTGGGCCAGTGCCGGGTTGCAAGACTGACGCCGACCTCCATTTAACGTTGTTCACCGAGATGTTTAGCCCGAAGTTCCCGGCCCAAAAATGGTGGAAGTGTTGTTGGGATGGAGCGGTGAGCGATAACCAGGTTGTGGAGTTATGTCTACACGGTGATCGTATCGAGTAACTCCAGCGCTCGCTGCTGCTT
>JALTFO010000043.1 GCA_027007005.1 Candidatus Bipolaricaulota bacterium | reverse complement strand
ATGAGCCACCGTAGCCAAGTCCAGCATTTAAGAAACTCGATCCAATGCGGGCATCAAGCCCCACACCATGTGCAACATCATCGATATTCGCTCCCACCCGGTCACAGAGGCTGGCAATCTCATTGATGAATGAGATCTTGGTGGGCAAGAATGCGTTGGCAGTATACTTGATCATCTCGGCACTGGTGACATCCGTAATGAGAATGGGCGCCTCGATTCCTTCGTACATCCTTTTCGCCAGTGCGGTCGCTCCCTCATCCTCCCCACCGATCACAATGCGATCCGGGTGGAACCAGTCGTGCACCGCTTGCCCTTCCCGCAAAAACTCCGGGTTAAAGATATATCGGAGTTGGGTGTCGGGCAGCTCTTCGTTCATCAGCCGAACGCCGGTTCCTGGAGGAACGGTGCTCTTCATCACAACAACCGCTCTTCCGGGATTGCGTTCCCTTATCCAGCGGATGGCCGAGTAGACCTGAGAAAGATCCGTTCCTCCGTAAGCCTGTGTGGGCGTTCCCACTGCAATCAAGATGATATCGCCGAGTGGTTCCTTCACTTCATCGAGGCGATGGAAACGCAGTTTCCCTGCCGCCAGTCCCGAAGAAATGAGTTCCGACAACTCCGGCTCGTAGAACGGGCAGATTCCTTGCTGGAAGGAAGAAACCTTCTCCTGATCGACATCCACCCCCAGTACGTTGTGTCCAGCCTTGCTCAACGCAGCCACAGCCACCGCTCCCACATACCCCAAGCCAACCACAGTGATGTTCATCAATTCTCCTTCTTCGAAGCAATCCTCAGACTTGGATCTCCTTTGCCCACTCACGATTCCCTAGGTACCAGTCTACTGCCAATTTGACTCCTTGCTCAAGTTTTATCTCCGGCTCCCAGCCTAGCAGTTCCCTCGCTTTGTCAATTGAGGCCCAGGTAGCAGGCACATCCGCCGGGTGCACTGGCCGTTGATCGATCTGCGCTTTCTTTCCCAACAACTCTTCGATCAGCTCAATTAACCTGTGTATACTCACAGGCCGATCGTTTCCTAGATTGAAAATCTGGTAGTCTGTCGGCTTAAGGGCGAGTATTGTTCCACGGGCAATGTCGTCTATGTAAGTGAAGTCTCGTACCTGGCTACCGTCACCGTACAAGACAAGTGGTTCTCCTTCTGCTATCCATTTGATAAACCGGAAGATGCTCATGTCTGGCCTCCCCGCCGGGCCGTAGACTGTGAAATAGCGAAACAGAGTTATATCCAGACCGTAAAGGTGATGATAGGAATAACATAGCCCTTCAGTCGCCTTTTTAGAAGCCGCGTATGGCGACAAAGGATGATCCGTAGGCTGAGCCTCGCAAAAAGGATGGCCAGATTCACTGGGAATCCCATACACGCTGGAACTGGAAGCGGCTACGAACTTCTCGACCTTATCATCCTTGCACAGCTCAAGGAGGTTGAGGGTTCCTATCACATTTGCATGGAAATAAACCCACGGATCTTCCAAGCTCTGACGCACACCCGCACGGGCTGCCAGATTGATCACCGCATCAAACGGCCCAGCATCAGCAAATACCTCACTTAAAGCATCCTTATCAGCGATATCCAGGCGGTGGAACCGGAAATTCGCTTGACCTTGCAGTTGTTCTAGTCGCCATTCTTTTAACCGCACATCGTAGGCATCGTTCAGATTATCAACCCCGACAACGTTGTAACCCTGTTGCAGCAAGAACTCGCTCACTTTCGAACCGATAAAACCCGCACAACCAGTCAGTAGAACCCTTTTCATCCTCTCACTCTCCCCCGCATTTCTGGCCTTGGCACTTGCCATCACAATTCACTATTCACGACTTACGAGCCTTCATTCACCACCTGCAATTTTCGGTTCACTTATTACGCATCACTCGTTACTCGTCACTTCCTCTCCGCCGCCAACAGCTCCTTATATAGTTTGCGTGTCTTCTGCTGCATTGTCTCAATCGACCACTGGTCACCAACGATCTCTCGGCCTTTTCTCCCCATTGCTCTACCGCTTTCCAAATCCGATGTCAGATACTCCACCTTCTTTACTAAGCTATCCACATCTCTCAAGGACACGATAAATCCATTTGCTCCCTCTTTAACCACCTCTTTTGCTCCTTCAACAGCAAAAGTAACGATAGGTTTTCCGACAGCAGCAGCCTGGACTAACACTTGAGGAAGCCCCTCCCATAGTGATGTCAAGATAACGATATCAAAGGTTGCCATGACCTCAGCAATATCCTCTCTGTAGCCCGTAAATACTATTGAATCTTCCAAACCATTCTGATGAACCATCTCCTCGATCTTCGGCCGATACCAGCCATCACCGATGAAGAGTAGCTTTACGTTGATGTGATGCTTAAGTAACTCTTTTGCTGCCATAATTGCATACTTGTGCCCCTTGCGCGGCTCAAGAGACGCCACCATACCAATTACGATCGCTTCCCCTGTTACCCCAAGATCCCTACGTTTCGCGATGATAGCTTCTTTAGGAAGATCTCCCGCCTCATAGAAAGCATTCAGATCCATCCCACTATGAATCACCGTATATTTAGAGGGATCGCCAATCCCCCGTTCAATATATCGTTGCCTCAGGTCTTCTCCTACGGAAACAAAACAATCGGTGAATCGCCCGGTGAATCTATCCAGGAAGAGATAAATCCTGTCCAGAATGGGATTCAGGGAAGACATCGTGCCGTGCAGCCCATGAATTATGATGGGAACCCCAGCCATCCTAGCCGCAAGCCGCCCCAGGATCCCAGCTTTTCCTGTATGGGTATGGACGATATCATAGTTGCCGGATTTGATAATGCGATAGAGTTGGAGGAGAGCAATTGGGTCAAGGAAAGGATTCGGATCGCGGACCAAGGTGTTGATCTGAAGAACGTGGCCACGCCCATAATTCTCCAGCAGATCGGGTTGAGAACCCCGCCCGATTGCCAAGTCCACCTCATATCGATTGAGATCTAAGCCCTGAATTGAGTAGTATGTATTCCTCTCGGCCCCACCCCATTTAAGAAAACGAGTGACGATGTGGAGGACCTTGTAGGGGGCGCTCAATGAATTACTCTCTTCGTAAACGATACACAAGCGGTTTTCCGCATCTTTCAGAGTCCTTCGCTTCGCAAGTCAGGGCTGGCAGGTAAACCTGCAAGCTTATCATTCGCTTCCTTAAAGTCTTCAGCATTATCGATTTCTATAAAAGGAAGACCCTGGAAAGGGATTATCTTAATACTTTTCTCTTTCTGGGCTAATCGAGTCATTGCCTTGGTGTCATATGCGTTAAAGTCTCCCTCAGCAAGAAGCTGCTCAACTTCGAAAAAGTATTTTCTCCAACCAGCATTGGTAAACTTTGCAATGCCTGTCCATTCCCCAAACGCCTTGGTTAAAGGTATTTCTTTACTGGACTCGACCAAGTAGCCTCCGTCTTCCACAACCTTCATTGCCTCTTTATCACAGTCTTTTTTTTCCACAGCCAACGCAATCTCTGCATCGCTCTCCATAGTCATCATTAAAATGCGTGGATGGTAAAGTAAGTCCGAATGAAGATACATAAAATCGTTACTACCTATGAACTGCTTGGCAAGCCACAGCGAGGCCATATCATTGGTAAAGGCGTAGAATGGATTACTGATATAAGTGTATTGAGGGCCAAGAGCCTCTATAATTCGGTCTTTTAGATAACCTACTACAAAACCAATTCTTTCCACGCCACGCTCTTCCAAGATTCCCAGCGAGTATTCTATTAATGGCTTACCACCGATAGGCAAGAGACACTTTGGTGTGTTTCTAGTTGCCGGACGTAGACGCTTTCCTTCGCCTGCGGCTACAATAACTGCATCCATCACAAGACCTCCTTGAGCAACTTTCTTAGAGCGGATTCTGTTACCTTCCGCGGGTTGTTACCAACTCGATCAGGGCGAAAACCGCCGGCAACAATTGTATCGATATCTTGCTCTGTTACGCCTACTTCGCTCAGCCTCTCTGGCAAACCGATCCTCCTTTGAAGCTCTTTAACAACCCCTGCAAGTTCGGTCATAGATTCAACCTGCGCGCATCTCAGAAGCGCAGACCGTTTTTCAGCCTCAAGCGATGGTTCGTTATACTCAATGAACCCAGGAAGCAGAAAACCACACGCCATACCATGAGGAACACTAAAGCGTACTGTAAGCGGATACGAAGCAGCATGCACAGCGGTTGTTCTTGCATTGCTTATTACCAATCCAGCTAGGTTGCTTCCATTGAGCATCGCTTTTCGTGCTGCTATGTCCTCCGGATGGCGGACTGCTGGCTCTAGATTAGTCAGAATTATACGGATCGCCTGAAGGGCAAGGGCATCTGTGACCGGTGTAGATGCATTTGCCGAGTATCCTTCGATCGCTTGGGAAAGGGCATCCATGCCGCTAATAGCCATTTGTTTAGCCGGGAGCGAGTAGATCAGTTGGGGATCGAGAACAGCATATTGGGGGAACAGGTAATCATGTGACAAAGACAGCTTGGTCATTCGTTCATGATCGGTGATGGATGCATAAGGGGTGACTTCACTGCCCGTCCCTGCAGTTGTCGGTACAGCGATCACTGGAATCCCCGCGTGCGTCACTTTCCGCTCTCCACGCAAGTAATCATGGACATCTCCAGGATGAGAAGCCAGTAAAGAGGCGGCCTTGGCTGTATCCAGTACGCTTCCCCCCCCCAGTGCGATCACCCAATCTGGCTGGATCTTCCTTACAGTTTCTAGTGCGGCGTTAACCGAGAGAATACTAGGGTCAGAGGATACCCCACTTAGTAATCTGACTTCATGATCCTTCAGAATCTCTGCTTGCAAGGTCTCTGCTTGCTTTCGCATCGCAGAGCGTCCCGAAATCACGAGTACACTGGTTTTCGCAGACGGAAGCAGTTTCCCAATTTGCTGCCAGGTAATCCATTTGATCTCAGTAGGATTATAGTACCGATCGTTTCCAGTTTGGCTCATGAGTAGCCCACATGTTTTCTGAAACGATCACGGATTTCTTCGGGTGAGTAAGAAACCCGTGGAATGCCCTTCACACGCGAAATTTCTACATGCGCGTGGATACACACTGGGCCTTCTTGTGCAAGCGTTTGCTTTAAGACCTGCTCCAATGCTTCCGTGTTCTCAACGCTCTCTACTCGGCGGAAGCCAGCCGCCTGTACAATTTTCCCCAGATCGATCTTTCCACTGATGCACGGCTGCCCGCCCGTTGACTCGTAGGCTACATTATCTAAAATTATGTAGTAAAGATTTTGTGGTGCCTCGTAGGAGATCAAAGGAATGGTTCCCAAGCTCATTAGAGCGCTCCCATCACCATCAACAACGATCACGCGTCGATCTTTGTTGAGTAATGCTAAACCGAGGCCCAATGACGAGAGAAGCCCCATGGAGCCAATCATGTAGAAATTACCCCGTCGATCGTCAGCGACAAAGGCCTCTCGTGAAGGCATTCCGGTCGTCGTCAACACGAGATCATCTGCCTCAACTTGTTGCAGAATCTTCTCTATAGCCATGTATCGTTCCATCACTCGATCACTCCTTTACGAACAAGCAATGCTCCTGGCACGGAGCGTTCATCCATACTTTCCAAGAGATGATCTAACGTGGCCTCGAAGGTGCGTGATTCCAGAATTGCGAATGGGATATCGAGTAATTCGAGGAAATCTGTAGTTTTGGCTCCCATAATCCAGTGCTCTGGGGCGTCATTCGGAGGGCCGCCATACCCACGCCACCCAATGATAAGTAGCACTGGGACCTTGTACATAAGACTGAAGGAAGTTAGAGGGTTGATGATATTGCCGATGCCAGAGTTTTGCATCATCACTCCACCCCGTTGGCCTGAGAAGTATCCAGCGCTAGCAATACCTAGTGCTACGTCTTCACGCACAGCGGGAATATAGCGAATCTCTGGATCCTCAACCATTGCGTTGTAAGCCGCTGTAAACGTCGAATCTGGTACACCGGAGAAGAAAGTGAATCTACGAGCTTTCAAACCCGACCAAAAGGCAAGTGCTTTCATAGTACCTCCCCTATATCTCCAATCACCCCACCACTGGCGTAATCTCTTGTTCCGCGATCTCGATATCTTTCCGGCTATGGATCTCCATCCACCCTTGATATATTTCTAGCCCATGGACCATGAATCCTCGATCGATTACTTCCTGTAATAGATCCGTCACACCAGCGTGAGCAAAGGATTCAGCTTCATGGAATCGCCCCACTGCCGTCTGTTGACAGTCCTGATAGATCTTGCGAACGATTTGCGCCCCTTCTTCGGAAAAGTAGGCAGCACCAATAAACTCATAGTTCGCCACTTCGATATCGATCTTCTTGCCGACACGTGTAATCTCAACCAAACCCATGGGGCGCAAGCTACGGTAGTAGCGCGCCGCCCGCTGTTGCTTGCTGATCACCAGATCAAGTTTCTTGTCGATTTCATGTTTATGATAGCGATAGGAGCTATCAACCAACAGAACAATATCTCCTTTACTATTGATTAATTTCTGAAGGTGCCCCCCATCCAATAAGATATCTGAGTAAAGCAGCAAGAATCCATCCTTCATGTAATCCTCAGCGCAAAAGAGCGAATACAGGCTGTGCTTGTCCTCGTAGTGATCGTTATTACAGAAGATAAGATTCTTATCCGAGAATTCTTTGTCAAACTGCTTGCCTTCATGCCCCTTAACAATCACCGTCTTCCTAAGGCCGGCTTTCCGGATGTTTTCCAGTTGGTAATCCAGAATCGGCTTGTTGGCTACTCTAATCAGTGACTTGGGACGATCTGCAAATGCGGGATCCTTCCCCGCAGCTGGGATAATAACTGACAGCCGCTGTTCTCTCAAGTATTTTCGGTCCTTTTCCTTAATTACATCAAATCCAACTGTGGAGAATATTTCTGGAACTGAGGAGCAAAGGGGCTCCGCTTCAAAACCGCGGTCGTTCATCAAGATAGCCCTTGCTGATTCATACATAGATTTGTGAGCCGCACGCAATAGGTGATTCGCATGGATGATGATATTGAAGCCATATTTGGCGAGCTCCCTATCCGTGATCAAGTTATACGTTGTGGGCACACTTACCAGTATAGGGCGCCTTCCAAGCCTCTCACATAAAGAGTTATACGCTTGCGCAAAGGACAGGATATCATCGGGGCTTTCTTTCTTGGAGTGGATCATGACACCATCGACTCCAGCACGAATGTAGCATTCCGCCCGTTCCAGTGCATCCTCAAGCCCCGCTCCAGCAATCAGACTTTCTATCCTGGAGATGACCATGAAATCATCAGTAACAGCTATC
Organism: Candidatus Bipolaricaulota bacterium; assembly: GCA_027007005.1. GTDB lineage: Bacteria > Bipolaricaulota > Bipolaricaulia > UBA7950 > UBA9294 > M55B144. Next base: position 4,344 of record JALTFO010000043.1, on the reverse strand, counting down.
TCTTTCCCGCGTTGGATCTTTTGGGCAAACTTTTCTGGATCTTCCTGGGTCTGCTTTGCTGTGGGATCAAGGCTGTTTCGTTTAGGGAAAATCTTGTCTTCTATGATGACCGCGGAAACACCCAATCGCTCAAGTCGTTTCACAAAGTACTCAAACTGTGCGGGAGCACCCCCGGTATCGCCGTCAACGATAATGGGTTTGCTGGTCACATTGAGGATTTCATCAATCGTATGCGCACGCGATTCAGTGCCTACGATCTCGGCATCCGGAATACCCTTAGAAGCAGAGTCTGTTAGACTGCTCTCCCAGAACCCGTCATACTCGATGATTTCACCATCTTGCTCAATCTGAGCCATCTCCCCAATCAAAGCGCTGAGCCCATTGTGCGCTTCAATAATGCGCACAAACCCCTTCTTCTCGATTAGCTGTTTCAGTGCACGCAGTCGCTCTCCCGGGCTGATTCTGTACTTAAGAGACATGGTTTCCTCCTTTGGAAAACCTCTCCACAAACCTCATTTTACAACTTATCCACACCCTCTGACAGTCGGTGCCCTTTGAGGATAATTCTGCCTGTCGTGATTATCAAAACGCCCGTATTCATTAATGCGTAGAAGAAGACGAATATACTCAAGAGCCTGAAGATGGTTGCCAAAAGTAATATTGGCGTAAGGAAGCCGGAAAAGCTAGTTATGTTATGGACCATGCGATATCCAAAGTGATAAAGACCCTTTGAGTGCTTTGCTCCAGGTTTAATTTCGGCACTCTGTGCTTCAGGAAACGCATTCATAAATTTATGGTAAATCAGTCTCGGAAATATGATAGCAAGAGAGGCCCAAGCACCTAAGATAATCAGAATACTCTCATTGAGATCAATATAGAAGAACCGAGTAATGAGTCCAAATGAAGACTCAATGTGGATAAAAGCTCCAATTCCAACGGATAGAAAAAGAAGCCCATTCATCATATAGCCACTCAGAGCGTCGATAAGTTCTCCGTAGTTACTGGAGGTCTTCTTAAATCGGGCGATATTTCCGTCCACACAATCCAGAACAATCCAGAAGCTAACAAGCAAAGCGCCAGTGATCCTCACGCCGTAGTCTCCGAAAGCCATTAGTCCGCATCCCGCCGCCCCGATTGCCATTGAAATATATGTTGCTTGATTAGCTGAGATACCAAGCTGTAGAAACATCCAGGTGAGATAGAAGGATATTCTTCGTACAACATAGTAGAGCCACAGATCACCTCTATCCTCTCTTTTTTTTCTCGATGCATAAGCATCCCTTACATCTTTGATTCTCATACTTCCTTTCTGGGCTCTAGTACGTCTATTCTGCATCTGGCCCACCTAAAGCACGGTATAGTACATATAAAAGCCTGGCTGTATAGAATAGAGCAAAAAGTAGGATTACAATAGCTGTGCTTCTTGCCACGGCAGCTACTATTAGCAAAGGAAATAGAGAATCTTCGAACCAAGAAGCCGTTCGGAGTAGTACTCCATTACTCTTCCGTAAAGAATCACCAAACAAACAACGGTGTCGGAGACTGATTAAGCGAACCAACACATTAGCAAGCCCTGCCCACAATCCAATTGCAATATACCAACAAGAGGAAATTGCCACAAGACTGCTCAGGCCCCCATGCGTTGAATCTGGCATAAGAGCAAGACCCAATCCGATCGAGGGCAAAAGCAGACCACCTAGCAGGTAGCCTCCAAGTGCATCAAGATATTCGCCCCTTCGACTCGTCTGGCCCGTTTTCCTAGCAAGCTCACCATCGACAGTATCTAGGACCTCCCTTATCTGAAGCATGCCCGCTGCTAGAAGCCGTGGCCAATATCCTCCTATCCCAAACAGAGCTATGCTGATAAGTAAGGCAATAGTAGAAGACAACGTTACTTGATTAGGGGTGAGACTCCATCGCATTGCCCATGGGAGACATTTGCGCCCTATGGGCCGAATCACGTAGTGAAGATACGGCCGATAGGTGCGCTCAAAATGTTGCTTTGATTTCATATTACCTCTCTAGAAGAAATCGGTATACTCCTTCATATTTCTCTATTGCCTTCTCAACATCATAGAGCCTAAAGCATCGATCTCGGGCCAAATTACCATATTCAGTGCGTATGTCCTTGTCAATTATTAGTTGTTCCAGTTTCCTGGCAAGGTCAACAGGGTCGCCTGCACGGAAATATAGGCCGGCATCTCCTACTACTTCTTTCAAGGTGGGAATATCGCTCACCAAAACCGGAACACCAGCGGCCATGGACTCAACGATTGCATTGCAGAACCCTTCCCATCGAGACGTCATCACCGATACATCTAAAATGTGCAACAATTGGTACACTTCTTCGCGTTTTAGCAACCCCATAAAGCAAACATAGTTGGCGATTCCCAACTTATTCACTTGATTCTCTAGCATTTTGCGGAGTGCCCCATCCCCTACAAGGAGCAATTTTATTTCTAGATGTTGCTCTGCCAATAGTTTAATTGCCTTTAGAAGAGTATTATGATCCTTTTGCCTTTTAAAGGTCGCTATTTTAGCTACATAAAACTGCTCTTTAGATAATCCCCATTTCGTATAAATAGCTCCTTTAGATTGTTTCTCTACTTCAAGTGCTTGTACTAGCACTCCGTTATAGATGATTTTTGCAGGGACATTTCGTATGAGCCGCCGCTCCCACCAAGCAAGTGATCTCATTGTGTAATTTGAATTGAAACAATGATAATCACCCCGGAATAGGCTTATGGCATTTAATAATCGGCCAAGTTTCTTAAAAGACCAAGCGGGATTATGTTCTGTGTTAACTACATATATGAACTTATTGCCGAGGACAGCCAGTGATGCCATGCCCCCGGAATAGTTCGCATGCACATGGACTAGGCGGATACCATGCTGGTGGATCTTCTGACGAATCTCCCGTATCACTCGCGGGTCACCCCGTCGGTATGCACCCATCTCAACAACAGGTATCTTAAACTCCTCTGGTTGTATTTGATTGCGTTGTGGTTCAACAGGGAGTACAGCCACATTCCATCCGCGCTTGTACAATAGAGCCGCCCAATTAAGAGGTATAGAGGTTTCACTAAGGAAGTTTACTACATATAGAATGTCATAATTAGTCATAGATCATCCCTTTCTTTCTGCCATTTTTGGTGACAAAACCGAGTATGCTATTGCAAGTCCAAATCCATATGGAAACCAGAAAACCCTTCTAGTAATCTGAGTTGTAAACATGCCGATTATTAGCACTGCTGTAAAAGATGCAAGTGCGGCAACCATTAACTTGTATCGCGAATCAGCCTTGCTTGTTGCTTTCAAGGCCACAAACATCCGCCTATAGAACAAGATTACCAGAAGTACCAGGCTAAGAACCCCTGCAAACCCTATCTGAACAAGATTCAACAACAGGAAATTATGAGGCTTAGGACACGGGGATCTCTTACCCTCAACAGCCCAAGATCTTTCGAGCACCCCTGCAAAATTGTCCAGTCCTGCCCCAATCAGAAAATACTCTGGAATATGTGTCATGGTAGCTTTATACGTGAGTACACGCGATTGAATTTCCCATGATTGCCAATTTAGAGAAACCGCTACTCGTTGCTGAACAGAGGCTGGTGCAAATAGAAGGTACGCAACAGCAAGAACCATTGCCAAAACGCTACCATACTTTAAGAACCGCTTTGCAATAACCCGGATATTGAGCCGAGAAACTCCTATGAGCCCTGTATAAAGTGGAGTTGTTATGAGAAAAGCAAGCCAAGCGGCCCTAGCTTGCGAAAATAGGACAAGCAAAAAAGCAGTCAATAATAACAAGTCTATTAAAAACCTTCTTAGTGCCCTTTTCGTAGAACTCCTCCACAAGAACAGGAACGGCATGAAAATCGCAAAGATCCACCCCAAATGGCCGGGGTTTCCATAGATCAGTTGCAAGCGCCCTCCGGGCAAAAAAACTGGATGCACTATGAAAAAAACAACACATCCACAAACTACTATTCCCATTGTACATATTAAAATTTTATAATTAAGTAATTGCTGTTGTTCGTCCTGTAGAACGGTAACCATTGTAGGTATCTGGACGAGAAAAACAAAGAGGAGTTGTGCTAGTGTGAAAAAGGACTCCATCGGCTCAATAGCTCGAAATGTTGCCAGAGTAGAGAAAATCGCTAAGACAAGAACAGGGACCAAAGCTTTCCACTCCAAGAAACGGATTCTCCGCCGTTCTGCAAATAGGCATATAAAAGAGGCAAGCAACAACGTGTCATAAAGCGTTATTGCCTTTATTCTGACCATCAAGAAAGGGACTACCAAAGTAGCTAAGACCATGAATATTTCTGAAAGGCGGAG
>JALTFO010000042.1 GCA_027007005.1 Candidatus Bipolaricaulota bacterium | reverse complement strand
TACTACTACAAGTCTCGGATGGACGAAGCGAAGCGTAAGCAGGACGCTGACATTCGAGATCGGCTAGAGGAACTGGCACTGCGTTTCCCGAGGTACGGATATCGGCGCATGACAGTGCAGTTACAGCGCGAGGGAATGCGGGTGAATCACAAGCGAGTGCTGCGATTGATGCGAGAGTCTGATCTGTTGTGTAGGAGTAAGCACCGTTCCGTAAGGACGACTGATAGCGATCATCCGTACCCAGTGTATCCAAACGTCTATGGAGAAACGACTGTTAGCAGAGTGAACCAGGTATGGGTGGCAGACATCACCTACATTCGTCTGGTACATGAGTTTGTCTACCTAGCAGTGATTCTCGATGCCTACTCACGGAGGGTAGTTGGCTGGGCGTTGTCGCGACACATTGATGCAGCACTGACCTGCGCCGCACTTAGGTTAGCGATTGCCAAGCGGCACCCTGTGCGTGGGTGTATTCACCATTCGGACCGTGGTGTACAGTATGCGGCAAATGAGTACATCAAGATCCTGAAGGAACAGGGGTTTGTCATCAGCATGTCGCGCAAAGGGAATCCCTATGACAATGCACAAGCGGAGAGTTTCATGAAGACATTGAAGGTAGAGGAGGTATATGTTTCGGAATATCGAACGTTTACGGAAGTGAAGGAAAGGATTGGCGAGTTCATCGAACTGATATACAATCAAGAGCGGTTACACTCGGCGCTTGGCTATGTCAGTCCAGTGGAGTTTGAGGAAGCGATCAACCCGGCCCAGAGACATTTCGCAGTTTCTGCTCCAGCGTGTCCAGTTTGAGGGGTGCACTCCAGGAAAAGCGCCAATCGCTGCCTCCGTCATCCCGGGCATAGAAAGCAATAAGCGAAGCCTCTTTCTCAAACTGCTTGAGACGGTTGACGGCAAAGTTACGCAGGGTCGAACGAGCCCTTTCCAGCTTGACGAAGGATTTGACCTCCACCACCAGCAGGTCGAGTTCTTCGCCCTCCGGATCGACATACTTGCCGATGCGCCAATACTGACTCACGTGCTGCTTGAACAAGTCGGGAACAAGGTTCCCGGTATAGTGTTTGCCTCGGGGTTCGAAATGATTGAGCAGATTGCGCAAGAAAAGCTCGTAGCGCCGACGGTCAAAGGTCTGCGTAAAGAGCTCCTGAATCATCCCTTTTGCTTGTTGATTGTTCATATTCTATAGCTTATGGCCACCGGCCAGGTATTCGGACAGGATAACCTCTCGTCTTGTGCGGTCACTAGATGTCTTACTCTTTTCAGTCCTCCCTAATAGTGTGTTTGAAATCTCTTTTTTCAGGATTCCGAGCACCTTAAGCGGGTTAGGTTCTCGCTCGATCTCCTTCTTGATCCGTTTGGTAGTGTTCGCGGGGATGATACCGGCTTCATAGGCCTCTAGGACCTGCCGGATGTATTCCTCATCCTCATCGGTGAATCCTTGATAATAGTGAAAATTCTTAGCTTTCAAACGTTTGGTTATGTATCTCTCATTGCGAGACCCGCGTGATGCCTCCACAGGCTCGCCGGAGAGAATGAGGTCGAACCCAGCCTTGTTCTTGTCGAGCAGGGAGTAGTACGTGCTTGGAACCTTGCTGCGAGCAGTACTCGCATCACATTCGAAGAAATTCACCGCTTCCAGGAACGGAAGCTCGCGTGCTTCATCATTCCCAGCGATGAAGAACTTCTTCAGCTTACCCTTGCGGAAGAAGCTGATCAGCTGTTCACCATCTCCGTCCAGCGCCCTTGCGGATCGCGCTTTCTTAGGGAGCAACTTCACTTTCTCGAACAGATCGGGCTGATTGTCGCGTATCTCTCTGATGAAGTTCAGGTATTTCAGCTCCGATTGCGGCTCCTCTTCGTCTTCTCCCTCATACGTCTCTTTCTTAGTGAGGCGATTGTACAGGGTGTCTCCGAACAGTCTGTGGGTGGAGACGATCTCCTCATCGGAAAGGTACTTGGCGTCCTCCCCAAGAGTATCGTGGAATGCTTGGATCTTCGCCTTGATGTTCCCTTCCAACCCGATCTCCTGTTCTGATTGATCGGTGGGGAAGAAGTTGAACACCTGGATCTCCTGATGCACCGTCCCTACTCGATTGACGCGCCCCACCCGCTGCAATACCTTGGTGGGATTCCAGGGAAGATCGTAGTTGATGACGGTGTTTGATCGATGGAGGTTGATCCCCTCTGCTAGAACGTCGGTGCTTATCAATATCCTAATCTCGTTGCTTTGGTTGTGATAGTTAGGATCGAAGCTCTCCTTGATCAGCCTGCGGGCTACCGGAACGCTCTTCTCCCCCTCGGCAGACCTTCCCCCCTGGCTGGAATAGAAGAGGCCCTCACCAGGGAAGCGGCGATTGATGTTCTCAAACAGGTACTCGCCCGTCTCTGTGGACTCAGTGAAGACGACAAGGTGGCGATCTTTGAGCTTGGGGTTCGTCTGTAGTTCCACCATGAACTTCTCCAGTTTCGGGTCCGAATCAATCACGTCCCATAACGCGCGAATCTCCTTTAACAGTTGTAGATCCGTTGCTAGGTCTGTAGCAAGTCCTGGCTTGAACTCCTCTGCACTGTACTTTTTCAGGTCGCCCCTCTCGACAAGTTGCAGGATCTTATCGGTGTTGTCCTCATCCAGAAGATCATAGATGTTGATCTTCTTTCCGATGAGGACCGTGCCGTTATTGAGCATCTCGATGAACCGCTCGTAGGACGTGATGAACCTACCTAGCGTACGACGGAAGGCATAGAAGCTGCTCTCCAAGCGCTTCACCAAGATTCCCTTCATGAAACCACCGACGTTTCTCTGGCTCTGCTGTTCGAGGGGCGACACCGGATGGTCGAGGTAGAGAAGCGGGGTGTAGCGAGAATACCGGAATTCCTTAAGCAGCTCTATTGTTCGCGTAAACGTGGACTCCACATCGTCTGGAAAACGGTAGACGATGCGGTTGGGGTCTCCCATCGTAGGGAAGGACAGGCCTCGCTGCTCGATGTCTTTGCTGAAGTAGTTCTTGATCTCCGTTCGCGTGCGGCGCACCATCACGTACTTCAACACCTTCTCACGGATTTCTTTTGCTCCCTCTTTCATGATGGCAGCATATTCTGGATCGGACTTCTTGTATTTACGTAATTGGTCGCGCCAGCGCTTGAAAAAGGCATCGAGATTGGGGACGCCAGGGATAGTCGATCTCCTCGGAATCTGAAAGAGCTTGAGCTGACTGTAAATGTCGTCGAGGGTGTTATTGAGCGGCGTCGCTGAAACGAGGATCACTTTCTTGCCAAAGCATATCTCGTGGATCTTCTCAAAGCCTTGCGTGTACTCGTTACGGAAGCGATGCGCCTCGTCGATGAACACGTAGTCGAACTTCTCGGCGCCATTTTGTAGAACATGGTCCAGCTTGCCGATGGACTCCACCTTGTACTGTGTCACCTTGAACTCAAAGAACGTCTCCTCCCAATACTCTTGCAACACTGGCGGACAGATGACAAGCTTTCTCCCCGGCAGCTTGCGTGCCAGGAGAGCAGCAATGTATGTCTTGCCGAGGCCAACTACGTCGGCCAGAAAGACGCCATTGTAGGCTTCGAGGATCTTCTTAGCGGACACCACCGCATGTTTCTGGTATTCGAGATTAAGAAAACCACCGGGTAGATCA
>JALTFO010000041.1 GCA_027007005.1 Candidatus Bipolaricaulota bacterium | reverse complement strand
ACCAATGGCTCAAGGAACTGGGTCTGGTGTCAGTTCGTGATATCTGGATCAAGGTACAAGGATACGCAAATATTGAACCTGCTCCGTATCTGGCGCGCAACCTCTATCATCCGGGCGATATCTTATCGGGCACAACTTCACGACCGGAAGCAATATGCTGTAAAAGGTAAGGTTCCTTTCGGACAAGCCCGGCTTTTGCCTTGCTTATTCGGTGTTCAACAGCAGTTGCATGAAGCTTGCGAAGGTTCTCCTTGGAGAGATCCTTTGGAGGCAATATTTTGCCATTTCTGACGCAAAAACCCTGAGCACGAAGAGAGCTGATGATTGCCTTTTTCAATTCTGCTCCCTATCTCTCGTTTATGACGGGGCTCTCTTCCATCGGTAGAAATCACCTCGTACGTCTGGGGCCCAGGAATAGGTTCATTGCCAACCGCGAAGCCTTTGCGCTGCCCATACGTAAGCAAACATTGCCCCTCCTCTGAAGACGCAAAAGCATGTCGGCCCGGAACGTCGTTGCATCTAAAAGCATGCCCGCGGGTTCTGCCGGCATCACAGTAAGTACTTTTGATACGATTTGTCTTCTCCAAGAAGACTTTGCAATGTTTTGGGCTTCCCAGTATCAAACACGCTCTGATTTACACGAACATATCGCCACTGCTGGCCTGTTTCCTCGGAGATGCGGATACACCAGTCACGCATGGCTGCGTCTTTGACCTCTGTTCCTTCCCACACTCGCCCCTTAGTTTCGATAATCCAGTTCACCTCACCATCGGGTGTCTGTTGAACAGCAACCCAGTCGGGATGATAGAAGCCGATCGCACCACTTGGCTTGAGGTAATCAATACGAAACTGCGTGCCCGATTCTCCCTGCTCAGTTGTGCCCAAACTGGCAAAACGGAGGACGTCCTGAGCAGCGTCCAGAAACTGGGCAAACCTGCGTTCGAAATCATTGTAAGTCGCGACGTAATTAAATACCGTTCGCTTCGTCTCTAATGGAGGAAGGTTGCGGCGCCATGTGAACGGTTTTGTCTCGGACAGCTTGAAATCGGCTCGTTCGAATTCGATAGGCCGCTTCTCGATAGTCAGCTCGCCAATCTTGCGAGCCAGATACTTGGCGATCCCTTCCTGGAGCTCCAGACTGCGTAGATGAAGCCGCACGTTTTCCTTGTCGAGGTCTACCGGCTTCCCGAAGCACCGCGTTGCTACGTACTTCCGCACCAGCGGGAACAATTCGTTGAACACATTGGTAAGCCGGGCTCGCTGAATCACCTTGGTGGTGATAGAACTAAGCAGCTCACTAGCGATTGGGATGGCCCCCGCTGATAGGTCTTCCTCGTGGACTTCTGTTTCAGTAGTAGCAAAGGCCATCTTCAACTTATCCTTGAGAGATTTGTCGAGTTCCTCCTGATCGTAGATGGCGTCCAAGGTAGTCGGATCAAGATCTGACAGCTTCTTGAAGTTGTGGACCAATCGCGGTTTGGTAATGGGGATGGTGATATCATACGCAAATCTTTTCTTGACCCGCTCGATCACAACCGGACGAGGTGGATCTGTTTTCGTTGTGGTGACACCCACCCCTTCGGCCTCCAGTTGTTCGCGGAGGACATTCAAGAGGTTCCGGGTACCCAGCACTTCCAATGTTTGGGTTCGGTCCGGCCCCACCCCGATCACCAAGCGCAGGCCACGGCCGATTACTTGTTCCGGGAGTATTTCAGCTTTAGCAGTGAACGGCCGGAGGCCGAGGACCACCGATACATTCCGAACGTCCCATCCCTCTCGTAACATCATCACACTGACTATGGCTTTGATCTTACTTTCGCGCTTGTCAATGTCTCGAGCTACCTGACGGGCCTTTTCCAGATCTTTCTTGGTAATTTCGCCGGCGGAGTCCGTATGAATGACCAGCACTTCCGACTCCTTGAACCCGAATTCTTTCGTTTTCCAGAGGTACTCACCGATGGCATCCGCATATGCATTTTTCTCTGCCATGATGAAAAGCACGGGTTTCGTTTCAAACTTGCTGTAGGTTTGAAAATGCTCTTTCCACCGTTGGACGGCAGCGCGTATCCAGTATCCGTACTTCTCGGTAATGTTCTTTTTCGTGACGTGATCTGGGTCCTGTGACGGCTGCTTCGGGTCGTCTTCCTTGGTTACGATGATCGGGGCCTTGACAATCCGATCCTCAACTGCCTGGGCCAGCGGATAGTCACAAATTGTCCACGGAAAGTACATGCCGTTCTGATCTTTCGGGGTGGCGGAGAAGTCCAGCCAGAGAGAAAGCCCGTTAGGAAGTGCCCGATGGATACCAAGAAGTGAGCGGCTCCAAGCGAGGTCCTCGCGGTGGACGTGATGTGCTTCGTCGTTTATAACAACCACGTCCCTGAGTTCTTTCACCCGCTCCAACATGGAACGCTGGTGCGAAGTCAAGTCTTTCACCGGCTTGCGCCCCAGCAGGGCGTCGACGGCGTTTTCAGGTGTCCAGTCTTGTTCTCGCGCTTCATAAAGCTGCTGAATGTTAGTAAGGAATAGGTTGCCGGATGGATCGGGTTCGGTGCTTTCTCCGCGCAGGATGACCTTTTGGCTCCACGTACCCCGCCACTCCGGCGGGATAAGCGGGAGTTCGTGGAAGACGCGGTTACTGGCGAAGTCTTTCTCCAGGCGTTGGTACACAATCACGTTCGGAGCGACTATCAGGAAATTTGTGGAGAGGTCGGAATCGGCAATGAGCTTCTTGTGGAAGTGCGACCAGACCACGACCATGGCCATGACGAAGGTCTTGCCGGAGCCCGTAGCCATCTTGAAGGCATAGCGGCGCAGGTCAACGGGCGGAAGATCCTGAACACTCTCGGCTTCCAACTCGGCTACATACCTCCGGATCTGCCGTCGGCCATCCATCGTTTCCTGAAAAGAAACGGAATCGGACAGGAGATCCTTGCGATAGATCTTCGCATACTGCCTGATTAGATCTTTGGCGTCGCGGTTTTGGGCGATCTCCACCACGTACGCGAGGGTTTCAATAGCCTCCCGTTGGCAGAAGTAGTAACGGAAGGGAACGGGAAAGCCCGGAACCTCGTGATCTTCCTCGAACCAGTACTCGAACAGCCACCTTGTAACATCCGAGGCACCGGGATATCCCTCGTCCCGCCACTTGTCCACCGCCTCCCGTAGTTTCTCCACCAAGAGAAGTTTGCTGGGACGCCGACCGGAGGTTTCCACCCGCCAACCGTTTGGGGCGGAATCATCTTTGACCAGATAAGAAGTTGGCCGCTCCCAAGGGCGGCGGCCCGGGATTTCAGGAAGATCCCTGTCGTAGGCAATGATGCTCTTGGCCATGGCTCTATTTCACCTCCACGTCGTAGGCTTGAGAGGTATCGTTCCCGAAGATATCCACCACCTTCACGAGAATTCGGTAGCGTCCGGGTTTCTCGTAGGTATGTGGATCGGAGATGAGGGCCAGTTTGCGGTTCTTGCGCGTCCTGTACGTAACCCACCCCTGCATGAAAGTGTCGTTTTGGAAGCCCCAGTCCACGGCCCAGTAGTCGATATAGTCCGACCACTTCTTGATCTTCGAGCGCACGTCTTCGGGAATCAGTTCGGTGTTTGGGATGACAAAATCCTTGAGCGTGACTTCTACGGTCAACTTCAGCGGTTTCTTGATTTCCACTTCCAGGTAGGCCAGTTCAAAGAACTGAACATCTCCCTTCTCCACCGCCTGTTGCTCCATCACCTCCCGCGGGATCTGGAGCAGCACCAGCTTGACTCCTTTTGCTTTCGCTATCTCATGCATGGGGCTGCCCTTGCGATAGCTATTGTTGGGCCCGGCAAGCCCCATCTCCCATTCCCACCCGAGGACATGGAGTTCAGGCCGTTTAAGCTGGACACATTCGTCCAAGGCGGCATTGACCTCGTCGATGGTGACCGGCGCGTCTACCGCTCCGATGTGGACCATGGCCCGGCCTTTCTTGCCGTGGAGATGGGCGAGGCCGGAAACCGGCTGCGCGCCGTATAGCTTCAAAATAAAAGCCAGATATTCGTATAGGGCTCGTTCGGTGACTGCTTTGTCCTTCTTATCGCCGAAGGTGACGCCCTGCCAGTACTGCCGTTCGTACTTGCCGAGGTTGAGGATCTCGAAGGGGTTGCAATTTTCGATTTCAAGGAGCCGTTTGCGTGTAACGTGTATGGCCCAGCGACCAAGGTCGCATCCGATCCAGCGCCGTCCGAGCTTCTCGGCTACGGCAAGCGTTGTGCCTGAACCGCAGAAAAAATCTGCTACAAGCTGGCCTTCCTTGGATGAGGCTTTAATGATACGGTTGAGCAAAGCTTCAGGCTTTTGGGTATCAAACCCGATACGTTCAGAAGTTGCAGATCCTACTGATGGGATATCCCAGACATCTCTCGCATATACCATGCTGTACTGCAATCCAGTTTCTTTATCAATTTTGAAATCACTTTTTTTGAAGCCATACTTGTGCATCATGTACGACCGTTCCTTTTGAGGCACAAATACCCAATTATTGGGCGACTTTGAGTAGAAAAATATATTGTCGTGCTTTCTCGCAAATCTTTCTTTGGTTGCTCCACCTGTTTTATAGAACCAGATGATTTCATTCTGAAAGCAGTTTTCACCAAAGATTTCGTCTAGCATAACTTTGACGTACTGTCCTACGTGGTGGGCAACATGAACATATATACTTCCCCCTTCGCTGAGCAGCTCTCGCATTAGTACTAATCGGCCGTACATCATATTCAAATACGACTGCGATCCCCTTCCCCACGTGTCTCTATATGCCTTCTCCTCAATTACCGACTGCTCCTTAAACACCTCCTCCCCACCATCGCCGATGGGTGTTGTGAAGGAGAAATCCGCCCCCGTAGCAAACGGTGGATCAATGTAAATCAGGTCGATCTTGCCGGCGAACTTTTCCAGCAACGAGCCCATGACCAGCAAGTTGTCACCCCAGATCAGCTTGTTCTTCCAGCCCTCTTCGAAAGTGTCGCCTTCCTTGCCTTCGTAAACGTCAAAAAGCGTCGCTTGCCGGGGCAGCTTCTTAGCTTCCCTGGTAGCGCGGCTCTCATTGATCGTCTCGATAACCTGGAAGGGCAGGCTTACCCTGGGCACCTCCTTACGGGTGCCGTCCTCGTTGTATTTGCCGGGCCAGACCAACTCGACCTTGTTTACCCGCACCATACCCGGCGGGGGATCAGGAAGGCGTACAGGTTCCTGCGTTTCGTTCTGCTTATCGTTTGCCATGGGCGTTTCCACCTCCGAAGTGTTCTTATCCGCTTTGAGTGTATTTTGCCGTTGAGTTCGTCCATTTCCAGCGCGCTTTGCCCGGGTCTGGCCACCCCTAGGCCCCTCAGCCTGAAGCAGCGCTTCTACCAACGTTCGTCGGCGTCCCTTGCTGGAAATGCCGTAGGTCTCGCATACTTCCTTGACCTCGGCCTCCCCCAGGTATTCCAGCAGAAACTCAGGCGTGGCGCGACGGGCCCGCTTCACCGCCGCAGCCATCTCCTTAGCGCTGCTACGGTCTACCCCATCAATCTCAAGAGCATCCACGATGTCTTTGAGGGTGTCGCGGCCGATGACGCTCAAGATAGCATGTTTCAACTTCATCTACGTAGACCCTTTCATCTGAGTCGGTTTAACTGGTTGATCAATCTCAGCCACGCTGATCCAACCGTGATCGAAGGTGAAAGTTTGTGCCTTGCCAGCTGGATTCTGAATACGAACAACGCGTGTCCTCTCCGGGGTATTTGCGTGCTCAACAATGTATAGCCAATAGCGGTCCCCGCGCCGCTGGGCTTCCTCGAATTGCGCTCGCGACAAACCGACAGGCCGATTGGAAAGGTCGCCGGTCATGGCCTTCACCTCTATCCACCGGACCGGAGTGCCATCCGGACCAAGTTGAATGAGGTCGAAGCCTGGATTGTTTGGGGAGGTCCGCTGGAGGTTCGGCTTCCTTTCTAAAATGAATGCAATGGCCTGTTCTTCAAGAGCCAGACGTTTCTCCTGTTCTAGTCCGTCCGGGTCGGTTCCTTGACCGTCTGGATGAACAGCAACGTAAGAGATAAAGGGACCGCTGCCAGCGTTGTCTGGCGTTTTACCATGAGCCTTGCCTCCAGAGGCATGGCTGGAAACATTGCCCCCATCGCTGGCCGTACCACCGGATCTCCCAGGCCCAGCAGCGGCACGGTTGCCAGCTACAGCGCCTGACAACGAACCGGAACCTGTACTGGCGCGACCATCAGATACCGGCACCGTTTCGGATGAACTGTTTGTCTGAGGGGCACCTGGCTCATGACCTGGTCCAAGAATTCTCTCAATCGCCTCGGTCGGCGTTAGATCCTCAGCGGCTTTGGGCTGAGCGCTATCTGCAATTCCCAACCGGGCTTTTAGCTCTTCTTCGCTGGTAATACCGTATTGCTTGAGCAGGTTAAGGACCCCTGGGGCGATTCCCGCCTTTTTGGCGAGTTGTTCAATAGCAGGCGGCTTGAAGCGTATCTTCGATTGTAGAAACGGGTTCGGTTTCCACTTGAGGCTATCGAAGAGAACGAATTCGGGGCGCTGCAGCTCACCATTCTCATCGGGCACCCAGGCAGTCTCGTTCAATTTCCGCACGAAGGCGGCATCGAACTGCATGCGGTAAGAGCCATAGTGTGTCCAAGTGTATTCTCCGGTGAAGACCGCTTTCCCGCGACGCTCCTCCAGGTTTATGAGTTCTTCCCATAGCAGCTGAGCTCGGATGCGACGTTGATCATCTTCGAGTTGCGGGATGACGCTAAGCAGTGTTTCCAGTCCATGTAGCGTCCAATCCATCACACGATCGTTATAGCGAGAGGTCTCTGCATGCCCAGCCTGCTCGCGTAACTTGGCCCGCTCATCCCAAGACAAGGACTTATCCTCGAGGGGTCTTAGATATCTGACAGCCCCGCATGCTTCTAGCAGTTCTCGGATCTTCTCCCCGCGCAAACAAGCGCAAGTGTCATCTACAAGGAGGACTCCTTCAACGCCGGCAAACAGTTCTTTCAGCCGCTCCGTTGCCAGGTAGACATCTCCGGGTTCCGCGAACGATTTCGTCCCAGTGCCGGCATCAACCACTCTGACAAATGTTGTCCCGCGAAGCGCAGAGATGAGTTTGTTTCTCTGATCCATTGAGTCTGTTGCGAACGCATTCAGAATACTGCGAACATCAGCTTCGTAATTGGCGTCGCTTACGTCAACTTCATCCTGCTGGTACTTGGGGAGGACGTTTAGGATAACGTCATCAACCGGATAGGGTTCCTTCAATCCCAATGAGCGGAGGAAGTCGCGTGCGGCCTCTGTCGTACATACGGTGGGACGCACCGTGAGGAACCCTGTAGCCATTTCACCCGGTAGGAACGCTGCAGGCTGCCCGTCTTCGCGTGTTCGTACATGACGGCCATCTTCCAAACGGATCAGCGGAATACGGTAGAGTCGATTCAGCAGCCGTGGATGACCCTTCAAGAACTCGTAGAGTCTCAAAATCCATTCATCCGTCTGCGCTTCGAGGAACTCCTTGTTGTTCAGCCTTGAAATGATCGTCTCTGGTGTAACCTCCGTTACGCCCAGTACATTGAGCAAGTACTCATACAGTTTCGGAGTGCGATTCAAAGTGATATCTCCAGTCAACCACGCCAGCTCATCCTTCTCTCCGAACAGGGCCGAAAGCTGGACTGGAGTGAAGAGCTCGCGCAGTTCTTGCCCTCGCCCAAGTAAAGCCCGCGAGGCTGGAACATAGCCGCCTTCAAAGCACGGCAGTAGCGGCTGAGTTGACAAGGCTTCTTTAGTAGTTTCGAAGAGCGGCGCGAACATGCTCGTCTCGTCGAACTTGTCTCGATCGAGCGGTAGGCATCGCAGCGCTTCGACGTCAAGTAGGCCGTTATCCCCGTCATCTCGCAGCCACTTGAGGGCTTCGACTAGCAACGCTCCCGTCTCGGAGACCAGGTGTAGGTTCCAAGGGTCACTCTTCGGCACGTTGTCGCGGCTCGGGGTAGTGCGGTATAAACCCTGAATGCGGAAGCCCAAGTGTGTTTCGACTACCGTCGGGAAGTAAACAACCAACGGTGAGCGCGATACCGGCTGGACGCCCTCACGGTTGTCTTCCTCGGCACTGCGAATGCGGAAGGCTATCTCTACGTGGCTAGTCTGGAGCCCCCTATCTGTCTTGGTCTTGACGGGGCGCGAAAAGACCAGCCATTCTTCCTCCTCGATCTCGTTCTTGTCATGCTCCTGTCCGATAACCGTCACGCGGCGGACGCCGGGAGCCATTTTTTTTGAATCACGGAGGTAAATCCCAGAGCGTCCGTGCTTGACACTCCACTGGATTTCTTCGATCTGTCGCAAGAACAGCAGCGTCGAGGCGCCGAGTCTGGAAAGCCCGTCAGCAATATCATCATGACCGGTAGGATCGTCTTCCTTGAGCGGAATCAGGATTACCGTTTCATCAGGTGCCCTTTCGATAGATGACACCGCTGTAGGCCAGACAAAGCTTTCGATGGCGAAGTCCTCTTCTCCCGAATGGACTTCCGGCCGATCGGTAAATGCATAAACCGACTTGAACCCAATCCCAAAGCACCCAATAGCAGTGAACTCCTCCTTGGTACCCTCCGCAATACCGCAAATACCACGGACATTTTCTTCCGTGAACGGCTTCCCAAAGTGTGACACGCGAAGCTCGTTGGGCAACAACTCAAAACTAACCGCCCGAGAACCCCTCCAACCATGTCGCCGGTCCAGAGCATCTTCTGCATTTTGCAGTAACTCGTAAATAAAGTGGGTGCGGTCCTCATAGCGGTTCGCAAGCAGCATAGGACCGATACGGCCGATATCTGTACCGTACCGCTGTTCGTTCTTCGCACGTATTGCAACGTAGTCAACCGCCATTACTGTTTGGCCCTCTCAGCTATAGTGCCATCCGTGTGACACAGTAATCTCAGGTCACACTCCTTGCATATGTTGGGTTCGGGTATCTTGGTGACACGGAAGTCCTTGCTCTTGATTTTCCTTACCACCCCTTCGAAGTACCGGCCTGCTTTCTCTACCAATTCCGGCCGGTACGGGAATTCCATGAGAGCGTTCTTCTTGCGGGGCTCTGAGGTCCAATAAAGCAGGAGTCGCTCCGCTCGTTTCCCGTACCGCTCTTCGAGGATATATGCATATGTACAGAGCTGATGCTCATAGCTTGCAATGAGCTCGGGGGAGTCCACGGGTTTGGGAGACGTCTTAAAGTCCAGTAATTCCAACTGGCCATCACCGCCTAGCAGCAGGTCTACCTTGCCGACCAGGATGTAGTCGTCCTTCTCAACGGACACATCGACTTCGGTTTCAACGATTTTCTTCATATCCTCTCGGTTTTGGCGGAAGTAGTTCATGACCTGCTCGAAAGAGGCTTCTTTTGCCGTTTTGCCAATTGGGCGGACATCCGACAGCGTAAGGAAAAAGAATGTTCTCTCGAAGATGTTGCGGATACGTTCCTTAGTCAGTGTTTTCAGCTCACCATCCAGTACAAGCCGGTGTATTTCCTCAATCGTTTGATGTACCAACAGGCCGAAGAAGATCACTGCGGAACGGGAAGGAGTGAAATCGTATTCCCGGAAGAACTGATACTGCCTGGGGCAGGTTTCATAAACCTTGAGATCACCAGTGAAGCTGAACGCTCGCTTGACTGGCATTCGTTCTTTGAGTTCGAATCGCTGCGCAGCGAGGAGTTCCTTTTTTGCATAAGGCCATTGCGGCAAACCCTGCCATATAGGATCGAAGTGTTCTTTGGGTTTGCTGTGGGCAGTAAGCACCAGCACCTTTTCTGCTCGGGAGAAGGCGACGTAATGCAACCGCATACGGTCGAACAGCGTGATACGGGTCTCGGGTTCAAACTGCGGCCGGTGGTAGTACGGTTGCAAATCACGATCGATCTGCTTTGGACTCGACAGTTGTTTGTCCAAAGAACCGACCACTACAATTGGGAACTCCAGTCCCTTGGCTTGGTGGATGGTCATCATCTGCACGTGGCCTTTGGGGAAAGGTTGCTCCGGGTCTTCGTATTCGTTGAATCCTCCTTCATAGAGGAGCCGCAAAAAGCTGTTGAACAGATGTAACCGGAGGAATTCTCGATTCCTATAGGTCACAACACTGTAGTGATAGTAGTTCTGGAACGTGTTGAGCAGCTGTGAAAAGATGGCGAGGTTGTGGGCCCGATTCTCGTTTTTTATAAGGGT
The DNA here is from genome assembly GCA_027007005.1 of Candidatus Bipolaricaulota bacterium. Classification (GTDB taxonomy): domain Bacteria; phylum Bipolaricaulota; class Bipolaricaulia; order UBA7950; family UBA9294; genus M55B144. Next base: position 1,454 of record JALTFO010000041.1, on the reverse strand, counting down.
CGCGAAAGGCTCAAGTGCTAAGAGCTGGTAAAAGAAGTCTGCAGGACGGAGGTCTAAGGCGTTTCCTTTTCGAAGCTCTTCGATCTCTGAAACGAAACTACGGAGTGTTTCTGCCAATGGATGATCGCCACCATACTCCTTTGCCAGCTTTACTATGCAGGCATCCACATAATTCGCCAGCTCTGCCAAGGTACCACTGCTTATCTCTCCACGCCCCTTACCATGGTAGCCAAAGATAAGAGCCAAACATCCTACCATCAGTTGTACTTCTTCGTTTTCAAAATAGGCACGCGCACGAGGACAGAAAACCGGAATTCCTCTCGCCTCAAGAGCAGCAAGGTATGGTCCACTATGCTCCAGCCGAACACTGTGAAGCAAAAATGCTACCTGACTATAGTCCGCAATTACGTTACTCTCTTTTAGAAAGGCCACCAGATCGGCGAACCGCTCCGCCTCATCACGCTTATCCTTTCCCCAGATTGCAAAGACGGCCGGGTACTCTGGATACTTAACCTCAGGGTTCGGACGAATCGTCTTCTCATACCTAAAAGACGGCCCACTAGGATTAGCCCAATCGGCCGAGGCCATCCATCGATCATACGCCTCCACAATTCGAGGATGAGACCGATAGTTTGTAGTAAGTTTTACTACTCTCGTACCTGGAACCCTGGAGGCAAACTCCAGGATATTCCGAACGGTAGCCCCACGAAAGCGATATAGGCTCTGGTCTTCATCGCCCACCACGCACAAATTGCGCCTTTTCTCTGTTAATTTGAGGATGAGCTGCTCTTGAATAAAGTTGGTGTCTTGATATTCGTCCACCATGAGGTATTTCAAGTCTCGGGTAACGCTCTCGGCAATTGAAGTATCGAGCAAAAGGTCGTACACGATTTTCTGTTGATAGGCAAAGTCAAGACGGTTGTTGGCGAATAAAGCTTCACGATAGGCCAGATAGGCCTTTGCAACACATTGAAGAAAACGGTTCTCTGACGCAAGGAGGCTCTCGGGGTCAACAAGTTCTTCGGTGACCTTATTGAAATACGCACTTAGACCTTTAATAGCGGTCCATCTGGTGGCCCATTTCCCTAAGTACTTCCCGTTTTCTGGTGGGCCAACAATCTCATCAAAATGATCGAAAAGAAAAAGCAACTGGGTCAATTCATCAAGGGTTTCGTAGTTGTTCCCCAAGGGTGTTCTGTGCCGGTGCGCGGTGAGAATGCGATTGCATAAGCCGTGTATCGTGGACACTTTAAGCTCTGACAGGTCTCCTTTGTAATGAATGTTTCTTGCGATAGCCGAGATTCTGTCTCGGAGTTCGAAAGCCGCTTTCTCCGTAAAAGTGCAAACGATTATCTCACGCGGGCTTGCCTTGCCAAGAAGTAGAAGATTAGCCGCCCGCAGCGCCAAACTGAAGGTTTTGCCGGAACCGGGGCCGGCTATTACAAGAAGGGGAC
>JALTFO010000040.1 GCA_027007005.1 Candidatus Bipolaricaulota bacterium | reverse complement strand
CGCGTTACATCTGGTTGAAGAATCCATGGAACCTGACAGACAAACAGCAGGAGCGGTTAGGAGAGCTTGAGAAGCTAAACCTGAAGATCAACCGTGCCTACTTACTGAAAGAGGCCTTCCGCCAGTTCTGGGGGTACATTCGTCCCGGATAGGCCAAGCGCTACCTTGACAAGTGGTTCTGGTGGGCGACTCATTCTCGTTTGCAACCAATGCGCGACTTTGCCTGGATGCTTCGTCGCCATCAGGAAGACCTACTGAACTACTTCAACATGCCTATTAACAACGGTACTGTGGAGGGTCTCAACAACAAGGTAAAGGTGATCAGTCACAAGGCATACGGATTCCGCACTCCCAGGAACTACATCCGCAACCTCTACCACTGCATGGCCGATTTACCTCTCCCTCAAACCATGCACACATTCGCGTGACGAACCCGCTAAAAGGAGAAGCTCACCGCACGAAACGGTAATCCATCTACGGTTCCAGCCGCATACCCATACTCCAACTACAGGGAACATCTGGTAAAAAAAACGGGGCAGGCGTTTAAGCCTGCCCCGCGGCAACGCACAAACTTACTTGCGCACTCCTAGTGGAAGCACGGTCTTGCCGTGCACGGTGTTAATCAGGGTACCTGCGGAGGCGTACCAGGCGATCAGCGCGCACAACACCCCTTCGTAGCCAGCGATGGTGTGTACGATAGGGACAAACTCACCTATCGCGAGCAGGAAGAAGAGGATCGTCAGGGTGATGAACACCCAGGTGACAGCCTTTGGGAGCTTGAGAGAAGCGATCATCGCGTAGAAGGTGAATATCCCCCATGCAATGAGGACGATTGCCACTCCGCCTGCTGATACATCGGCTACCACTGCTACGCCGGCGAACTTCATGAAGAAGAACAGCGCCAGACCCATCCAGAATGCGCCGAATGAGCTGAAACAGGTGGCGCCGAAGATGTCACCCCTGCGCACGTCCCACATCCCCGCCATGAACTGAGCCAGTCCTCCATAGAGCATGGCCACTGGCATGACGATTCCGAGGGCAGATGCATCTACCCATCCTGCATTGACGATATTCAGGATAAACGTCGAGAGGGCAAATCCGCCCAGCCCCAACGCACCGACATTGGCCAATGCAGGCTTGTTTACCTCACTCATTGTTCCTCCCTAGCCCTTGTAGTCGACCATTTCTTTCAGGTGATCGACGCTCTCTGGGTTCTGTAGCGTGGTCAGATCACCGACAGGGTCGTTCCGCACCAGCGCCTTCAGGACGCGGCGCATGATCTTTCCGGAACGGGTCTTCGGAACATCATCGACAAAGATGATCTCATCTGGCCTACCGGTCGGGCCGATAACCTTCGTCACTGTAGCGAGGAGTTCCTTGCGGATCTCGTCTGAACGATCGATCCCTGCCTTTAGCAGAACAAACGCTACAGGCACCTCACCCTTCAGATCGTGTGGGCGGGATACGACCGCCACTTCGCTTACTTTGTCGTTTTGCGCCAGGGCGCTCTCCACCTCGGCAGTGGCGAGACGATGACCGGCGACGTTCATCACATCGTCGACGCGTCCAGTGATGCGGATGTTCCCCATCTCATCCTTACGTGCGCCATCGCTTGTGAAGTAACGCTCATCGCCGTACTCGGTGAAGTATTGTGCCTTGAACCGATCCATGTCGCCATAGATTCCACGCGTAAGTGCCGGCGGGAACGGATTGAAAATGGATAGGTATCCGCCTTCACCAGGAGCGACCGGCGATCCACCGGCATCCAGGATATCGGCGATTACACCCGGGAACGGCCTGCCAGCAACGGTGGGAATAAACGGGCCGATGCCCGGAAGGCTGTGGACCATTGTCGCTCCGGTCTCGGTTTGCCACCACGTATCGATGATCGGGCAGCGTCCGCCACCAATCTTGTCAAAGTACCATAGCCATGCGTCAACGTTAATTGGCTCTCCAACAGTGCCCAACAGGCGCAGTGACGACAGGTCGTGCTTCGCCGGCCACTCATCTCCCCACTTGAGGAACATGCGAATAGCGGTCGGCGCGGTGTATAGCTGCGTGATCTTGTGCTTCTCGATGATCGCCCACATGCGACCGTAGTCGGGCACGTCCGGTGATCCCTCGTACATCACGCTCGTGACACCGTTCATGAGGGGTCCGTAGTTGATGTAGGTATGACCGGTGATCCAACCGACATCAGCGGTGCACCAGAAGATGTCACCCGGATGAAGGTTAAAGTTCCACTTGGCCGTTAGATAAGACTGAACAGCGTATCCGCCGGTGGTGTGCATGATGCCTTTAGGTTGGCCTGTCGTACCGGAGGTGTAGAGGAGGAATGCTAGGTCTTCGGCATCCATCTCTTCCGCCGGGCAATCCTCTGATGCTTTCTCCATCAGCTCGTGGTACCATAGATCGCGCCCGGAGGTCATTGACGCACTTTCATCGAGGCGCTTGACGACAACCACCTTCTCTACAGGCGTTCCTTCAACGCCGGCATCGGCGTTCTTCTTCAGGTTGATCGCCTTCCCGCGCCGGTAGTAACCATCTGCGGTGATCAGGACCTTTGCCCCCGCGTCGACCATGCGGTCACGCAGAGAATCGGGCGAGAACGCCGAGAAAACGACGCTGTGCGGTGCACCAATGCGCGCGCACGCCTGCATGGCGATGACGGCTTCCGGGATCATCGGCAGATAAATACCAACGCGGTCGCCCTTCTTCACGCCCAACCCCTTGAGTGCGTTGGCGAACTTGCTGACTAGACGGTGCAGTTCCTTATACGTCAGCTTGACTGCCTCTTCCTCCACCGGTTCCGGCTCCCAAATTAGGGCAATCCGATCCCCGTTTCCCTTCTCGATTTGATAATCAAGAGAGTTGTACGAAAGGTTGATCTTCCCACCGACGAACCACTTATAGTCCTCGGGGGCAAATTCGTACGCCTTGTCCCAATGCTTAAACCAATGCAGTTCTTCGGCATGCTTGCTCCAGAATGCAACCGGATCTGACTGTGCCTCGGCGTAGATCGACTCATCCGAGATCCACGCTCGCTCCTTCATGGCCGCAGTTGGCCAGAAGACATTTTCCTTCTTCGGGTCTTTCTCAACCCACTTCGTCGAATTCGACACGATTTGACCACACTCCTATAGGTTGATGATCTTGCGCAATACTAGCCAACTGCGCGCCCGCGCGCAAAGCGCCCTAGCCTGCCCCCCTAAGATTGCCCCACCTGCAAGTAGAGATCGGTCGTCTTTTGCTGTTGTCGCTCCTTGTGAATCTCACGACTTCGTCGATGTGACGAGGGTTGTCCCTGTTCTAGGAGAGGGATCCTCTCCCCGTCACGGAACTGATCCGGCGTCAGATATCCTAACCCACTGTGCGGTCGCCACTGGTTGATCGATGTCGGGGAGACCGAGACTAGACAATTCTCGTACTTGGAGTTAGAAAAGAGGGTCAACCGACTGGCTCATGCACTCCTCAAGTTCGGCGTGAAGAAGGGTGATCGCGTCTTCGTTCTCTTGCCAAACAGAGTCGAGACGATAGAGACAATCCTCGCCTGCTACAAGATCGGTGCAGTGTACACCCCGGCAAACTTCAGGCTATCGGGAGAAGAAGTGGCGTTCCTCGTGGGAGATACCGACCCAACAATCCTCATCTACGATACCACCTTCAGCGAGAAAGC
>JALTFO010000039.1 GCA_027007005.1 Candidatus Bipolaricaulota bacterium | reverse complement strand
ATGAAGAGTCCACCCTTGAGGTGACGATGGATGTAATCAATAGCGGCGATGAGAGATGCCTTCTGTTCTGTCAATAGCGTGGTATCTGCAGTTAGGTTCCAATATCGGGCGGTGACTATCAGCAACAGTAGGCTAACCTCAGTCGCGTTGTACCGCGTGAGTCTCCCACGTATCTCAACATCTGTGTACTCATGGATCCCACGTCCGGGTTCTTCACCGGTGCGTGTGTTCGCACTCCGTCCCAGCGTGCTGCATACGAATCGAACCGCATTCGCCATCATCGACCGATCCTGCGCCATCAGAGCGGAGATCAAGAGGTCGCGGCCAAACAGACCGAAACGAATGTTGCCTTTCTTTATCCCGGCGTTGTACAGCTGCAGAGGGTCCCCATCGTTGGCGTTTGTCGTCTCAAAGGAAACGAGCGCAGCCTTTGCTTCTTCCTGCAGTTTTTCTAGGCGATGCAGAAGCTTCGTTGATTGTGTACTCATCCCTTAACTGAACCTGCCAAAATGCCGCGCACGAAGTACCGTTGCAGGGAGAAGAAGACGACGAGTGGTAGTACCATGGAAATGAATGCGGCTGCAGTTAACAATTCCCAGTCCTGGCCGCGTGAACCGACTAGATTGGCCACTTTCAGTGTTACTGGCGCAACGTTTGGTGCTCCTCCCAAGTACATCAGTGCCACTAATAGGTCGTTCCATACCCAGAGAAACTGGAAGATGACAACCGAAGCAATAGCAGGGATCGAAAGAGGCAGTACGAGCCGAAAGAAGGTCTGTAGTGGCGAAGCCCCATCTATGGATGCAGAGTCAAAGAGCTCACTGGGCAATCCCCCGATGAAGTTGTGCAGTAGGTAGACAGTGAATGGTAGTCCGTACCCAGTGTGTGCTAGCCATATGCCGGGGAGTGTCCCACTGAGGTGTAGTATGCGGAAGACCCGCAGACTTGGGATAAAGGTCATTTGCAATGGGACAACCAGCAATGCGACAATGATTATGAATAGGGTCTGTCTTCCAGGGAACTTCATCCAGGCAAAGGCAAATGCGGCGAAGGCAGCTATGATCACAGGGATGACTGTGCCTGGAACACTGATTGCAAGGCTGTTGATGAAGGCTTTACCCATTCCGTTTCTTGTGATAGCTGTCTCATAGTTTTGTAGTGTGTATTGAGTGAAATGAAATGGGTGCTCAAGAAGAGTCCACCATCCAGAGTGAGCAATATCTGCAGGGGGCCTGAACGAAGTGACTAGTAGTCCCACGGTGGGGAGCATCCATGCAAGGGCAAGAACGATGATCACAATATGCAGCGGGCCATGCGAGAGTGCTCTTATTAATCTTCGCACTAGCGGATCGCCTCCTGTTCTCTGAAGCGCCGTATGTTGAAGAGCATTACCGGAATGATGAGCAGTAGGAGAATCACCGCAATAGCGCTCGCGCGGCCATAGCGGAAGTAACTGAACATCTCCTTGTACATGCGGTTGGCTACGACCTCGGTTGAGAAGTTCCCATTTGTCATCACGTAGACTATGTCGAATATCTTGAGCACGAAAACAACCATTGTGGTGGTGACAACAGCCACAGTTGGCTTCATGAGGGGGAGAATCACTCGCCAGAATACTTGCCATTCGTTTGCCCCGTCGATTCGCGCTGCCTCCAGTAGCTCTTTCGGGATACCCTTGTACGCTGCGGAGAGGATAACCATGCAGAATCCTGTCCAGATCCATATTCCAACGATGATCAAGCAGAGATTATTGATCCATGGGCGCTTGATGAGCCATCCTATGGGTTGGCCTCCAAGTGCGGTGACAACTGCGTTGAGAATGCCGATCTGTTCAGCACCAGCAGGCCTGAAGGCATAGACAAACTTCCAGATTACGCTTGCCCCGACCATGGAGATCGCCATCGGGATAAAGACGATCGACTTGATGATCTTCTCATAGCGAACGTGATCGAGAAGGACGGCAAAGATCAACCCGAAGGAAACAGTAAAGGTGGTAAGGATGACAACCCACAAAGCATTGTTTCGAAGAGCCATGAGCATGTTCTTGTCCGTGAAGAACGTTTGGTAGTTTCTGAAGCCAATGAATCCTTCTGCGTGTGCGCTGTACGGTCTTCCAAAGAAGGACAGGACGGCGGTATGAATCGAGGGGTAGACGAGGAAAAATGTGACCAAGAGAAGCGCAGGGCCAATGAATAGCCAAGGTTGCATCCGTCCGGTGTGCAAGAGAGCCTCCATCTGCTATTTTGGAAAGAAGCCGTCCGAGGACACAATTGATGTATCCTCAGACGGTCAATTGTTCCTAGTAGGCGCTTATGGCGCTTGCTTCGATAGATTCGAGAACGGTATCCAGAGGGATTCCACTCACGTAATCGAGGACACCGGTCCAGAAAGTACCTGCGCCGACTGCCGCTGGCATCAGATCTGAGCCATCGAACCTAAATGTCTCTGCATTGGCCAGCATTGCCGCTGCCTTTGCCGTGACTGGATCTGGATAGATGGAAGGATCTACGGTCTTGTTGATTGCTAGTTTACCCAAAGCTGCACACCAGATCTCCTGTGCTTTAGCCGAAGCCAAGTAGTTCAGGAGTGCGCGCGTTGCAGGGGTGTCGTTGAACGCACTGACTAGGTCTCCTGCACCGAGGAGGGGATTACCGAATACGGGCGAAATCGGCGGGAACGGGAATACATCGTAGTCTTCACCCGCAACTAGCTCAGGGTTGGCCTTCTTGATGAACGATTGGATGAACGTAGCCTGACGGTGCATATACGCTTCCGGTGGATTGGTGAACAGCGCATTCGGCGAATCGCCGAAATTGATGGTCAACGCTCCAGTTGCTCCTCCGTAGATGTATCCTGGGGTGTTCACGATCTGGCCGAAGTACTCAAAGGCCTTCTTCACCCGTGGATCCGTCCATGGGATTTCGTGTGCGACCCACTTATCGTACACCTCCGGCCCAGCGGTGCGGAGCATGATATCCTCTATCCAGTCTGTTCCGACCCAACCGCTTGCAGCACCACATTCCATTCCTAGTGCCCACGGGGTACCACCGTCAGCGACGATCTTGTCGGATAAAGCGATTAGCTCTGGCCAGCTCGTCGGTACTTTGTAACCCTTTGCCGCAAAGGCTTTTGGGTTATACCAGACCAAACTCTTCAGGTCGGCGGAGATGAAGACTCCGTAAGTCTTGCCGGCCACGCTAGCCAGGTCGACAAATGCCTTAGGGGATTCAGAAAGATCGACTATTCCGTTCAGCGCCACAAGTGCTCCCTGATCGGCGAACTCTTTCATCTGCCCTGGGTTAGGCATAGCGGCCACATCTGGCGGATTCCCGGCAGCTAGTCGTGTTACAAGCACTGCGGGCAAATCGCGCCCAACGCTCTCCACGACCACATTGATTCCAGTATCCTGCTCAAAAGGGGCTAACGTCTTCTCAAACGCTTGAAGTTCTGTTCCGCTCCAGACTACAGCAATGGTTACCTTTTGCTGTGAAACCCCCAGCAGACCAACGACGGTAATGAGTGAAACCACTAACAAGAAACTTACCACACGTTTTAACATCTCTAACCCTCCTTACGTTGTTTGCGATACTCCTCTGGCAATAGCCGCCTGCCCATTACTAAAGTCTATCACATATCACCTCCTACTGTTTAAGATGGAGAGACAACGAGCTTATTTATCAGTTCGTCCGATCGAGTGAATACCCTTTGCAG
>JALTFO010000038.1 GCA_027007005.1 Candidatus Bipolaricaulota bacterium | reverse complement strand
CCAGTCCTGGAAGGCGTCACCCTAAAGGCAGCCGAGGGGAATGTCGCAAGTTTGGTCGGCCCCAATGGCTCAGGGAAGACCACCCTCATCAAGTGCATCAACAGAATCTTAAAACCCAGGCTGGGCACCGTTCTGGTAGAGGGAAGAGATACAGGAAAGGTAGGACTTCGCGGGCTCGCCAGGCTCCTGGGGTATGTCCCACAATCGGCCGGTCATGTTTTTCCTTCTACGGTGTTCGATGCCGTCCTTCTCGGAAGACGACCATATGTTAATTGGGGAATATCTTCCAGGGATAAGGAGGTCGTCTCCCAGATACTCTCCCTGATGGGCCTCGAGGAAATGGCCCTGCGGCAATTCAACGAGCTTTCCGGCGGAGAGAGACAGAAGGTCCTCATCGCTCGGGCCTTAGCGCAAGAGCCGCAGGTCCTTCTGCTCGATGAGCCTACGAGCAACCTGGATTTACGGCATCAGCTTGAGGTCTTGGACATTGTCAGGTCGATAGTCGACGAGAGGGGGATAACCGCGATAATGGCGATCCACGACTTGAACCTGGCGGCCAGGTTCTCCGACACGCTTGTCTTCCTGGACAAGGGCAGGATTTACGATGCCGGGGAACCATCGCAGGTCCTCACCGAAGAGAATATAAGGAACGTCTACGGCGTGGAAGCCATCGTCAGCAGAAACTCAGGGCATCCGCACATCATACCACTAGCACCCGTCCCAACTGCGGGTGAGAGGTAGTCCACGAAGGAGGTAAGGATGCGCGTCTTAGTTGTTTACGACACGGTCTATGGCTCGACCGCTCAGATAGCCGGTTGGATGGCCGAGCGGCTAAATGGCTTTGCGGCTGTTGCGGCCACAGTATCAAGGTTTTCGGAGAACCCCAACTTAGCGGACTACGAGGCAGTGATCATTGGGAGCCCCATCTACCGAAACGACCAGATCCTGGAGAGCATTAAGGACTTTGTCACGAAGAACAACACGGCGCTGGCCCAAAAAAAGGTTGGAATCTTCGTGGTGGCGCTCGATACCGGCGGCGCCTACTACTTCGGTCGTCTCACCGGTGGGTTGGAGCATTTAAAGAAGTTCGCCGCTCTCTTCGCCAAGTCACCTATCTACGGCAAGGTGCTCGGCGGTGAACAGGTTCCCACCAAGTTAAGTCTCAAGGATCGAGAGAGCTTGGTCAACTTCTACCGCCGAGTGATGGGGAGCGACGAGGTCCCTTATCGCTACAGCATGAATAAACTCAAGGTATGGGAATATGCTACACGTTTTTAGAGGTATGCGAATCGCTAAAGGAACTTATCGGTCATGTAGCCTAGAAGGAATAGCGGGAGAAAGCCTTGAGGGTTACAGAGGCCTTTGACGAATCCTTTGAAGATATGTCCACAAATCAAGGACAATCCGCTGATAGAGAGCGAATAAGATGACATTGCAACCGAATCCAGCGCTGTCCCGGCAGGTGTGGAAGCTGGCCTATCCGATCGTCTTGGCCAATCTCTCTATGACCCTGCTCAACATAGTCGATACCGCCATGCTGGGGAGGCTCTCGCCCTCCGCCTTGGCCGCCGCAGGTATAGGGGGTGTGGTCTACCTCACGGTCGTCGGCACCCTGGGTGCCTTGAGCATGGGCACTCAAGCTTTGAGTGCACGCCGCCATGGAGAGAAAGAGATGGCGCAATGCGGACAGGTGTTAGATAACTCGCTCGCACTTGCTCTCATCCTGGGAAGCGTGTTCACCCTTCTCTCCCCGTGGCTTGCCCGCTCCCTCTCCCCGCCCCTACAGAGCGACCCCGAGATGGGAAGGCTCCTTGGGACATACATGCAGTATCGATTCTACGGCGCGGTCTTCGCCTTGATCAACCTGGCCTTCAGTGGGTTCTTCAACGGGATCGGCCGGACCAAAGTAAGGATGAACGCCGCGATCATCATCACCACCGCCAATATCTTGCTGAATTATTTCCTGATCTTCGGCAATCTTGGGTTTCCTCACTTAGGCGTTCAGGGAGCGGCGCTGGCCTCCACTTTGGCTACCGGTCTGACCACCCTCTACTATCTCGGGGCCAGTTTAGGAAAGAGGTATCGATCAGAATATAGGTATTTTCACCTGGCAAACATAGCCCTCTCCCAGATAGAGAAAATCGGCCGGTTGTCTCTCCCATTGATGATCCGCTTGTTCGTAGGAATGGGGGGCTTCCTTGTCTTCTTCTGGATAATCGGAAGGATCGGCACCTTAGAGCTCGCTGCCAGCAACATCCTCCGCTCACTCAATTCGATCCCCTACATGTTGGGTGCTGCTATCGGTGCCGCCGCGACCACCCTAGTGGGGCAGAATATGGGCGCGAAGAGGTATGAAAGGGCGGAGGCATCCGGTTGGGAGGCAGCCAAGCTGGGGATGATGGCCATGGGAGCATTGGGGGCCCTGTTTCTCTTCCTTCCTACACCGATAATGCGCATTTATACCGATGAGTTGGAGGTTGTGCAAGTGGGGGTCTCCATCTTGAGGATATTAGGCAGTGTCCAAGTATTCAACGCCATAGGGATTGTCTTGAGCCCTGCTCTCATCGGGGCTGGGGACATGTGGTTCATCCTGAGTGTGGAGATCGGAAATACGTATCTCGCCTACTTGCCGCTGGCCTGGCTTCTAGGGGTCTATCTCGGCTTTGGGATGGTCGGTGCCTGGTCAGCGGAGGTGATCTACGTCCTGCTCTATGCTTTGGTGATGGCTCTTAGGTTCAGGGGTGGGAGATGGAAGGAGATCAGGATCTGACGTGAATTGGTCCGCGAAAGAGTGGAAGTAGAAAGAGGAGGATTGGCCGTTGAGTGACATTTGCAGCAACCTACTATTTTGGATGGGCCTACATTTTGTCGGGGTCTTTCTCACGGTGGGCATATATCGCCTACCTGTTGTGAAGGAGAAGGTTTTGCGAGCGCCCAGAGGAGCACAGCGGGGCTTTGCGTTAGTCTTCTACCTACTACCTCCGTTCATTCTTCCTCTCCTTCCCCAACCTAGAGTATCCTGGCCTCTTCTGGCAAGGATAGGAAGCAGCCTCGTACTACTCACTGCTATGGCCGCGATACGGATGATGGCACAAAGAGAACTAGGGGCGTTCCCTGTGCTGCGCCAGAGGAGCAGCTTAGTAACAACGGGGATCTATAGTTGGATTAGGCATCCAATGTACTTGAGCAACATCCTGTTCGCTGCAGGATGGGCTCTTCTCTTTCCCGGAATATACGCCCTCTTGTGCATTCCCATCTGGATGTTTTCCTATGTGATTCTTAGCTTCTTCGAGGAACAAGGCCTTGAGGAAGAATACAGAAGGGGGTACCCGGAATATAAGAAGAAAGTGCGGTGCCGCTTCTTCCCATATTTGTTTTAAAGCACTTATTTATCACTAAACTACGCCTTCTAGGGTTGCTTTTTCTGCCGTTGGGAGTGTTTTTTGCAACGCTTCTTCATAAGTAACCTACTTGTAGCAACTTGAGTCATTGTGGAAAGGAATGCTATAATGGGTGATAACAGATTCCAAGAATACTGAGGAGAGCAATCTAGGCATCTGAGTTCGACACGCTAAGATATCACGTCGTGGTTATCTCTATAGTGTTTCTCTTCCGGTTTCCTTGACAAGAGGAGGGGAGAACTGTTAGATTTCCTATTGCAATTATGAAGCATCTGCAACAAGGAGAGGTATGAATATCCCAGATACAATGAAGTTTCTGCGAGCGGCAGGGAAGAGGATTACCCCTGAGCGGAAGCTTCTCTTGCGTATTATCAGCGAGAACGCCCATCTTGATGCAAGCGAGATTTATCGTCTAGCGAAGGCGGAGGATGAGCAAATCAGTCTGTCCACAGTCTACCGGACGGTGAACCTCCTTGAGGAGCTTGGATTGGTTGAGGCGAGTGAATTAGGAGAAGATCACTACCATTACGAGGTCCGGTTGTCAGAGCACTATCATCTCATTTGTCTCGGTTGTGGTAAGGTCGTGGAGATACCTCCGGTTGACGCGGTCCGTAAACTCGGTGAGAATAATGGTTTTGAGGTTGTCGGGGTAAAGCTGGAACTCTTCGGGTACTGCCCTGCGTGTAGGAAGAAGCGAGCCGCCAAGGACAATGGCCCTCATAGCCAAAGAGCAACTAAAAGATCACAGCTTCTACGACAAGTTGCTCAAACGATCGATTTGCGTGATGTCCCTCTAATCCATCACCCAGAACAGGTTTCAAGCGGTCTTAAGAAGCTAAGGGAAAATGGGCTTCTTCAGATACTCTCCTCCACCCCGCGCTGTCTGGACACGGCATCGAAGATGCTTGCAGCGATACCAAACGCTGAGCTTGTTGCCATGTGGACGGAGGAACGCTCCTGCCACGCGATACTGAGAAAAAAGGCGTAATCATGATCCGCATAGCTCTTGTTGGTCAACCAAATTGTGGGAAGAGCACGATCTTCAATCATCTCGTCGGGTACAAGGCGAATACCTCCAACCTTCCGGGGACGACGGTAGAGTACATGAAGAGCACCGCCTTGATCGCCGGGAAGCGCGCAGAGGTCGTCGATCTTCCTGGTACGTACTCTCTTACTTCCACCGATCAAGCGGAGGCGCAAGCGCGAAACTTCCTCGTTCGTGGTGAATTTGATGCTGTGCTAAACGTGATTGATGCCTCTCTTCTCAGCCGTGGCCTTGAGCTTACGCTGCAGATCATGGAGATGGGAATCCCGCTAGTTGTTTGCTTGAACATGGAGGATGAGGCGAGAAGAAAGGGATTAACAATCGACGTTGCTGCGCTATCCGAACGGCTTGGTGTTCCCGTGGTAAGTGCGATTGCTGTGCGTGGAATCGGCGTAAGACAAGCGGCAATGAGTGTGGTAACAGCGGCGAAGAACCATGCCACCGTTTCCGCGCCTAAGTACAGCAACGACGTAGAGAAGGTAGTCGACAAACTCTCCGCAAGAGTAGCTTTAAGCTCCGGCAAAGATGCTTTCTCGCCGCGCTTAATGGCGATTAAGCTGCTAGAAGGCGATAAGTTCTTCATCGATCTTGCGCGTGAGGGTGGATTTAATGAACTCAATCTCGTGGACGATCTGCGTGAGCAACTTGTGCAATCGCGCGGGCGCAGTGGCGAAGAAGTTCTAGCCTCAGAACGTCATCACCTGTCGATGGAACTGTTCGAGGAGGTGACTACGATTGGCTCTCCAACGATCGGCCTTCGCGATCGGGTTGATTCACTCCTCATGCATCCGTTCTTTGGCTACATATTCTTTGCCGCTATCATGTACGCTTTTTTCCTTCTCGTGTTCCGGCTGGGTGCGCTTGTCGAAGCACCGATCATGAATCTCTTTGACAGCTCGGTGGACGCGCTGGCGACGGTGATCAATCCGCACACGATATGGTTCTTCATATTGCGAGGGACGATTCAGGGTATTGCTGGAGCAATTGGGATCGTTCTTCCTTATCTGATTCCGTTTCTCACGGGGCTAGCGGTGTTGGAAGACATCGGGTATCTGCCCCGTGCGGGCTATCTCATGGACGTGTTCATGCACAAAATCGGTTTGCATGGAAAGTCGGTGATCCCGTTTATAACCGGGTATGGGTGCAGCGTTCCAGCGGTGATGGCCACACGCATTCTCGACTCGCCTCGCGACCGCTTCATCACGGCGACCCTGGCGGTGATGGTCCCCTGCGTTGCTCGCACAACGGTGATCTTCGGCTTGATCGGCTACTTCCTTGGGCCAACCCTCGCATTCCTCTTGTATATCATCAACATCTTCGTCATCGCCATTGCTGGAAAGATCATGACCAAGATCTTCCCGCAAGTAACTCCGGGGTTGATCCTGGAGATACCGTCGTACAAGGTACCGTCGGTACGGGTTATTTGGTCTAAGGTATGGCTGCGCGCACGCGAATTTATCGTCCTTGCTTGGCCTCTCCTCATCGGCGGGAGCATTTTGTTGAGTATCTTTGAGTACGCACACATCAATTACTACTTGAACCTGGCTGTCCTTCCAATCACATGGGCGCTCGGACTGCCGCTCAGCGTCGGTGTGACGCTTATATTTGGGATATTTCGCAAGGAGCTAACGCTGATCATGCTCTTCCAGGCACTGGGGACAACGCAGGTAGCATCGGTCCTCTCTCCTGGGCAGATGATGACGTTTACCCTGTTCGTCATGTTCTACATACCGTGTGTAGCCACGATCGCTGTACTCATTAAAGAACTGGGAAAGGCGAAGACAGCGCTAGTTCTTGGCACAACAACGGGGATTGCCATGGTCATCGCCTTAATTGCTCGCGGAATAGCAAGTATAATAGGCTGAAATACGATTGTAGGAGGGGTTACAGATGGGCGACATGAAGCAAGCGATGCAGGATGTGAATCATTCTTTGAGTGAATTGCGTAGGCAAGCACCAGAAGAGATGGAGTGTTTCTCGCAGTTTATGGATAAGGTGCTCGCACCGGATGCGCTTGATCTCAAGACAAAGGAGCTGATCGCGCTTGGGATGGCTCTAACCGCTCGCTGCAAGTACTGCATCGGGATGCACACCCAGAGTTGCCTTGCAGCAGGGGCGACGGAGAAGGAGCTGTGGGAAGTGGCTGCGGTAGCGGTAATGATGGGCGGCGGTCCGGCCCTCACACACACGGCGGAGTTGTATAAAGCGCTTGAGGAGTTTCGCCCCTCCAAGAAGCTGGCATAGATGAACGTGCTTGCGGTGTTGCGTGAGGCAGTGACAATCACCATCTTCGTCTTCTCGATGATGGTCTTCGTCGATTGGTTGAACGTGCGCTCGCGTGGCGGAATGACCACTGCCTTGCGTGGCCGCAAGTGGCGTGAATACGTGCTTTCTTCCTTTCTTGGTTCAACACCGGGATGCCTGGGAGCGTTTATGAATGTCTCCATGTACCTGCATGGATTGATTGGGTTTGGGGCATTGGTGGGCGGGATGATTGCCACATCTGGCGACGAGTCCTACGTCATGCTCTCCCTGTTTCCGGGCAAAGCGTTGATTCTGTTTGGAGCGCTATTCATCTCGGGCATCGTCTTTGGAGGCATATCGGACTGGCTCGCTAAGTTGATGCACATTGAAACTTGCGAGGAGTGTCATCTGCAGCAGGTACATAAAGACGAGATTAAGACGCATGGATTGGATCTCCTAAAGGAAAACCTGCGTCATCCAACGGTGCTGCGTATTGCCTTCTTGTTGCTCATGATCGGCCTTCTCGTCATTGCGATCCTCGGGGTTGTTGGGTCGAAAACATGGGATTGGATGCGGATTACGCTTGTTGTTCTTCTTGGACTAGGGACCGTGCTTGGCATGTCCGGCTCGGAGCATTACCTGCGGGAACACATCATCGGCCATGTGTTGCGCCGACACACTGTTCGTGTATTCTTGTGGACGTTTGGCGTTCTTCTCATCCTCTCGTTCCTCCCAAGCCGCGAGACGGTGCAGGCATTCATTCAGGGACACATGTGGCTGATCTTCATCTCCGCGGGGCTGCTTGGGATCATCCCCGAGTCGGGCCCGCACATGATCTTCGTGATGATGTTTGCCTCAGGGATGATCCCGTTTTCCGTACTCTTTGTTAGCTCGTTCGTGCAGGATGGCCACGGAATGCTCCCACTTCTCTCAGTCTCGGTCAAGGATTCGCTGCGTGTAAAGGCGTTCAATCTAGTGTTTGGACTTGCCGTTGGTGGAATTCTCTACGCGTTCGGAATTTGATTCACAGATTTCACACATCTCTCTCACAGGCAACACGCAACCACCGGCTATTATGTCACTATACGAGAGCAATAAAAAGGATTGTTACCTCCGATCCTAGATAGCGCAGCAAGCGATAGAAGACGGGACCCTTAGAGCGGGGCCCCGTTCTTCTTATTCCCTGCCTCTCGCAAAGCAGCAGCACCTTTTTAAGTTTATCAACGAAGCGGTTACACTTACGGTGTTATCTCCATGGCGAGCAGATCTCAAGGATGTGCCAAAATCGAGCTTATTACTCATCCTGATTTTGTAGTTGTCTAATAACGAGGAGAGGATTCTATGGCAGAGCAAGGTGTAACCCCACGCGGTGAGGACTACTCTCGCTGGTATAACGATGTTGTCAAGATGGCCGACCTGGCGGATTCTGCGCCGGTGCGTGGCTGCATGATTATCAAGCCGTACGGCTATGAGTTGTGGGAGGGGATTCAGTCCGGCCTTGACAGGCGGTTTAAGGCGAGCGGGCACAAAAATGCCTACTTCCCGCTGTTCATCCCGATGAGTTTCATCGAGAAGGAGGCTGAGCACATCGAGGGGTTTGCCCCGGAGCTTGCTGTTGTTACCTACGGCGGCGGCAAGAAGCTCGATGAACCGCTCGTCGTCCGGCCAACATCGGAGACGGTGATTGGCCATGCCTACGCGCAGTGGATCCACTCCTATCGTGATCTCCCTGTTCTCATCAATCAGTGGGCAAACGTCGTCCGTTGGGAGATGCGACCGCGCCTGTTCCTGCGCACGACAGAATTCCTGTGGCAGGAGGGGCACACCGCGCATGCTAGCAAAGCAGAGGCGGTGGAAGAGACAATGCGCATGCTCGATATCTACGCCGACTTCGCGATCAATGACGCAGCGATCCCAGTGATCAAGGGGCGTAAGAGCGCTCAGGAGAAGTTCGCTGGAGCGGAGGCCTCCTACACCATCGAGGCGATGATGGGAAACGCATGGGCGCTGCAATCGGGGACGTCGCACTTTCTCGGGCAAAACTTTGCCAAGGCGTTCGACATCAAATTCCTCGACGAAGAAAACAACCTTCAATACTGCTACACCACCTCGTGGGGGGTGAGCACGCGCATGGTCGGAGGGATTGTCATGGCCCACGGCGACGACAAAGGGCTGCGGCTCCCACCGCACCTTGCTCCGATTCAGGTGGTGATCGTCCCCATCTGGCGAAGCGAAGACCAGAAGGACGCTGTCATGGAGGCGATCGCTGGCCTGCAGCGGGAACTTAGCGATGCTGGAATACGGGTGCACGTGGATAAGCGCGAAGGTTTGACTCCGGGCTTCAAGTTTAACGATTGGGAGATGCGCGGCGTGCCGCTGCGGATGGAGATTGGACCGCGTGACGTTGAGTCCGGGCAAGCAGTGCTCGCCCGGCGCGACATCCCGGGGAGGGACGGGAAGCGTTCGGTATCTCAGGATGGGATCGCAGATGTGATAAGCGACCTTCTCGTTGAGATACAGGAGAACCTGCTCGCTCAAGCGACGGAGTTTCGCGATGCGCACCTGCACAAAGCAAACACCTACAAGGAGTTAAAGGAGATCGTGAACGATGGTTGGGCGCTGATTCCCCACTGTGGCAGCGCCGAGTGCGAGGCGAAGATCAAGGAAGAGACAAAGGCATCATCCCGTTGCTTCCCTCTCGAAGAGAACGAAAACTTTGATGCTAATGGAGTCACCTGTCCTGTCTGCGGCAAACCAGCCGTTGGCCTGGCCTACTTTGCTCGTGCGTACTAGGAAGTGAAGAAAGTGATAGATATAGATGATCTGGAGGAGCGATTCCTGCGCTACGTTGTGGTCGACACGCAGAGCGACGAGGAATCGAAGAGCGCACCCAGCACAGCAAAACAGCTCGATCTGCAGCGGATCCTGGCCGATGAACTTGTCGCGATTGGCGCGGAAGATGTGCGCATTACAGACTACGGCTGCCTACTTGCCACGATTCCCGCCCACAACGCTCCTGCAGATGTTCCTACAGTTGCGTTCATCGCTCATGTTGACACCGCGCCCGCGTTCAGCGGTACGGGAGTCAAACCGATCGTGCATCGCGACTACGATGGTTCCACGATCGTCCTTCCCGATGATGCAAGTAAGGTCTTAAACGAGGAGACAGCTCCCGGTCTCTTGGAAAAGCGTGGCCAGGATATCATCACCGCCAGCGGGAGGACTCTCCTCGGGGCAGACGACAAGGCAGGCGTGGCAGAGATCATGGAGCTTGCCTCCTACCTCCTTTCACACCACGAGATCGCGCACGGCAAGATTCGCCTCTGCTTCACCCCGGATGAAGAGGTCGGACGTGGGGTGGATAACCTGACGCTCGATGACTTGGGGGCCGATATTGCCTACACCCTCGACGGTGGAGGCCTGGGTGAGGTAACCTACGAGAGCTTCTCCGCCGATCACGCTGTGGTGAAGATCACTGGCGTGTCAATCCACCCAGGGATGGCCAGGGGAAAGATGGTGAACGCGCTGCAACGGGCGGCTCGGCTCGTCGACTCCCTACCGCAGTACACGCGCACCCCGGAGACAACATCAGGTCGCGATGGGTTCATACATCTGTACAAGATGAATGGAACCTCCGCGCAGGCAGAATTGCACTTCATCCTGCGTGATTTTGAGCTCTCGGGCCTAAAGGCAGATAGCGACCTCCTGCGTCAATCATGCACGTTAATCGAGAGGGGAGATCCACGGGCAAAAGTGGAGTGTACGATCACCCCGCAGTACCGGAACATGCGCTACTGGCTGGAGAAAGATATGCGTCCGGTCAATCTCGCGATCGAGGCGGTCAAACAGGCTGGGATCGATCCGCTGCTCACCCCGATCCGCGGCGGAACCGACGGTGCGCGACTCACCGAGATGGGCCTCCCTACGCCCAACTTATTTGCGGGAATGCACAACGTGCACGGCCCGCTCGAGTGGGCGAGCCTGCAAGAGATGGAGAAGGCTGTCGAGACCTGCCTGAATCTTGTGAATTTGTGGGCACAGGAGAAAAACAAGACTGGAAGATGAACGGTTGTTGGTTAGCTTAATAAGCTAAGGGATGAAAAGGAGGCTAAGAAGCGATGGATACGCGAATCGATAAGCTAGCCGATGTTCTTGTGAACTACTCGGTGTCAGTAAGACCGAAGGACAAGGTGTTGATTCAGGGAGGGGCGATCGCCGAGCCTCTGCTGAAGGCGATTCTCATCAAGGTGATCCAGGCGGGAGGGTTCCCTCTTACGCTTGTATCCCTTCCCGATGCGGATGAAATCCTCTATTCCTACGGCTCGGACGAACAGCTCTCACATATCCCAGAGCCGATGAAGCTTGTCATGGAGACCTACGACGCCAGCATTTCACTGATGAGCGCGCTCAACACGAAGGGGCTGTCGAATGTCCCGCCAGAGAAGATGGTGATCAGCAGCCGAGCGCGCAAGGATATCATGGCCAAAGTGATGCAGCGTGCTTCAACAGGTGAGTTCAGATGGGTGGGGACGCTCTATCCGACGAACGCCTACGCCCAAGACGCCGAGATGAGCCTTGCCGAGTATGAGGACTTCGTGTTCAACGCTTGCCTTCCCGACATCGATGACCCGGTCGGCTACTGGAAGAAGTTCTCCGCCTGGCAACAGAAGATTGTCGACCTGTTTGCTGGTAAGGAGAAGGTTCATGTCATTGGCCCCGACATTGATCTCAAGCTGAACATCGCTGGCCGCAGGTTCATCAACTGCGATGGGAAGAACAACATGCCAGACGGTGAAGTCTTCACCGGACCTGTGGAAGACAGCGTTGAAGGGCATGTGCGCTTCTCTTATCCCACGACCTTTCAGGGTCGCCGCGTCGATGGTGTGCACCTGTGGTTTGAGAAGGGGAGGGTCGTGCGCGCCACAGCCGACAAGAACGAGGAGTTCCTGCTTAGCACAATCGACACCGACGAAGGATCGCACTACGTTGGCGAATTCGCTATCGGAACCAACAAGGGGATCACACGTGCTACAGGAAACACCCTATGAGCCTGTCCGACAAACCAATTTGCACATTTAGTACCAGATGAATATAGTATCTTCATCTAATGGAGATGGAGGTACGTGTGATGGCATACAACTTTCTACCATATGATGAGCAGCAGCTGTATC
>JALTFO010000037.1 GCA_027007005.1 Candidatus Bipolaricaulota bacterium | reverse complement strand
CCGTCTAACCATGGGAACAGCCCTTCTTGGAAACGGATTCTACGAGTACGATTTGTTTGAGGGGCGGAGCGCTCCCTACTGGTTTGACGAATATACAGTGAATCCCGCTGGACGGGCAATCGAAGATCCGCAATATAAGGGTTATCTTGGCAAAGCCTTGGCGGATGCAGAGGAGATGCGCTCGCCAGAGAGAACAGTCTGGGAGCAGAATTTTGAGCGGTCTAATTACCCGCGAGAGATGTGGGGGGCTCCACAGGCACAGATAACCCGAAAAGAAGCAGAAGTTATCGATGGAGAAGGTAGCCTATTGCTTAGCAATGATGGTGACTACAACCGTCAGTACACGAATGCCGGTACGGATTGCATGCGCGTGCGGCTGAGGGAAGGCAAGACATACGTAGTCGAGTGTGAGTGGAAAATAGTGGATACACTTGATTCATACGCCAGTATTAGCGTGCTGGGTGAAGGATTTCAAGGGAAGACCTACTTTCTGACTCATGAGATCGTACGTGGCGACTCCGGGACAGCGAGGTTCCCAGTTGTAGTCGACACTGGTAAGAATTTCTCTCTGGCCTTTCTGATCGGTAAGGGAGGTGGTGCCATTGCATTCGACAACGTCCGCATTCTGGAGGGGGGAGCAGGTCCGTGGCGAAGGGATTTCAAAAATGGGTTCGTCTTGGTCAATCCACTACCAGAACCCCATAATTTCACCGAAAGCGAGCTTCGTGGACGCTTCGGCAGGACAGGGATTCACCGCATTGATGGCACTCAGGACCGATCCAGCAACAACGGTAAACCGGTCACTACGGAACTCACGCTTGCCCCCTTCGACGCGATAATCCTGTTGGCAGATCGCATTCCAGTACACTAGATGTGGGATTCACAAATTGCCATTACGGCAGGAGGCACTACGCGGGTACTGAAAGTCACATGGTTCTCTCTTGCCCAACACACTCCACATCTGCTAAGCTGTGATGTTGAGGAGGGAGCATGAGAAAGGTGGCGTTGCTGGTGGTTGTTGGATTGTTATGCATATCACTCTCATCTCTTGCTGGTGAGGTCATCACCAACGACACAGGGAAGGATGCGACTGGCCTGCGAGTGGTGTTCTCAGTGCCGGTTAAGATGACCGCGTTTGGTGACATCCTGATGCAGGTTGATCAGACTGGTCCTTCCTCTGAGTTTGTCTTCTCCGGTGGGACGGTATCAGCTTGGGGGAGTCAGTGGATGAACTGGACACCTTCCACTGCCAAGATCGTTAGTCACGACTGGCTGACCGGCAGTAGGGCAGCGTCCAGCACAAGCTCCTTGGACCTACCGACAACAACGCTCACCCAGTTTCCCGTTAAGCAAACTGAACCGAGAGTTGACGCCGAAACCCCGTACTACGCGCTCCCAGTGGAGCAGTACTCTCCACAAGATGAGCTTCCAGTAGACGGCATGTCATCTGGATCAGTTCCTCTCAATGGCTGGTACTCGTTCGATCAGACGGAGAATGGACCAAGCTTCCATGGCATAGTGCCAATGGAGAAAGACGGAGAGCGGTTCATTCAGTACACATACCCTGATGATGGAGATGTAAGAACAGTCTCTTCTCAGTTCACAAACCCGGTTGATGCCTCTTCCTATGAAGCATTGGTGTTGATAGCGCGTGCCGATCATGCAATCAATGCTGAGATCAATCTGGGCTACTACGACCACAATCTTCCTGCTGGTGAAGATGATGAACCCTGTGGGTCCAGTGATGCGGTGTTTGCCACGGAGATTCCCTTAGATGAGCAGGAGCGAGTCTACGTACTTCCGTTGGCAGCGTTTGCTGTCAACCCCTGGATGATTGAACACAAGCCGGGAGCATCAGCTGATCCGAACCTTGAGGAGTTGCTTGAGTTCAAGATCACGCTTGGAGATGAAGGGACGATTGAGGTACTGCGTGTGGCCTTTGCTAAGACGCTGCCGAGAGGGGTGACGACGGGGAACGCGCCTGTGATCAATGAATACTACTTTCAACAGCCAGCGTATGTGATGCAGGGAGTTGATGATCTCAGTTCAGTATATGCGCTACCGTTGCGAGGGATACCGGAACTAGGGACGGGGTATGTAGCGGAGGATGCAGATGGAGGAGAGCTGAAGTGGAGAGTAGAGGCGAGCGACCCAGGGATCGGAGCAGGATTCCAAGATGAGAAGTTGTACATCTGGGGAGCTGATGCCAGTTGGTCTGGGTACGGGCAAGTGATTCTCACCGTGACTGATCCAGAAGGGATGAGTGATTCTCTGACAATCCAGGTTATCGTAACGCGCGCACAGGACAGGGCTTATGGTAATCCCAGACAATGGGACGGCTCCAAGCAGTTGTTGCCTGTGCTGGGGGCTGATGACCTGCCAGCAACACACTCCCCTGGTTCTACGCGAGGCACTGGGTGGGTTGCTGAGTACACGGAAGTCTTCTTCGATGACTTCGACACCGAAGCGCCAGGGCTCACTAGTGGGCTTGTCTTATTGGACATCGGGGCCCTGACTGGAGATAGCATTAAACCAATTGAGGGCAAGTGTTCTGTGGTGGGAAGATACAACGGATCTGATCATTATCGGGCATACCTTCATAGTTCTCCTTCCGTATTACCTCTGACTCCTAAACATCGCTACGCTGTCACCTTCGATTACAGAATCCTTGAAGCGCCAGACAAAGGCTTCGAAATAATGTTCTACTCTCCTCGGGGGGGATCTGCTGGGCACTGGCTTCAATCCATCAACATCACTGGCCAACCGGGCGACACAGGACACGCTAGGCTGGCTAATGATCTTCTCAACTACGATGATTACGAGGTCAGATGGAATGTAGTGTCCACTGGTGCCATCCTGATCGATAATATCAAGCTTGTAGACGAGACAGAGGAGAAAGTCGTGTTGACTGAGGACTGCGAAGGCACGGCACCTACAATACGTCCAGAGTTGCACTTTGCCCCTCATGGCACGACAGCCATGACAGAGGAGCCCGGAATTCGAGCTGGTGATGGAACATCCATCCTTCTTTCAAACTTCGGCCAGATTAGTTCTGATCCCGAAAAGCTAGCAATTGAGGGTAGCAAGTCATACATCGTTGAGTTCGACTATAGGATTCTCCAGCCAGGGCGGCATGGCAAGGTTCTCAGGATGTGGTTTCAGGCTGCTGGAATGAGCGAAGGAACGGTCTATACGTCCGCGTACTTGCGGGATATGTTAAACGCTGAACCGGAGTACGGAAGATTCTCAGCGGGGATACTTCTTCCAGACTCAGACCGCTACTACCTGAATATCCAGGCATATGATGGAGCCTCCATTGCAATCGACAATCTTCGGATTCTTGAGCAGCATTCTCGTCCGATAACCGAACTTCCCCCAAATTGGATAGTGATCGCGGACGCCCCATTCCCGCGGCTGGGGAACTACCTGATGGGTACCACTCACGATATGGCGCATGGTATTGTCGAGGGAGTTCCCTTTCTGTACTCCGTGGCCGAAATCGAGCGACGTGTTGCCTTCTCAGATGTGGTCATTGGATTTGCGATGAACAATCAAACACTTGACCCTGATTTCTCCAGGCGACTCCGGGAACTCAATCCCAATATTATCCTGCTCCCATATCGCATTGCTGGAGGGCAGTCATACGGAGTTGCGACCGGGCAGCGCGCAGACTCCGCAATTGAGATTGAGACCAGGTTTAGGGATGGAGTAGCTGAGGAATGGATTATGAAGGAT
>JALTFO010000036.1 GCA_027007005.1 Candidatus Bipolaricaulota bacterium | reverse complement strand
GTCACACCAACCGAGTGGGGGGTACTTGAAGTCGTCCTATCAAAGGGCGCCGAGGGTAACCTCCGCAAGAGGGGTGAAGTCGTAACAAGGTAGCCGTAGGAGAACCTGCGGCTGGATCACCTCCTTTCTAGGGAGTTTCAGACCAGCACAACTTTTGACATGTACCGCGCTATCCCTTTTCTCCCACATTCCTTTCCTAAAGGTGACATGCGTTACCTTTTCTTACCGGGAACTTTCCTTCTTGAAGCGTGCCTTTTCCTCGTCCAACTTCCAGAACCGAGCTACCCTTAGCACGTTCTAACCTAAGGGGGTCAGATGATGCAATCGGTTCGTGAGAAGACGAGTATTAAGGGCCTGTTGGCAGCAATGGGCGAATCGATCGATGTGCAACGGGGAGAGACGATCTTTCACCCCGGAACTCCCAGCAACGCTGTCTACCTCGTAGAAGAAGGAAGGATCAAACTGTCGTTCCTTGATGAGAGTGGAAAGACGCTCACCATCGCCATACTCGATACGGACCAGATCTTCGGTGAGATGTGCCTCGTCGGCGAGAAGCGTCGGCGGTATCTTGCCTCGGCAATTGAGGATTCATACGTGAGGCGGGTGAGCAAGAGAAACTTTGTCGATGCGGTGAACGCTGATCCATTCTATCTACAACTGATGCTCAAGCACTTCGCCGGTAGGGCGCGTGTCCTTGAGGAGACGCTGGAGGACTTTGCGTTCAAGGATATTCAGGCCCGTCTGTCGCGTCAGCTACTCAAGCTGTCAGACGAATACGGCGTGAAGACGAAGGATGGCATCCTGATAGGCTTCCAGCTCACTCACAAGGACCTTGCGGACATGATTGGCTCAGCACGAGAGAACACCACTCTTGCCCTCAATCGCTTTGCGCGGGAAGGGATCCTGGACAAGAGCCGTTACCGCATCGTCATTAAGAACGAGGAAGGCTTGCGTGAGAAGTGCCGCACACGTTGACACGCACTGTACGATCATCCCTCGTCGAAAGGAACCTCAAATCTGTTACGTGATGCAACCTGTGAGATAGGGTGGCGCGGTTGTCGCGCAGGGCGATTTGCGTGTCCGATCGGAAGGAGCGCAGCTACGCTATACTTGGTTGGAACCCCAAGCACCGGGCCCAATTGCGCACTGGATGGCGTGTACGGTAGGGAATACAACCCTTCTTGGGTTGCCTGCAGCAGCATGTTCGCGATAGCGATCCATACCGAGGGAATGGCATAAGGAGCATGTGGATCGAAGAAGACTGTGATCAGGACGGGTGCTCGCTCCAGAAAGGGCTTACTTGGACTGATCGAATGATCCGCGAACCACTCCCGTAGCTCCTCGGGTGCTTTTTCATAATAGCTTCTCTCAGCGGCTTCACAGATCGAGCGCAGATTACGCTTGATCACCGGATCATCGGCCACGACGAAATGCCACGGTTGTCTGTTCGCCCCCGATGCCGCGAGGCGACCAGCCTCGACGATTCGCCTGACTGCAGCCATCTCCACGGGTGTATCGAGAAATTCCCGCGCGCTGCGACGTTCCTGTATCGCGTGCAGGATCTCATGGGTGTTGTTCTTGGGCATCTCTACCTTCCTTAATCGATATTAGGAACAGCGGGCTCGGCCTCATGGTCGAGCCCGCTGTTGATGGTTCTTTCTTGATGGTTCTTTCGAGACGGGGCTACTACATTTCCGCCATTTTCTTGTACTCCTGATACCGTTCATTGCACTCTGCTTGGAGTCGCGCGTGCAGCTTTTTCGCTTCGTCAGGGAACGTCTTTACGAGGCTTGAGTAGCGCACTTCTCCCATCAGGAATTCATGGAAGTCGCCACTCGGCTCCTTGGAGTCGAGTTGGAGAGGGTTCTTGCCCTGTGCCTTGAGGCGCGGATCATAGCGGTAAAGGGGCCAGTAACCCACTTGTACAGCCAGCTTCTCCTCCTCCTGCGACTTGCCCATTCCCTTCTTTAGTCCCTGGTTGATGCATGGGGCATAGGAGATGATGATGCTCGGTCCGGGATAGGCCTCCGCTTCCAGGAACGCTTTCAGGCACTGGTTCATGTTTGCGCCCATTGCCACGGAGGCGACGTAGACGTAACCGTAGCTCATAAACATCCGCCCAAGCTCCTTCTTCTTCGTCTTCTTGCCGGAGGCAGCGAATTTGGCCACCGACCCGGTTGGTGTTGCTTTCGATGACTGTCCACCCGTGTTGGAGTAGACCTCGGTGTCCATGACCAGGACGTTGACGTCCTTGTTCATCGCCATCACGTGATCGAGCCCGCCGTAGCCGATGTCGTAGGCCCAACCGTCCCCGCCAAAGATCCAGATCGACTTCTTTGTAAGAAGGTCTTTCATCGACAGGATCTGCTTTAGCAGGTCATTGTTTACAGCATTATTCTCCAACAGGGACACGAGTTTCTTACCGGCAGCGCGTGATCCTTCCGCGAGATCCTTGCTCGCGAGCCAGTCACTCAACGCGGACTTAATTTCTGCCGATGCATCACTGTCGATTGCGTCTGTCACCAATCGGGTTAAGTGATCACGCCGGGCGGTGAGGGCTAGGTTCATCCCGAAGCCGTACTCGGCGTTGTCCTCAAAGAGCGAGTTCCCCCACGCTGGGCCATGGCCGTCCTTGTTCACGCAGTACGGTGCTGCCGGTGCCGACCCTCCATAGATCGAGGAGCAGCCAGTGGCGTTGGCGATGAGCATCCGATCACCGAAGAGTTGCGTGGCTAGCTTCACGTACGGCGTCTCGCCGCAGCCTGGGCAGGCGCCAGAGAACTCAAACAGCGGCTGTCGGAATTGGCTTCCCTTAACTGTCTCTGGCCCAATGACATCATCGTGCACCGGGAGACCTGTCGAGAACTGGTGGTTCTTGACCTGCACCTCGGTCTGAGAGGCGAGCGGTTTTAGCGTGAGCGCCTTCTCTCCCTTCATCCCCGGACAGACGGAGACGCAGCTCCCACAACCGGTGCAGTCGAGCGTGCTGACTTGTACGCGGAACTGGAAGCCGTCAAGCCCCTTACCCTTGGCGGCGACTGTAGTGAATCCCTCAGGAGCATCTGCGAGCTCTTCGCTTGTTGCCAACACCGGCCTGATCGCAGCGTGCGGGCAGACGAACGAGCAGAAGTTACATTGGATACAGTTGTCAGGGTTCCACTCGGGAACGCTGATCGCCACACCCCGTTTCTCGTACTTGCTCGCCGCTACGGGAAAAGTCCCATCTGGACCTGTCCAATCGTACTTGCCATCTAGATCAGCGGCGAACGCGCTCACCGGGAGAGTGTCTCCCTCCTGCAGCTCCATCGGGCGCATCACCTTGATGACCCACTCCGGGATGTGCTCTTCCTTGCTTCCATCCGAGCTGGAGGCCGATGCCCACGATGCGGGAACGCTGACCTCAGCGAGGTTATCCAGTGCAGCGTCGACACCGGCGTTGTTCATCTGCACGACCTTCTCGCCCTTCTTTCCATAGGTCTTGACGATAGCTTCCTTTAGACGAGTTATTGCTTCATCGACGGGAAGAATGCCCGCTAGCTTGAAGAAGACAGTCTGCATGATCATGTTGATCCGTCCACCAAGACCGACCTCACCGGCCAGTTTGACCGCGTCGATTGTGTAGAATTTGAGGTGCTTCTCTGCGATCGTGCGCTTCAGTGATGCCGGAAGGTTCTTGTCGAGTTCATCGCCAGTCCACGGGCAATTGAGAACGAAGGTTCCGTTCTCTTTGATCCCCGCGAGCAGGTCGTACTTGTGCACGAAGGCGGGGTTGTGGCAGGCGATGTAATCGGCGCTCTTGATAAGATACGGTGACTGGATTCGCTCCTTGCCGAAGCGTAGATGGGACATCGTGATCCCGCCAGATTTCTTGGCGTCGTAGGCAAAATAACCTTGCGCATAGAGATCGGTATGATCCCCCACGATCTTGATCGCGTTTTTGTTCGCTCCGACGGTGCCATCTGCGCCCAATCCCCAGAACTTGCACTGAATCGTGCCTTCTGGTGCTACGTCGATCTCCGGTTCCATCGGGAGCGATGTATTAGTGACATCGTCGATGATCCCTACGGTAAAGTGGTTCTTTGGCGTCTTCTGTTTCAGGTTATCGAACACGCTCTTGACCATCGCTGGAGTGAAGTCCTTCGAGCCGAGGCCGTAGCGGCCGCCAACGACGATACGGCTATCTTCGTGCTCCTTAAGTGTCGTCGATACGTCCTTGTACAGCGGTTCTCCATCGCTTCCCGATTCCTTCGTGCGGTCGAGCACAGCGATTCGCTTTACAGTTTTTGGGAGCGCCTGCAGGAAGTGCTCCGCCGACCAGGGACGATAGAGGCGAACCTTCAACACGCCGACATTCTCGCCCTGTGAAGTGAGATAGTTCACAGTCTCCTCGGCGACGTCGCAGGAGGAACCCATGAGGATCACGACACGGTCGGCATCCGGTGCGCCGACATAGTCAAACAGATGATACGAGCGTCCGGTGAGTTCGCTTACTTGCTTCATCATCTCGGCAACAATTCCCGGAGTGGCAAAATAGTACTTGTTTGCTGCCTCACGCCCCTGGAAGTAGATGTCCGGGTTCTGCGCAGATCCACGCAGATGCGGGTGCTCCGGGTTCATCGCTCGTCGGCGAAACGCCTCGATCTCATTCCACGGGGCGAGCTTGGCCATCTCGTCGTAGTCCAATACGTCAACCTTCTGAATCTCGTGTGAGGTGCGGAATCCATCGAAGAAATGCAAGAACGGAACCTTCGAACGTAGCGCGGAGAGGTGGGCGACGAGGGCGAGGTCCATCACTTCCTGCACCGATGCGGAGGCAAGGAGGGCAAATCCCGTCGGGCGTGTAGCCATCACATCGGAGTGGTCGCCAAAGATGGACAAGGCATGTCCAGCCACAGCACGTGCCGATACGTGGAATACACCGGGAAGGAGTTCTCCAGAGATCTTGTACATGTTGGGGATCATCAAGAGCAGGCCTTGCGATGCGGTGAACGTAGTTGTCAATGCACCGGCGACAAGAGAGCCGTGCACAGCTCCAGCCGCCCCTGATTCGGCCTGCATTTCGGTTACCTGCAACGGTTGGCCAAAAATGTTCTTCCGCCCGTGTGCGGCCCAGGTATCGGCCACCTCTCCCATCGGTGAACTGGGGGTGATCGGGTATATCGCGGCAACGTCACTGAACGCGTAGGCAACGTGTGCTGCTGCGGTATTCCCGTCTATTGTCATCATGTGTTTCTCTGCCATGTACTTCCTCCTCACTCGTAGCAACGTTTATAGATCATGTACTGACTACGATTGTAACTCTCTCCTTTGGCTGGCACAACGGGGAGACGAAGCTTCTTAGCTGGACTGCATCCAGCCCCTTCGAGTGGAAAATGGAAACAGCGCTCCTCGCAACTCTTCCGTCAAAGGTTTGCTTAGAGAACAGGAGTCGATATACTCTAATGTAACGCCGATGAACAATAACACATCTTTGTGGAGCAATCGCAGCTTCGTCCTCGTTTGGGCAGGACAGAGCCTCTCGATGTTCGGCAGCCGGCTGACTTACATTGCTCTCTTGTGGTGGGTGTTAGAGAAGACAGGGTCAGCAACTACCCTCGCTGGTGTTGCCATTGCCACGGCCCTTCCGACTCTTCTCCTTGGTCCGATTGCTGGGGTGTTCGTCGATCGGCTCGACCGCCGGGGGCTAATGCTAGCGATGAACCTGGTAAACGGCTTCATCATCGGGACGGCGGGGGCCCTGCTGTTGAGCGGGCAGCTTCAGGTGTGGGAGATATATGTGTTCACTATCCTTGCCTCCACGGCCACGGCCTTCCACCGCCCATCCCTGCAAGCCTCGATCCCCAATCTCTTGACTGGCGAGCAGCTCACGAAGGGCAACTCCCTCTATCAGATTTCTGGTGGCGCTGCTGGAATTGCCGGCCCGGCGGTCGGCGGAATACTCGTCGGCCTCATTGGAAGCGGTCCAACGATGTTGGTCGATGCATTCACGTTCATGGTCGCCGCGATATCGCTTCTGGCAGCTTCCTTCCCTTCTCCGCGCAATCGTGCGCGAAAGGGATTGACTTCGATTTACTCTGACATCATTGTCGGTTTCAGGTTCCTGCATGACAGGAAGGTGCTCTTCTTCATGCTCCTTCTCTTCGCACTGATAAACTTTCTCCTTGCCCCGACGAGTGTTCTCTTCCCGATAATGGCCAAGGATGTGCTTCACGTTGGGGCGCGCGGCTTCGGTCTTTTTGGCTCGGCCCTCTCCTTGGGGATGGTTATCGGAGGGTTTCTCACAACTCGTCTGAAGCGTTTTCATCATCATGGCTTGAAGATCATCTTTGGGCTTGTCCTCCTCGGGACTACGTTGGCTCTATTTGGCCTTTCGCGGAGCATAGGCCTGTCGCTTGTTGCATTGGGCTTCGTAGGAGTGGGGGTGGCAGTCGTGAACACGTTTGAGGCAGTCATCTTCCAGACACGCGTGCCGAACGAACTGCAGGGGCGAGTCTTCGCCGCGCAATCAGCCATAACAGATGGGCTGCAGCCGCTTTCTCTGGCTATGAGCGGTGTGCTGTTGGCTGCTTTCGCTGCGCCTGTAATCATCGCTGTAAGCGGAATCGCAGCGGCACTCGCGGGCTTAGGAGCGTTGATGGTCAGGCAAATGAGGGATCTCTAGTATTACTCTTTCCTGTTCCTGGTACAAACACGAAGATTGACTCGCGCGGGAAAACCTTTGCACAAGGAAGCTATCAGGGGTATGCTAAAGGTTACTATGGAAATAGACTGTACATTGGCGGATAATGATGGCAAACACTAGACTTAGCGCTTCTTCTTGGCTTCGATGTCTAAGACCTGCTCTTACTAGGTATAATAGAAGTGAAATCCCAGTAGCAAGGAGGTATGAGAATGAAGCGACTTGCAAAGACGTTGCTGTTGGTCGTGATGGTAGTATCTTTATTTGTTGCCATTGCGGCAGTAACAGTGTCAGCCGATCCGGTTCACGTCGGTGGGGGACCACGCCTCACTTCATCCAGCCCGGTACATGTCGGTGGAGGACCGCGACTCACCAGTTCGTTCACTCCGACCCATGTCGGTGGTGGTTGAAAAGACTAGTTAACAGAAGGAGTCCAGCGTGGTCGCGGGTTTAACTATCGTTCGGAAGTCTGACGAGCGAGAGAATATAGAGAAGAAGGCGACCGCGCTGGATCTTCTTGTTCAGCAAGGAACGTTCGATGTTACCCGGCAACGGATACTTGCCGGGAAGTATTTTTTTCTCGATGCGGCGAGCGATTGGGAAGGGTTTGAATTTCTTTACATCCTCAGTGGGGTGCTGCAAGAGACCAGCGAAGGTAATCTCTTGCACTCGGGGGATTACATCTATCATCATGGCCTTCCTAAACGGGTCCACTTTCAGGTTCAACAGGATGTAGAATTCCTCCTCATCACCTCCCCTCCAAGCTTCCACCTGATGAAGGATGAGATCCAAGAGATCCTGGAGCTCGCCCGCTCGGTTGAGGAGAAGGACGAAATCACCGAAGGCCATTGCCACCGCTTGGAACGATTGGCTGTTGCGACGGGAGAGAAGCTCAATCTAAGAGGTGATCAGTTGATCACTCTTTCGTATGCCGCGTATCTGCATGATGTCGGGAAGGTCAAGGTCCCCGATGAGATCTTGAACAAACCTGGCCCGCTCACCGATGAGGAATGGGTAGAGATGCGTAAGCATCCCGACTACGGCGCGCAGATGCTCGAAGATAAGGAATTCTTGCACGACGCAGCCGAGGCCGTGCGTGCCCATCACGAGCGCTACGATGGGAGCGGATACCCGCGCGGCCTTTCCAGTAACGACATTCCGATCGAGGCGCGAATTATTGCTGTTGTCGATGCATACGATGCGATGGTCTCCGACAGGCCATATCGAAGGGCCCTTTCTAAGGGAACAGCGATTGCTGAGATTAGGAAAAACTCGGGCTCCCAGTTTGATCCACAGGTTGTGCGCGCCTTCTTGCGGGTAGTCAGCGGAAGCTCTGGTGATGAGAATGTGGCGTAAGCTGCTGCAGGGAAGGGCAAGGCACTTCACCATTCTCCTTGCCATGGGCTTAATCGTCGGGGTTCTGGTGGGAGTTGGGTTTCAAGACGTACTGTTCGGGCTTGCTGCAGGCGTCGTTATTGGACTAGCCCTCGCACTTCTGTTCTCACTGCAGACACGCTGACCCCGCACCTCTTTTCTTCCGTACAGGGTCAGCATTTATCTCATATAGTCAGACTTAGAAATCCTTCAGCAGGCTGTCCAGATTAGGAAGCCCGATCTCCTGCAGCTCGTAACGCACGCGCGTTGCAGGCACTTTAAACGAGATTAATCGCGTGAGATCGATCGGTGTGCCGATGACCACCGCGTCGCAGTCGACACGATCGATTGTTTCCTGCAGATCCTTGATCTGCTGATCGCCGTATCCCATCGCTGGCAGAAGATGGCCGATTCTTGGGTACTTGTTGTAGGTATCCGTGATGGATGCGACGGTGTATGGTCGCGGATCGATGATCTCGCTTGCGTTGAACCTCTTAGCGGCAATCGTTCCTGCGCCGTACTTCATCCCCCCGTGGGTGAGTGTCGGGCCGTCCTCAATGACAAGTACACGCTTCCCGCGGATGACAGAGGGATCATCGACCTGAATCGGCGATGCAGCCTCGATTATGCGTGCTGTTGGGTTGACATCGATCACGTTGTGGCGCACAAACTGGATGTCATCGAAGGACGCTGTGTCCACCTTGTTGATCACCACGATATCCGCCATGCGGAGGTTGACTCCGCTTGGGTAGTACAGGAGTTCATGGCCGGCGCGGAGTGGGTCGACGACAACGATCGATAGGTCCGGCTTGTAGAAAGAGAAGTCGTTGTTTCCCCCGTCCCAGATGACGATATCCGCCTCTGCCTCTGCCTTGCGCAGGATTTTCTCGTAGTCCACACCTGCGTAGACGATCGTTCCGTTATCGATGTGCGGCTCGTACTCCTCACGTTCCTCGATTGTGCATTCATACTTGTCGAGATCCGCATAAGTCTCGTAGCGCTGCCACTCCTGCTCCACCAGGTTTCCGTACGGCATCGGGTGACGGATCACAGCCAGTTTCTTCCCGCGAGCCTTGAGGATCTCACTTACCCGCCTTGTCGTCTGGCTCTTCCCCGAACCTGTGCGGACAGCTGTGATCGATATCAGTGGTTTCTTCGGCTTGACCATGGTTGATTTTGTCCCCATCAGCATGAAATCAGCACCAGATGAGTTGACCAGCGCGGAGCGCTCCATGACGTATTGATTGGTGACGTCACTGTATGCAAAGACAACGAGATCGACATCCCTTTCCTCGATCAGCTTCTCCAGATCGGATTCGGATTCGATAGGAATGCCGTTCGGATAGAGTTTTCCTGCCAGCTCGGCTGGGTACATCCTCCCCTCGATGTCCGGGATCTGCGTTGCGGTAAATGCCACTACGTCATAGTCCTCGTTGTCGCGAAAATAGACGTTGAAGTTGTGGAAATCGCGCCCTGCCGCCCCCATGATGATGACTCGCTTCTTCATCCCATCACTCCTTTTACACATCAGGTAAGGCATTATACCGAGAGGTACGAATAGCCTTCAAGCAGCTTGTATCAGGGGAGGGATTACGATTATGATTGAAGTAACATGTCACTTGCTAACAAGATAACCCTCGCTCGTGCGGTCCTGATCGTTCCGATTATTATCTTCCTCGTCGGCGGGAGACGCGAGCTGGCCCTGATATTGTTCTTTGTTGCCAGTGCTGGTGACGTCCTTGACGGTATGATGGCGCGTCACCGGCATGAGGTGAGCGCACTGGGAAAGGTTCTCGATCCAGTAGTGGATAAGTCTCTCTACGCATCGCTTGTTGTCTTACTGTGGACTATGGGGACGATTCCCTTAGTGTGGCTCGTACTATTCTTCATTCCGCAGGTGGCGCTGGCAATCGGCGCGTTCTTTCTTCACGTCTTGGCGAAGAAAGTACAGGGCTCACGCATACTGGGAAAAGCTGCTTCTGTCCTCACTTTTCTCGCAATGAGCTTAATGCTTGCCAACGTGGGTTATGGAACTACGCTCTTTTATGTAGCCGTCTGCACAACTTACGTTGCAGCGATGGATTACCTAATTGGAGCCATGAGAATCTCTCATCAAGAGTGAAGATCGTTTGCTATGTTATCCAGTGAAACACCCTGTGGAACAGTAAATTCAGGTGGCACCGGAGCTGTAAAAGATACGTATTCTCCACTTTGCGGGTGGGTAAATCCCAGACGCCAAGCGTGCAACATCAATCGCTTGTTAGCATGTCCGTAGAGCGTATCACCAATGATCGAGTGACCGATGTAATGCATGTGGATGCGTATCTGATGCGTGCGCCCTGTGCGCAGGTGCAGCATAAGAAGGCTGGAGTTGTTGTTTCTCTCCAGGACACGAAATTCTGTCTGAGCGCTTCGTCCTTGGGGGTTGATCGCCATCCGACGAGGATTGGCTGGATTGCGTCCGATGGGGGCGTCTATCATCCCTTCCTCTTCATCTACAATCCCTTCTACTCGGGCGATGTACAGCTTATGCACCTTGCGTGCGGCGAACTGCCCCTTCAGTGCGTGCATCGCTTCTGGGGTCTTGGCGACGAGAATTGTGCCACTTGTGTCCTTGTCTAGGCGATGAACAATCCCCGGGCGCATTGGGTCGCCATCAACGGGTAGATCGCGATTGACAAGGAGCCCTTCCACCAAGGTGGTGGCATTCTGCCCGGCGCCAGGGTGAACGACAAGTCCGGGCTGTTTGTTGACAACGACGATCGAATCATCCTCGTACAGGATGTCGAGCGGGATTGTTTTTGGAACGAGTCTTTTCTCCTTTGGTAGTGCACAGGAGATTGTCTGATTAGATCGAACACGGTGTGATGGCTGGGTAATCACGCTTGGTCCCACTGTCACTTGCCCAGCGCGGATGAGCCGCTGGATGGTACTTCTGGAAATATCGGGCATGTTGCCTGCTAAGTAGCGATCGAGTCGCTGCCCGTTTTCGGCTCCTGCCACTGTTAATTCTTTATTGCTCATCATACCCCTATTGTTTGCCGATGTTGCTGTAGCGTATAATACGAGCATCATATGAGGAATGGAAGCGCACTGGATGTCTTGGTGATTGATCGCCTGCCGGTGGGTGCTGTTCTTCTTTACGAGGAGAGTGAACCGAAGCCTTATTCGGGATGAGATGAATATTGCATTCATAGAAGCCTTGGAAGAGATGGCAAAAGAGAAGGGAGTTCCTCGCGAGGATCTGTACGATGCCATCCGACAGGGCCTGGCGGCGGCCTACCGCGAGGAGCATCATTCGGATCCCGATAGCGAGGTCGAAGTGGAGATAGACCAGCATTCAGGTGATATCTCCATCAACGGTGAGCGGATTGAGTTAGCTAAATTTGGCCGCATTGCTACGAAGAAGGCAGAGGAAGCGATTCGTCAAGCAATCACGCGCACTAGGCGCGATATTGTGTACGACCTATACATCAACCGGGTTGGGGAGATCATCAGTGGCTCGATACATCGCTTCGAGGGCAAGGATGTGTGGGTAAACCTGGGTGAGGCGGAAGCGATCCTGCCCAACTCGGAGCGAATCCCTGGCGAAAGGTATCATGCGGGCGATCGGTTGCGGACTTATCTTGTCAGCGTCGAGCGGACGCAGGGTGACCCGCGCATACTTTTGTCTCGTGCCCATCCAGAGTTTGTGCATCAGCTTCTGCGCTTGGAGGTACCTGAGATCGAAGAGGGCACGCTGGTAGTGCGCAGGATCGCTCGTGAGCCTGGGCGTCGCAGCAAAGTGGCGATTGAGTCTCTCGACCCAAACGTCGATCCTGTTGGGACATGTGTGGGAGCTGGGGGCGCACGCGTGCGGGTTGTAACGCGTGAGCTCTCGGGAGAGAAGATTGATCTCGTTCGCTGGAGTGATTCTGTAGAACAGCTTCTCAAGAATGGCCTTGAGCCAGCATCCGTCATTTCAGTTGAGCTAAATGAGAAGAACCACAAAGCCAAGGTGATAGTTCCAGACGACGAACTCTCCCTAGCGATAGGAAAGGGAGGGCAGAATGTTCGCCTGACCGCAAAACTGGTCGGGTACGACATCGAGGTGACCAGCCCTAGCGAGGAGGCCAGCTAGGCGGTCGCGTATGGTGAGGATGAGACCGACCAAGAAACGGGCCTTTTACCGTGTCTTTCGTATCAGTCGACGCTACGCATGGTGGGTGGTGATAGCGTCCATCCTGATTACGGGGGCTGCTGGCTACTACGTACGCAATATTCCTATCCATGGGTCGTTCCTGGATCTGCTTCCACAGAACGACCCGTTGATTGATAACTACCGCCATACGGAAGAGTCGCTGTTGCAGAGCGACTACTTGGCTCTTCTCGTCTCGCTAGATTCTCCGGGCACCATGACTAAGAAAGAGCGTACGGATACGCTCCTCTCAGTTGCGCAACAGATTAAGATGCAGCTTGACCGGGATCCGGAGTTTGATAGTGTTAGTTACACGCACGAAATTGCACCAGAAATCCCGGATCAGTACCTCGTTCTCTATCGTCTGAACAAGGATGAGCTTGCCCAGATTGAGGCGAGCGTTGAGTCCGCTGAAAAGACGATCTCTGGGTCAGAGCGCACTGCACCACTATTGAAGACCGACCTTGCTAGTGCTTACCGTAACATAAATGATTCATTTACGAAGGCTCTATATGGGAGAGAGGCTGCTACTACCCTATCAGATCAGAATGGGATCGCCGCAGTCAAGGCTCAGCTCGATGGAGTTGCGTCTCTGAATACCGGGGTCATCGCAACTATTGGCAATCTGTCCGGCCTTCCCAAGGTAACTGCGGACGTACGGGAAATCGAGAAGGTATTTGCACCGTCAGCAGAGCAGACTGTTCGCACGCCAGAGCCTTTCTTCTCCAGTGACTACACAAAGCTTCTCATTAATGCACACCCTCGCTACCCTTCTGAACGTGGCGTGACGTACAGCGCACATGTGATGAGAAGATTGCAAGCAGCGCTATCGCGAGTTGACCTGCACAAATTCAAAGTGAGCGTCGGCGTGACTGGGACATACGCATTCAATACAGAGACAAACGCGGTGATCAACTCCGACATGCTACGCAGTACCATCATCTCCTCGATTGGGGTACTCGTAATACTCTTCTTGGCCTTCGGATCCGTTTTCTACAGCATTATTGCCCTTGTGCCTCTTCTAATGAGTGTTGTT
This sequence comes from Candidatus Bipolaricaulota bacterium, assembly GCA_027007005.1. Classification (GTDB taxonomy): domain Bacteria; phylum Bipolaricaulota; class Bipolaricaulia; order UBA7950; family UBA9294; genus M55B144. The sequence goes on along the minus strand of JALTFO010000036.1, from coordinate 19,191 downwards.
CTCACTATGGCGTGGGCAAAGTTCATCGTGGGCGGTTTTAATCTGGTGACGACTTTTCTTCCCGCACTCGTGCTTGGGTTGGGAATCGATTATAGCATACATCTAATATCTCGATATGCGGAAGAACGAAGCAAGGGGACCTCGTTTAACCGTGCGCTGTACTTGACTGTATGGAAGAAGGGAGAAGCATCGTTCATTGGGGCGTTGACAACGGCCATCGTCTTCCTCGGCCTTCTTCTCTCGCGCTCGCGCGCCCTATTTGATATGGGTGCGATTACTGGCGTAGGCGTTGTTCTGTCTTTTACTACGACACTATTCCTTCTCCCGTCATTGGTCACGCTCTTCCACTTTCTCTTTCGCTTTCACCATCGAGAAAGCGTGATCAACTATGCGCCGCATCTGACACGTTTCTTCCAGTTTGTAACAGGAAAGGCGCGGGCAATAGTCGTCATCGTGCTCATCTTGACCTTCTTCATTGCTTTTCAAGCAGCACAGACACACTTTATCTTCTCCAGTGATGATATGGTCCCACGTGTGAAGAGCCAGCAGGTACTGCAGAATGTGCTGACAGCGTTTGGCGAGAAGAGCACACATATTGGCGATTACTACACGTTCTTTGCCAAGGACGAAAAAGAGCTTTCGAACATCGTTAGCCACCTGGAGAAGAGCGATCTCGTAAAGGGAATAGACTCTGCGTTGAGCCTCCTACCAGTCAATCTGGAGCAACAAAAGGAAGTGCTAGACAACCTGAATATACCCTCATACATTAATCAATTGGACATCATCGACCGCAGTTTGGGGGATCGGGCATCAGCACAAACGCAGATAAGGACACTGCTAGCTCAGTTTAGCTTTCTGCAGTACGTCTCTGCAATGAATGGACAGTCGCAGCTTGCCCTCAGTGCTGATGGAATCCAGACGCAACTGAAAACGGTGCAGGACAGACTCAATGCGATAGATATTTCCGCGGCGCAGGAGGACATCTCCACTCTCAAGGAGGAACTGGTTAGGCTGAATCAGAACCTCATTAATGTGAAGAGTCTTCCTCCTGCACAGACGTTGTTGCGCGATGTTGTCATGGCTCTCCCTGCGGGAATAAAAGCGCGTTTCCTTGCTCCCGACGGCAGCTACATCATTCAGGCACGCATGGTCAGTACAATCTATGAAGAGGGCAACATGCAGAAGTTCAACGCCTACGCCGCTTCGTTTTCCGATAGATTCTTCGGCATGCCGCTCGTGGCGGGTAAGCTTGAGGATTACATGCGGCGTGATTTCCTGGTATCGACAGCATTTGCCATAGTGATGATCATGCTCGCGTTATGGCGCAGTATGGGTGGATGGACACGTGCACTGATGGCTGCTTCTCCGCTGATATTAGGGTATATATGGATGCTCGGGGGAATGCGCCTGTTACAGGTGAACTTCAACTTCATCAACATCACGATATCCCCGCTGCTAATTGGGATAGGTGTGGATGACGGGATTCACATCATCCACCGCTACCTGGAGGAGAGGACAATATCGCCCGATGGAGCAGTGGAACGGGCGGGACGGATGACCACAGTAGCGATTCTTGTGACTTCACTTACGACGATGCTTGTCTTTGCTAGCTTGCTGATTGCGCGTACTCCGGGATTGCGTTTCCTGGGTGTGTCAGCGTTGCTCGGTTTGGGGTTCACGCTTCTGTTCAGCCTCATCTTCCTCCCAGCGCTCCTACATATCGAGGGAGAAAAGCGAGTATAATGAGAGGTTGTTTTGGGAGTGACGACCGTACAAAGGACGGAACATGATGGGATTGATAGGATATATAGGACTAGGATTGTGTGTTATTGCTGGGGTTGTGGCGGGATATCTTATCGGGAGCGTACCGCGACGGAGAAAGGAAGAGGAGTACCTACGCCAGGCGCATGAAGAGGCCGAACGGTTGAAGGCAAGTACTCTTCTTGATGGACAGCGCGAGATTCAGAAGCTGCGGGATGAGCTGGAAGAACGTAGCAAACGCCGCGAGGAGGAATTCTCTCGAATGGAGGAGCGCATCCTCCGACGAGAGGATAGACTGGGGAAGAAGTCAAACTACCTGGAGCAGATAGAGGATTCACTGCGCAAGGATGAAGAAGAGGTGGAGCACCTGAAAGAAGAAGGGTCCGAGCTCTTGGGCGCAGCGAGGGCGCAGTTGGAACGAGTTTCCGGATGGAGCCAGAGCGATGCTCGCGAACACCTGTTACGCGTGGTGGAGAGCGAATCGCAGCGATTTTTCTCCCGCAAAGTGGAGGAATCTGAACGAAGGGCGCGCGAGGAAGCGCAACAGCGTGCAGCAAAGATTATCGCTACAGCGGTGCAGCGATATGCCGCAGAGTACGTGGAAGAGCATACGACCAGCTCTGTCCCCATTCCCTCGGAGGAGTTTAAGGGCCGGATCATCGGACGTGAAGGGCGAAACATCAAGACCTTCGAGGCCCTTACCGGCGTTGAGCTTCTCGTCGATGATACACCAGAGATGGTCGTTCTTTCCTGTTTCCATCCGCTGCGGCGCGAGGTGGCGCGCATGGCTCTCGGTCGTTTGATTGAGGATGGGCGCATTCATCCGGCTCAGATCGAGGAGAAAGTGCAGCGGGCGAAAGCGCGTCTTGCAGAGAAGATTAAGGAAGAAGGGAAGAAAGCCGCATTTGATCAGGGCATTGACCTCCACCCCGAGCTTGCCGCGCTCCTTGGTCGCCTTAAGTATCGAACGAGCTACGGCCAAAACCAGCTTGCACACTCGCTCGAGGTGAGCTCCATCGCTAAGATGTTAGCAGATGAGTTAGGAATCAACGCACAGAAAGCGAAACGTGCTGGCCTGCTACATGATATCGGTAAAGCTGTTGACCACGAAGTGGATGGTCCGCATGCCCTGATCGGCGCAGATCTGGCTCGTCGCTACGGCGAAGACCCTGAAGTTGTGCACGCGATTGCTTCACACCATGAGGACATTGAGCCAAAGAGTGTCCTTGATGTTCTCATTCAGGCTGCTGATACTCTCTCCGCTGCCCGTCCCGGAGCGCGGCAAGAAACCTTTGAGCGGTATATCCAGCGTCTGCACGAGTTGGAAGAGCTATGTCGATCATTCCCTGCTGTGCAGGAGGCGTACGCATTGCAGGCTGGACGCGAGGTGCGAGTGATGGTACAGCCAGAGCGAGCAAGCGACGAGGTAGCATCAAAACTGGCCTATGATATTGCGCGCGCAATCGAAGGGGAGCTCAGCTATCCAGGCGAGATCAGGGTTAACGTGATTCGGAAGACCCAATTCACCGAGAGCGCGAAGTAGCAGGGGAAATAACGATGTTGGAGGACAAAGGAGAACAGCAGTTGAAGTCATGCTATGCGTTTACCACCGTCGGTTGCAGGCACCTAATGTGTAGAGTTTGTGTAGGATCGTTCTCCTGCCTTGTTCGGGCGAAGCGATCCATGTACCATTCTGCAGAACTTGAGTTTCTGCCCAAAGGAGTGAGTGACTGAAGATGTATAACTTTTTCGAGCATCATAAGAAGACGATTATCTGGTCTATTGTCGTAGCCTTCCTCATCGGGGGTGTTGGGTTGATCGGTCTCAATCAGGCCGGGATGTTCAAGAAGTCATCAAACAACGGTGATCAGACGGGCGTCGTGGCAACAGTGAACGGGACGAAAATCCTGCATAGCCAACTGGACAACGCGTCCACGAACCTATCAAACCAGTATCGTCAGTACTATCAGCAGATGGGGCAGGATCCAAGTTCCTTATTTGCTGGTGCAAACGGTGCCTACTTCCAGCTATCGATTAATGGACAAGCGATGCAAGAGCTGATCCGTGAGGCACTGTACGCGCAACAGGCAAAGCTGATGAAGATTAAGATTTCGTCCAAGGATGTCGATGCACAGGCCGATAAGCAGTACAACGATATACTCACTAACAATAAAATCACGGAAGATCAACTGAAAACCTACCTGCAAGGACAGGGAAAAACCCTCGAGGGATTCAAGAAGGGATTGCGGGATGGCGTGGAGATGCAGCTGCGCGACAAGGCGTTACATGACGCAGTCGTTGGAAATATCGAACCGACCGACGATCAGCTTGAAGCATATTTTGAGAAAAACATCTCTAAGTACAACGAGCCGGAACAGGTCCGTGCTTCACACATCCTGGTGAAGGACCTCGATACAGCGAACAAAGTCCTCGATGAACTTAACAAGGGGGCAGACTTCGCGGCATTAGCTAAGAAGTACTCCATCGATACCGGCACCAAGGACAAGGGTGGGGATCTGGGCTTCTTCAGCCGCGGACGAATGGTCAAGGCATTCGAAGACGCCGCGTTCTCTTTGAAGGTTGGCCAAGTGAGTAAGCCAGTTAAGACCCAGTACGGCTATCACATCATCAAGGTGACAGATCACAAGGATGCACACACCCCGACCCTTGCCGATGTAAAGACGAAGGTGCACGACGATTACGTAAAAGAGGTGGGGGACAAGAAGTTCAGCGACTGGTACAAGAACATTCATGATCAGGCGCAGATTGTTATCAATCTGCCACTTGTGAACGCGTACATGATCGAGCAGCAAGACCAAGACAAGGGATTAGCCGAGTTCCAACGCATCCTCGATGAGGGCTCATCGGATGATTCTTATCTACCCTACTACATCGGGCGGATTTACGAAGCGAAGGTGAATGCCGCCCAGCAGCAAAAGAAGACCCTCGATGACAAGACCGATCAGACCGCTGCTGATAAGGAACAGATCGCAAAACTGACGAAAGAGATTGCTACCGATAAGGCAAACGCGTTAAGTGCATACTTGAAAGCCCTGGAGAACACAAATACCGATGAGAAGTTCCTGCAGCGCGTTCTCAGCCTCGCGCCAGATAACACCACGGCGATATATCTTTACGGGAAGCTCCTCGCCGCACGTGGGGATACGATGGGGGCGGACACGCGCTTCCAAGAGGCGATCAGCAAGGACAAAACCTATGTCCCCGCATATATCGGTTCGGGAGACATGGCGATGGAGACCGGTGACTACAAGCGCGCGGTCAAACAGTACCAGGCTGCCCTCAAGTTACGGGCGGGGGATGTCAGCGTCTTGACGAAGCTTGCCTCAGCATACCTGGCGCTGAAAGACGTCGATGGTGCGCAGAAGACGCTTGATCAGATCGCCCAGACGGATCCAAATAATATCAAACTGATCATTGGTCTTGGTGACGTTGCCTATGAGCGATTGGCTGCGGCTACCTCAAAACGCGACGCACTAGACGCAAAGACAGATCGCACATCGGACGAGGATGCGACACTTAAGAAGCTGAAAGATCAGATCGCACAGTACGAGAAGGAGGCCATCGATCAGTACACAAAGGCGATCGGGATGGGCGGTTCGCTCGATGTGTACATCAAGCTGGGTAACGCTTACCTCGCTGGCGGTGACCTGGAGAACGCAAAGCAGAACTTCCAGCATGTCATACTGCGCTCACCGTACAAGGCAGAAGCCTACTCTGGCCTCGCCGAAACACTCCTGCAGCAGGGAAATAAGGAGGAAGCAATCAGCAACTATCGTCTGGCCTTTGCTCGCACGTTTGATAAAGGGAAAAAGGAGAAGCTTGGTGAGACACTGGTCTCCCTGGTTCCCGATGACATGGACCTGCGTTTGAAGCTGGCCGCCGTCTATTCTGGTGAATACAAGTGGAGCGCAGCCATCAAACAATACGCTGCTGTCCTTAATGCCAAGCCAGACTCCCTTGAAGCCTATCGTGGGATCGCTGAAGCGTACAAGTGGCGAACCGAGTACGATACGGCAATCGACTACCTGACGCGTGGCTTGCAATATGCCTCAGATGCTGCGGACAAGATCGACCTGTACAACAAGATCGTCGACATTAACCAGACGCAGGTCGGGCAGAACAAGCCGCTCACAAGTACGGGTCTGAACGCGCTCTTCCAACTAGGGAAGCTTTACCTGGCGCAGGGAGACGACAACAACGCGAAGGCAAAACTGCAGAAACTAGCCTCCGATGCGCCTAATTACAAGACCGAGCAGGTCACGGCCATGCTCGTAAAGCTGGGAGTTACACCGCCGGCGACACAGACGCCGAGTGAGACCGTGCAACCGGAGACTGGAAGTAACACAGCGCAGCCCACGCAAGGGTCAAGTGACGGATCGTAAGACCTTCTCAGATCTTGTCGCACTGATCAGAAGGCTTCGCGCGCCGGATGGGTGCCCATGGGATCGGGCGCAGACACATGCAAGTCTGCGCCCGTACGTCCTGGAAGAGGCGCACGAGGTGATCGCCGCGATCGATCAGGGTGATCCAAGGGAAATGGCTGATGAACTGGGCGATCTCCTGTTGCAGGTTCTACTCCACTCTCAGATTGCTTCCGAAGCGAACCAGTTCACGATCGAGGACGTGATTGACGGCCTAGCCAACAAGCTGATCCGGCGGCATCCGCACGTCTTTGCCGATGCTCCAAGCGACATAGATTCCATTCGACGCACGTGGGATGAGGTTAAGGAGCAGGAAGGGCATGCCAAGACGCAGCTTCCACCGCTCCTCGCTGCGAGGAAACTCGTGGACCACCTCTCTTCATCACCAGAGGAGATTGAACAGGCGGACTACGCAAATGATGAGGCGCGCGCTGGTGGGATGATCCTGTCTGCGATCGCCCGCGCGTGGAAGAGCGGGATCGATCCGGAGATCGCACTTTGCAAGGCACTCCAGTCATTTTCACAGGATAAGGTAAAAGACTAATGCGCGATGCAACAGTCTATTGGGTGAACACTACCGAGAGCGAGATTCACTTTATTGATGCGATCCTCAGTGCCTATGATGGACTGGCAAACGTGCGCCGGGACTGGCATCTGCGTGATGGAAAGATGTTCTTCAAGATTTATGTAGGTCCGGGAATGGAGGACGAATTCGAAGAGGTGATGGAACGCTTGCGCCAGGGTGCGCAGATCGGCGAGTTCTTTCGCGGGGAGGACGATGAAGCTACTGCGGCCGTGTGAGGAAGCTGGATCGATCCTGGATATCGACTACAAGAAGCTGTATCGCCTGGGAAAACGGGGCATCCTGTTCGATCTTGATAATACGCTCGGTGGTAGGCGGCCAGCCCAGCTTGCTCCTGAGGTGACTACGCTCCTCGACAAGCTCACAAAGATGGAATTTCGTATAGGAATCCTTACCAATCGCCGAATCGGGACGAAGGATAGGGTGATCGTGGAGCTGGCAGCAAAATACCCCCTTCGCTGCCGTGCGGGCAAGCCGCGGAAGAAGGGATTCCTGGACATCCTGGCGCAAATGGATGTCCCACCCGAGCATGTAGTGATGGTTGGAGACCGCCTGTTCACCGACATTCTAGGTGCCAACCGCCTGGGGATCTATTCTATTCGCATCAAGGGTTAGACAACCCGGCATCCGCGTTCTCTGCTCTTGGCTGTTGTTCATCGATCGGCTATCATTCGCCTAGCTTAGCAAGGAGGGGAGGATGTTAATCACTCGAAGGATTCATTTAAAGGCGCCTCCTATCAGATATCCCCGCTAAACAAATTACGTTATACAGGAGGTCAGAACAGATGAACGTAAAGGACCTTGTCGCCCTGTCTTACCTTACCACAGAGGAGATCTACGAAATTCTCGAGACGGCACGCAGCTTGAAGCTGGAACACCGCGCCGGGGTGAAGCACGACGTTCTTCCAGGAAAGACTCTGGCGATGATCTTTCAGAAGCCGTCGCTACGCACCCGCGTCTCGTTTGAAAACGGGATGTATCAGCTTGGTGGACAGGCGATCTACCTCGGCCCGGATGATATCAAGCTGGGAAAGCGCGAGACGACCGAGGATATTGCCATAGTGCTTTCAGGCTACGTTGATGGAATCATGGCGCGGGTCTTCGAGCACCAAACGATCCTCGATCTGGCAAAGTATGCTTCGGTCCCGGTGATCAACGCGCTGTGCGACCGCTATCATCCATGCCAGATACTGGGTGACTTGCTGACGATCATGGAGAAGAAGCGTGAACTTGCCGGTCTGACCCTCACTTTTGTCGGCGATGGGAACAACGTCGCTCACTCGCTGATTAACGGCTGCGCTAAGGTGGGTATGAACTTCCGCATTGCCTGTCCTCAAGGCTATGAGCCAAACGAGGAGGTTGTGCGTGGAGCGCGCGCAATCGGCGGGAGCGTAGAGATCATGCACGATCCCAAGCAAGCAGCGGCAGGGGCCGACGTGTTGTACACCGATGTCTGGGCGAGCATGGGCCAGGAGGCGGAGGCCGAGCAGAAGAAGCATGCGTTTGCAGGGTTCACTGTAGATGAACCCCTTCTTAAGCTGGCCGATCCGGAGGCGCTTGTGATGCATTGTCTGCCAGCCCACTACGATGAGGAGATCACCTATGCTGCCTCGCGCAGTAAGGGAAGCGCGATCTTTGACCAAGCGGAGAACCGCATGCACGCGCAGAAGGCTGTCATGGCGTTGCTCATGTCGTAATAGGGGGCCGCAGTGAGCGAGCAATTCGAGGTTGGTTCAGCAAACAAAGGCGACTGCATCGTACGTGTGACGCAGGCAGGAAATCTCGCAATCAGTATAGAGACGGCAAACGAAAACCTCTTCTCCTCGGGGGTACGTGCAGTAATCGAGGAGACAACCTCCACACTGAACGTGAGTAAAGTGAGCGTCAGCCTGGAAGACCACGGCGCACTTGATTATGTCATAAGATCGCGCGTCGAGGCGGCTGTGCGGCTCTTACTTTCAGATCTCCCCCCGTGGAGGACAGAGACGAGACGAGCCAGAAGTATGCGTGATCGCCTGCGCAGAACGCGCCTGTACGCACCGGGGAATAACCCCCGCTTGTTGACGGGGATAGAGCTCCATGGTGCAGATTGTGTCCTTCTCGATCTGGAAGACTCCGTTCCGCTAGCGGAGAAGTTTGCTGCTCGCGTCCTTGTGAAGCACCTGTTGGCTGCTGTTGATTTTCCCGAGGTGTGGGTGCGGATAAATCCCCTTTCCACCTATGGACGAGATGATCTTGTAGAGGTAATGCCAGCTTCGCCGAATGGTATCTGCCTACCCAAGGCGGAATCAGCCTCTGATGTCATGGATCTCGTAGATGAAGTAGCACGCTTGGAAGAAGAAAACGAAATCGATGTCGGTTCCACGTTCATCATGCCGATAATCGAGACAGGAAAAGGGGTGCTGCATGCAGAGGAGATAGCTTCTGCTGATGAACGCGTTGTGATCATTGCCTTCGGTGCGGAAGACTACACCCGCGATGTTGGAGCGCGCAGAACGCGGGACGCGCTCCTCTACCCACGAGCGAGGATCGTCGCTGCCTGCGCCGCTGCCGGAATCCAGGCGTCGGATACCGTTTATGCCGATGTCAATGACGAGGAGGGATTGATCGCCGAGACAGAACACATCCGCGACCTCGGTTTCGTCAGCAAGGGGGCGATTAACCCGCGCCAGATCGAACCGATTCACAGCGTCTTTCGCCCGACGGAAGAGGAGATCGAGATGGCGAAAAAGGTCATCGCTGCTGCGCAGGAGGCGGAGAAGAAAGGGATCGGTGCAGTCGCGCTGGGAGGAAAGATGATTGACCGTCCGGTACTGGAGCGGGCTGTGCGAACCATCGCCCTTGCGGATCAACTGAAAGGAGGGTGGCGATGAAGAATGCACTCGGCAGAGAAATCCCGGAGAAGATCGGCGATCGTATACTGCGACCGTTCGAAGGAGCATTTGCTACAAGCCCCTCTGGTCGGAAGGCATCCCGACCGCAGAAGACGATCAAGCCCGGCGAGAACAAGGTCCTCCACTCTATCGAAGAAGCGATCGAAGCAACTGGGCTCAAGTCCGGGATGACGATCTCATTCCACCATGCATTTCGCAATGGCGACTACCTTGTGAACATGGTCCTTGACACGTGCGCCCGCATGGGAATCAAGGACCTCATGTTATTTCCAACCGCACTCTTCCCGGTGCACGAACCAGTGATCGATCACATCAAGAGCGGCGTGGTGACACGAATCGAGGGATCGATGAACGGGCCAATCGGAGGATTCGTCTCGCAAGGGGGGAAGCTTGCCCAGCCGGGGGTCCTTCGTTCCCACGGTGGTCGCTGGCGGGCGGTCGAGGCAGGGGATGTGCATATCGACGTGGCGTTCATCTCCGCTTCGCAGGCCGATCCATACGGAAATGCCAACGGGATCTATGGGAAGACTCCATGCGGACCGATAGGTTACAATGCAGTCGACGCGCAATACGCCGAGAAGACGGTGGTTGTTACAAACGACCTTGCTCCTTACCCCGCGTACCCATTCGAGATCCAGCAAGGATGGACCGACTACGTCGTTGTTGTCGATGAGATTGGAGATCCAGGAAGCATCGCCTCGGGAACGCTGCAGATCACGCGTTCGCCGACGCGGCTCAAGATCGCTCGTTTGGCAGCGGCTGCCGTCAAAGCAGCGGGATACATTAAGGACGGGTTTAGTTTCCAGGGCGGAGCGGGAGGGATCTCGCTTGCCGTGACGAAGTTCCTCGGCGAGGAGATGGAGCGTGCCGGCATCGTCGGCAGCTTCGCCATCGGTGGAGTGACGAAGCCCCTCATAGATATATTCCAGAAGGGGCTCTTGCGTGTCCTTGTGGACGGGCAAGCGTTTGACCTGTCGGGGATACAATCGCTGCGACAGGATCAGAATCACGTCTTGATGGACCTCGGCGAATACGCCAACTATGACTCACGCGGCTGCGCCACGTACATGCTTGACGCTGGTTTCCTAGGGGCAACCGAGGTCGATCTCGACTTCAACGTGAACGTGAACACCCACTCTGATGGCCAGCTCCTACACGGAATCGGTGGACATCAAGATGTCGCTGCTGGTGCAAGCCTGACGCTGATCACCGTTCCCAGCCTGCGCGGGCGCCTCCCGGTAATCGTCGACCAGGTGACAACGGTGACCACCCCGGGAGAGGTGATCGATGCCATCGTAACTGAGCGCGGGATTGCGGTAAACCCACGCAGAGAGGATCTCAAAGATCGGTTTATCGCTGCTGGCCTGCCGGTGCGTGAGCTTGCGGATATCAAACAGGAAGCGGATCGGCTCATCCGGCCGTTGGGCCAGCCTGTCTTTGGAGATGAAGTAATTGCGCTTATCGAGTGGCGCGACGGGACGGTGATCGATGTCGTAAGGAAGGTAGTTGGATAGCAGTAGTTAATGGCACCTAAAGGTGTTTTCTGGAATTAGACTTCACGAAGAGAAAGAAGTGGAATGCTCTTATGCTATTTAGGAAACTTCCTCTACTTTGAGATCAGTAACCCTGAAAAGGAGTATATATGAGGTTATATGAGAATGAGGCTAAGGAAATATTTAGATTGAATGGGATTCCAATACCTGAACAGTATGGAGTGATCCATTCTATCGAGGAGTTAAATGTTCTCAAGATAAACTACCCGGTCATGCTCAAAGCAATGGTGCTTGTGGGAGGAAGAGGAAAAGCAGGTGGGGTCAAGAAAGTCAATAACCTGCGGGAGGCAAAAGCCAGAGCAGAAGATCTGTTTGGCTTGAGGATCAAGGGATATCCTATCAACAGCATACTCCTAGAGAAGGCCGTCCAGGAGGTCGGTGCGTGCTACATCGGAGTTACTATGGACCCCGCAGACTTCAATAATGTCATGATCGTGAGTGCATCCGGTGGTGTGGAAATCGAGACGGTAGCCAAAGAGCGACCAGAGGCGATTCACAAGGCCGAGATTCCCGGAAACGACGCCGAGCTACCTAAGGGCACGCTGGAAGAGCTAGCAGGCAAGCTCACAAAGGACTTAGGTGTTAGCTCGTCAATTGCTCAGAAACTGGCCGATGTTATTTCTAAAGTCTACTCTGTCTATCAGAGCACAGACGCGAAGATCTGTGAGATCAACCCGTTGATACTTACACCTGATGGCCTGGTGGCTGCCGATGCCAAACTGGTATTGGATGACAACGCCCTCTACCGGCAAGGCGAGTTGCTTGAGAAACTGGGAATCGTTGGGAAGAGACATGATGTGGCCGAGTTAACGTCCAATGAACAGCGAGCTCAACAAGCGGGGTTTCCTTACGTAGACCTTCTTTCTGAGGATGCGGTCAAGGACCAAGAAAAACTCTATGTCGGGCTCGTGCCTGGCGGTGCCGGTTATGGAATCTTCTCAATCGATGAGGTGGCCAACATTGGCGAGCGCTTCTTCGGCGGAAGGGTAGTGCCGGTGAACTTCATGGATTCTGGCGGAGGCCCATCTCAGAACAAGGTGGCTGAAATGTTTCATCTGCTCATGGACTATGATAAGGTTGACATGATTATTACATCCAGATTTGGAGGGGTCTCGAGTTGTGATGTCTTCATTAGAGGGTTGATCCAAGCCTTGCGAGAGCGATACGCAGATGGAAAGAGGATAGTTCCTATCTACGGGCGAATGGTTGGTACCGATCTTCCCAACGCCCGTACCTATCTGGAAAAGGCGAAGAGTGCGCCCTCAGACCCTGCGTTGGAAAAGATGATGATCATCGTAGGAAATCGGAGGATGATGGCTGACGTTATTAAAGACGGGATTGAGCAAGCATTCAAGGCCAGGGGGTGGAACTGATGGAGCGGATACCAGCAGATCAAGGGATGCTTTATTACCTCATTGAACGATTGCGCCCGGAGCTGGCGAGACACATCAGAGAGAATGACGAGATAGAGACTATTATCGTTGGCCTTGGGCGTCAAGGAACAAAGCATGCCGGACTCATGCAGGAATTTGGTACCAAGATCACGGCTGGCATAGCTCCAGGCAGAGGCGGTACTAGAATCCACGCGACTATTCCTGTATATGACAATGTGCGGGATTGTCTTAAGGAACACCCTCACATTGCAGCGGCGAGTATCTGGAGACAATACTCTACTGCCAAGGACGCTACTATTGAGGTAATAGAAGCGGGTATCCCTATCGTGATTCTTATAAGCGAAGGGGTCCCGATCCGGGATGTAAGGGACATCCTGGTGGCGGCAAGGGTGCACAACACACTCTTTATCGGCGGTAATTCACCCGGAGTTATTTTTCCCCCTGAACGGGTAAAGATCGGGATGCTTCCTGACATCTTCTATCCGGAGGAGGAGTCACCTGGAAAGTTCGGTCCGAATGGAGTCACAATCATCTCGCGCAGTGGGGCTATCCTCTATCATATGTCAGATGCACTGGCCGGTGCGGGCATCGCTCAGAATGCCGTCATCGGTGTTGGAGGAGATGCGGCGATAGGCTCCACATTCTCAGACCTGGTCCCGCTAACAATGGAATACCCTCACACTGATCTGGTACTAATTGCGGGCGAGATTGGCGGTATTCAGGAGGAGAGGTTGGCCTCGGATATCTTGGCTCATCCTGGACGCTACCCAAAGCCGATCATTGCCGAGATATCCGGGGCCCATGCCCCTGCGGGTAAGACCATGGGCCATGCTGGTGCCATAGTTGCTCCTGGACAGTCCTATGGCACGTTTCAGTCCAAGAAGGAAGCCCTGGAAAAGGCTGGCGTTACCGTGGTCAATTCCCAGTACGATCTAATCAAAGTGGCAAGAGAGAAGCTCTCTAGGACCTACTTTGATAGTAAACGTTACTACGACAAGATGCGTAAGATCTGGGAAGCCCCACCAAAGACGCCAAGCTGGGGGACCACTATCACTAAAGTAGAGCCGAACAACCTTATGATTTCTGGGTATCCTCTCCAACAGATCGTGGAGCATAAGAACCTCTTGGAAACTGCGCATCTGTTAGTTGACGGGGAGTTCCCGACCAGACAGATGCTAGCAAAACAAGCGGTTGTGGCCCTCCGAGGTGCTACGCAGTCGGGGCCAATTGTAAACCAAATTGCGGGGGAAGATATCTCAAAGACTCTGGCAAAATGCCTTCTGCTGGACGAGGCACTTGCCAAGTTTCCATCTGAAGGGCCTGAGGGACCCGTGTTGAAGACCACCTTTGCCCTGGGACGAATAGCCAACTACTTGGGAACGATTTTGGGTACATCTCCTGCCCTAGGGGGACTGTCTAACTTTACTCAGGTGATCGGACAAGTAATCACCGGAAAGGCAGTTGACCTTGACATTGCGCGAATGTTGGAGGCGATGATTGTCGCGTCGGTTGATCATGGAGTGACACCACCTTCCGCACAGGCTACCATAATTGCTTCCTCTACAAGGGCGGCATACGAGGTGGCCGTGGCTAACGGAGTGAGTGCCATCACTGACGTTCATGGAGGAGCCGGGGCCAAGGCAGCCCAGTTCTTCTCCGAGTGTGTCTCTCGGTCTGCGGACCAAAGGATTGATCTTGAGAAAGCAACGACGGAAGTAATGAGCGAGTACGTCCGAGGCGGGCGCAGGATCGAAGGGATGGGACACAGGATTCATACCAATGATCCCAGGAGAGATGTTCTTTGGAGGTTGGCAGCTGATACAGGCATCGCTGCCCGGAATGTGGCAGTCTCTAAGATTGTCTCCAAGGTAATCAAGCAGGTGCGGGGGATGGATTTGCCCGTAAACGTTGATGGAGTCATTGGTGCAATTGTGGCCGATATGAGCCTTGCCCCCTCTCTAGCGAAGGCACTCTTCATCTGGGGACGTGTGGCAGGACTTTCGGCTCATTACTTCGAGGAGATTGCTTCACAACCCAAGATGAGAAGGATTAACTTTGCTCAAGCAGTCTACAAGGGAGTCCCGTATCGAGAGATAACTTGCTGAAAACAAAGAGAAGTGATGCTGCTGGTGATACGGGTCGGGACGCTCTTAATGAAGCAGTGATTCATGTCCTAAGGAGGATAAGAGGATGGCAATAAGAGATGAACTGTTACGGGTTCTCCCGGAGATTGAGCTTATCGAAGACGAGTCGCTGCGTGAGGGCGTGGTGAAGACGTGGCAGGATGGCCTCTCGCGGGGAGGCTGGACGCCGCAGGACATCGAACGGATGCCGTTTACGCTGGCCAAGGTAGTCGATATTAACTTTGCACAGCACGTGCGAAGCGTGACGAAGATCTGCCTTGCTGCTTGCGAAACGTTCAATGAGATCTATCAGGGGAAGCTCGCTCTCAACCACGATATTCTCCTTGCTGGCGCGCTGCTGCACGATGTGGGAAAGCTCCTGGAGATGGAAGAGTCAGGCGGGGAATTTCGCAAGAGCGCGGAGGGCAAGCTCGTGCGTCACCCCTTTTCAGGCGTTGCGCTTGCTGATGCCAACGGGATCCCTCCAGAGGTGCAGCACATCATCGCAACCCACTCCAAGGAGGGCGACCCGTACAAGCGCACACCCGAGGCGGTGGTCGTCCATCTGGCCGACTTCATGAACTTCGACACGATTGAGGAGATACATCTTCCAAAGGGGTGATGACAATGGGAATGACGTTTGCTCAAAAGATCCTCGCGCAGAAGGCCGGATTGGATCACGTCGCGGTGGGTCAGATCGTGGAGATCACGCCAGATTTCTGCATGTCGCACGACAACACCGCCGCGATCAGCAAGATCTTTGGTAAGATTGGTGTAAAGCAAGTGAAGAACCCAGAGAAATTCGTAATTGTCCTCGACCACACCGTCCCGGCATCGACTGAGAAATACGCGCTGGGGCACAAGGAGATCCGTCAGTTCGTTGCCGAACAGGGGATCGAACACTTCTACGATGGCGGGGTGGGAATCTGTCATCAGGTCCTGCCCGAAAAGGGATACGCCCTCCCCGGCGCGCTCATTCTTGGCTCGGACTCCCACACCACCACCTACGGCGCATTTGGTGCGTTCTCAGCCGGGATCGGTCGCTCGGAGATGGCCGTCCTCTACGCGACATCCAAGATCTGGCTGAAGACGCCGGAGAGCATCAAGATCGTCGTCCACGGGAAGCTCCACGAGCCGGTGACATCCAAGGACCTCATCCTGAAAATCATCGGTGATATTGGCGCCGACGGGGCGCTGTACCGATCGATCGAATTCTCCGGTGAGACGATCACGCAGATGAGCCAAGCGTCGCGCATGGTCCTCTCCAACATGGCGATCGAGTGCGGGGCGAAGAACGGGTATATCGCCCCCGATGATAAAACATTCCGCTTCCTCGAAGGACGTGCAGTGCGCGAGTACTACCCCGTCTATCCCGATCCTGATGCCGAGTATGAGCAGGTGCTGGAGTTCGATGCTTCGCAGCTTGGAGCGCAGGTAGCAAAGCCACACACCGTGGACAACGTTTCGCCAATCGAAGAGGTCACGGGGACGAAGATCGACCAGGTCCTCCTCGGTACGTGCACCAACGGGCGTCTAGAAGACTTGCGCTTGGCGGCCAAGATCATCTCCGGAAAGAAGATTGCCAAGGGAGTGCGTATGCTTGTCCTACCAGCTTCACGAGAGGTGTTGCTTGATGCGCTATCAGAAGGGCTGATCGATACCTTTGTCCGCGCAGGAGCCATGGTGCTCAACCCCGGCTGTGGCCCGTGCCTGGGCGCGCATGAAGGAGTGCTTGCTCCGGGCGAAGTCTGTCTATCAACCGCGAACCGCAACTTCAAGGGGAGGATGGGATCGCGCGAAGCGGAGATCTACCTTGCCTCACCGGCGATAGTGGCCGCATCGGCACTGACCGGTGTGATCACCGATCCGCGTGAAGCGTTTGCAGGAGGTGGGAAATGATCGAAGGACGCGTGTGGAGATACGGCGATGACGTCAACACCGACGTCATCTTCCCGGGGAAGTACACCTATCAACCGATGGAACCCGCGGAGATGGCGATGCACGCCATGGAGGATCTCGATTCTTCTTTCGCTAAGGAAGTGAAGCCTGGCGATGTGATCGTCGCCGGAGCGAACTTCGGCTGCGGCTCATCACGCGAGCAGGCGGCGACGTGCTTGAAAGCAGCAGGTGTAGCGGCCGTGATCGCCAAATCCTTCTCCCGTATCTTCTTTCGAAACGCGATCAACAACGGCCTTCCCGTGATCGAGCTTAAAGAGGGGATCGATGCGATCAAGAAGGATGACACAGTCAGTATTGACTTTGAGAAGGGAGTGGTGAATCACGAAGGTAATACATATCACTTTCCCGCACTCCCCAAGGAAGTCCTCGCCATCCTCCAAGACGGCGGCCTGATCCCGCATGTAAGGAAGGCATTGGGGAAGGGATGAATGTTGCATTGTAAGATTTCGTACTCAAGCCTATGCGGGCCGAGAAGCTCAAACCGGAACCATGTTATCGAGCCCTTCTCTTTCCAGAAAGGAGCAAATTCGTTTCAGAAAACGTCTTGACTCCTCTACCCGCTGTCCTGCAACCTCTTGGGAAAAGGTCAACTCTACATCGTAATCTGCGGAAGCTCTTTCATCCTGCTCATGTGCGAAGATCATTGCCCACTCCTTCTCGAGAAGGCCCTGTTGCACCAGCTCTTTTCCGAAGAGACGCCTCACAGCGGTATGGCTTTCTGTGATGATGTCCCGTGCAAGCAACGCGGCCTTGGCCGCATGAAGGACGGCATAATAGGCTCGCGAGACTGGATCTTCATAAAAACCTTCTTCGAGCAAGAGATCCGCTGCTCCCTGGGCCTTCACAACTCGTCCCCATTCGGCCCTAATTTGGACTTCCCTCACGAGATCACCACACCCTCCCGCTCCACCGCCTCTAGAAAGGGTGAGCGGTGCTCTCTGCGTTGTTCAATCTCTTGGACGGTGTAAACTGCAATGGAAGGCACCACATCCTTCCCCAGTGCTAACTCATATCCAAGCAAACGGATACGGGATTTGAGATCTTCTTTCCCTTTGATGATAACGAGCACATCTAGGTCGGAATCGGGAGTGGCATCTTCACGTACTTTTGAACCGAAGACTGTCACCTGCTTGATCAGTCCAGGGAAGCCATGGCGGATGGCCTCGATGAAATCGTCTAGCCAAACTCTCTCTTCTGGTAACAGCTTCACTACCAACGACCCCCTTGACCAGCGGCAACTTCTCTACCTGACAACGATACTAACACAAACCTCCCCCCGATAGCACATCGCCCGATTACTTGGGCCGGAGAGGGATAGGAATCACCGAGTGGTTCTCCCGCATCTTCTTTAGAAACGCGATCAACAACGGTCTTCCCGTGATCGAGCTGAAAGAGGGAATCGATGCGATCAAGAAGGGCGACAATGTAAAGATCGACTTCGAAAGCGGGATCGTACTTCACGAAGGTAATACATATCACTTTCCAGCCCTTCCCAAGGAAGTCCTCGCCAACCTTGAGGAGGGTGGCCTGATCCCACACGTGAGAAAGGAACTAGGGAAGGCTTGAGAACGCTTCGTGCTTGACAATCCCTGTCTGCGGTGCTAGCCTCAAGTTAAGGAAGCAATTGTCGATGCTTCCTGGGGTTGTGATGAGTGTGCCCACATATATGCTGACAGCAACGATCTGGAAAGAGCTGGAAGGGTATGTTGCTAAGTCTTCCGAACTTGGAGTAACAAGCGCTGGCGATTCCCCTTCCGGTGCGCTCGTAAACCTGAAGCAAGTGGCTGAGCTCTACCTAGAGAATGTCACATTAACCGACGAGCTAATTCCTATCAAACCTTTTCTTCAGGTTTCTTCTTGACAGTACAAGAGTGGAGTCGTAGAATGCGTAAACTTGGGAGAATGATTGCTCAGTAAGAGGGATATTTTGGGTAGGATAACAAGTTCTGCCAACACTAAACAAGGAGGAGGAAAAACATAAAGATTCGCAACATCGACGGGACATCGGACACCACCTGCAAGTGTGGTTCGTGGTTGAAGCACTGGGAGAATTTCAGCGGCCAGACAAAACCATCGTTTTGCCCTGTGCCTGGTTGCCTGAAGAAGGACCTGGTCGGTGCGCATGTCCAGAAGGGCGGAGGTAGCACGGATCAGAAGTGGTACATCTACCCCCTTTGTTCAAGCCACAACAAGCACACAGGAGAACTGGAAGTATCCGATTCCTACAAGCTTGTGTCTGCCAACAAGAAGGAGACGTGCGAGAAATAGCCTGGCAGAACAACTGTCTGGAACATAATTGCTGAAAGTGCGGCTTTCAGCAAGATGCTGAGGCGAAGCATTGACGAGAATGAACGTCGACGGCTGGAGCATGAATATAGCAATAGAAAAACGAGCCTATAAATTTGAAAATAGGGCGTCATCGAAATTTGAAATAGGAATTAGAACTCAGTTGCTATAGGAGGGAATGACGGTGGCACGAGGG
>JALTFO010000035.1:3415-3772 GCA_027007005.1 Candidatus Bipolaricaulota bacterium | reverse complement strand
AGCTGGTACAATCGTTCGAGGAATTTCTGGAAACGCACAAGGACGAGATCACGGCCCTGCAATTTTTCTACTCCCGCCCCTACGGTGAGAGGCTGAGCTACGACGACATCAAAGCGCTGCACGAGGCGATCGGAGCGCCACCTCGCCTGCTGACGCCGCAGCGCTTGTGGGCGGCGTACAAGACACTGAAGGAGGACAAGGTGCGCGGAGCGAGCAGCCAACGCAAGCTGGCCGACATCGTCTCCCTCGTCCACTTCGCATTGCACCAGGAGGATGAGCTTGTGCCGTATGCTGAACAGGTGCAGGTACGATTCGAAAGATGGATGGCGATGCAGGAGAATCTTGGGCGGCAGTTCA
>JALTFO010000035.1:0-3405 GCA_027007005.1 Candidatus Bipolaricaulota bacterium | reverse complement strand
GAGGCGATGGCTGGAGATGATCCGCGATCACGTGGCGCAGAGCTTGGAGATGACCGTTGGTGACTTCAACCTCACGCCGTTTGTCGGCGTCGGCGGATTGGGCAAGGCACAGCAGGTGTTCGGAACGCAGTTGAAACCGTTGATCGATGAATTGAATGGGGTGTTGGTAGCGTGAGCAGGAAGAATGGCATTTCCGCCCGAAAAGATGTGAGCGATATTGTCGCGCCAATCATCGAATGGCCTACGTCAGGCCACAACTACGGAGAAATCCGCGACAGTGTTGCGGAAATCTGGTGATCAAGATGGAGCCATTAATCTGGCGCGCATGGTCGAGGCTTTCCCTTTGTCCCTCGCCAAAGCTAGGGTCGTTGTCTGGATCGGAGTTGAAACCATTGATCAGTGAGTCTAATGGGGTGTTGGTGTCGTGACAGCCACAGTGCGTTTGCCTAGAGGCTGGGCTACAGGGACTCTAGACGACATTGCTTTAATCATTCGTGGTGTTACCTTCCCTGCCTCGGCGAAGCTTAGCCAACCTACCAGTAGTAGTGTTGTGTGCCTTCGCACGTCGAACGTACAGAGAACACTGAAGTACGAAGATGTGCTCCACATTGACGAGTCATTTATCAAGCGCGATGAACAATGGCTTCGGGATGGTGACTCCGTAATCTCGATGGCAAACAGCTATGAGCTCGTTGGAAAGGTCGCATATGCCAAGAACCCTCCTTCGCGCACGACAATTGGTGGCTTCATTGCAATTGTACGACCACTTGGGACAGATCATCGGTTTCTCCACTACCAGCTTGTTACCACACACATACAACAAGCGATGCGGAGGACCGCATCGCAAACTGTGAACATCTCAAACCTCAGTCTTCGTGGTATCCGCCCCATCGAATTGGTTCTCGCTCCACTGGCCGAACAACATCGCATCGTGGAGGCAATCGAATCGTACTTGACGCGGCTGGACAACGCGGTCTCACTGCTCGAACGTGTACAGCAGAACCTCAAACGCTATCGTGCTTCTGTCCTCAAGGCGGGGGTCGAAGGCCGCCTTGTCCCCACTGAGGCAGAACTCGCCAAGAAAGAAGGTCGAACTTACGAGCCGGCAAGTGAGTTACTGCAGCGCATCCTTATCGAGCGCCGCAAGAAGTGGATTGAAAATGCCGCCGAGAAGGCACGTGCCAAGGCCGAGAAGAAAGCCCGCGAAGCAGGCAAACCCTGGACTCATGCGGACGACGTCAAAACGCTGGAGAAAGAACGCGGCAAAGCCGCCAAGAAATACAAAGAACCCGCCGCACCGGACATTACTGATCTCCCAGACCTCCCAAAAGGCTGGTGCTGGGCCTCTTTGGAGCAGCTCTCCTACATCACTGGAGGCATAACAAAGAACTCGAAGCGTTTGGCGCTTCCACTGCAAGTTCCCTACCTCCGTGTCGCAAACGTTTATGCGGACAAGCTACGACTAAATGAAATCAAGAAGATAGGCGTCACAGAAGATGAGTACTCACGTACAGTGCTTCAGACTAACGACCTACTGGTTGTAGAGGGAAATGGGAGTATCGGACAGATAGGCCGAGTGGCGTTGTGGAATGGGAGCATCAAAGGATGCTGCCATCAGAACCACCTGATTAAGGCGCGTCTCATTGTTCAGGAACTGGCTCGCTGGGCCCTAATGTGGCTATTGTCAACCGCCGGCAGAGCCCAGATCATGCACGTTGCCAGTTCCACGTCAGGCTTACACACACTAAACATCACCAAAGTATCAGCTTTGCCAATCCCTCTTCCACCACAAGCAGAAGCGCGACGTCTCATACATGAGATTGATCGGGTACATAGCTTGGTTAATGCCTCTGCAGGATTGTTGAAGAACTCAGCAGCTCGTTCATCCCGCTTGCGCCAATCCATCCTCAAATGGGCATTCGAGGGAAAGCTAGTTCCGCAGGATCCAAACGACCTGCCTGCGCCGCGGCCAGGAAAGTACTTCGTGTATGCGCTGGAGTGTGATGACGGTAGCATCTATATAGGCCAAACCCACGACATCTTGGAACGCTGGAAGCAACATGCTTCAGGTAGAGGCGCTGAGTGGACGAAGAGACACGTCCCAAAGAAGCTGGTGCATTGGGAGGAATTTGACTCTATAGATGCTGCTGTTAAGAGAGAAAGAGACCTCAAGACCGGGTTTGGCCGCAAGTGGCTGAAACGCGAGATGGCAGCCGGCCGGACGCGGCAGGCAGGTGAGCCTGCTTCCGTCCTTCTCGAACGGATTAAAGCGGAGCGAGAATCCATACAGCAGCCCAAGAGACGTCGGACAAACAAGAAAAAGGATGAGCAGCGTAAGCACGATGAACAGCTCGATCTACTCGGAGGAAGCGATAAATGACCGATAATAGCAACCGCCTCGTTGGCAAACTCTGGAGTTACTGTAATGTCCTACGCGACGATGGTCTGAGCTATCAGGACTACCTGGAGCAGCTCACCTTCCTCCTGTTCCTAAAGATGGCCGATGAACGCGCGAAGTTACTCAGTGTTGAGAGTCCCATACCTGAGGGCTACCGCTGGAGCGATCTATCCGCTCCCGACATGGTCGGAACAAAGCTGGAGGAGCACTACCGCAACACCCTGCGCTTCCTCGGTCAGCAACGCGGGATGCTCGGCCTCATCTTCAGTAAGGCGCAGAATAAGATCCAAGACCCGGCCAAGCTGCGTCAGCTCATCGTCGAGTTGATCGGTAAGGAGCAATGGCTGTCACTCTCTGCCGACGTGAAAGGGGACG
The DNA here is from genome assembly GCA_027007005.1 of Candidatus Bipolaricaulota bacterium. Classification (GTDB taxonomy): domain Bacteria; phylum Bipolaricaulota; class Bipolaricaulia; order UBA7950; family UBA9294; genus M55B144. Next base: position 632 of record JALTFO010000035.1, on the reverse strand, counting down.
CGTATGAGGGCCTACTCGAACGAAACGCTCAAGACGTCAAGTCCGGTGCTGGTCAGTACTTCACCCCGCGCCCTCTGATCGATGGCATCATCGACTGCATCCAGCCGCGTCCCGATGAAGTGATCTGCGATCCCGCTTGCGGCACGGGCGGATTCTTGCTATCTGCCTACAATTACATCACTCATAACTATGAACTCGACCGCGATGAAAAGAAACACCTCAAGTACGATGCCCTACGCGGTGTGGAGCTCGTCGACGGCGTGTCGCGCCTGTGCGCGATGAACTTGTACCTGCACGGGGTTGGGCCGGATGACGATGAGCACGAGCCTCCTATCCGCACCGATGATAGTCTGCGCAATGAGCCGAGCACGCACTATCCAGTGGTGGTCACCAATCCACCGTTCGGCAAGAAGTCGAGCATCACCGTTGTCAACGAGGCTGGTGAAACCGACAAACGTACCATCAGCTATAGCCGCCCTGATTTCTGGACAACAACTACCAACAAACAGTTGAACTTCGTGCAGCACATCAAGAGCCTGCTTGCGATCAACGGGCGAGCAGCCGTCGTTGTGCCCGACAACGTCCTGTTCGAGGGCGGAGCGGGTGAGACCGTGCGTCGCAAGCTGATGCAC
>JALTFO010000034.1 GCA_027007005.1 Candidatus Bipolaricaulota bacterium | reverse complement strand
ATGCTAGGAAGTAAGAAGAAAGAGCGCTTCATGCCTAGATTCATAATACTGGCGATCGTGCTGGTTGCGGTCACAACAGCATCTTGTCTTGCGGATCAGCTAGCCTGGAATTCGCGGCGCACTTGCGAAGAAGCGGCTGATAGCATCGGGCAGGGTTCGATCCTCCTCTCGTACTGTTCCTTGTGTAGCAACGAGCGTGTTGAGGTCTGGCTCGTGAGGGGAATCAATGTTGTGCCAACCACGACGACCGGCTTGTTTGAAGTGAACATCTTCGGGAAATGCTTGTATACCTCAATGGAGGCATTTCGCAAAAGGGAGTACTCAGGATCTGTTGAATACGAAGCCGTCACGGGAGAAGAGCCCTCGCGGTGGTTTGCCACAGCGATTGACCTAGCCTATGTCTACGTTCCTACTGGTGAGGGCTCATTCCGATGCCTTGGCAAGGTCATCGAGCGCGAATGCAGTGTTAATGTGGATACAATCAGCCTTCCGCATCAACTCCTTGAACAAGCAAAGAGGGAAGCGATGAGAGCAAGCAAGAAAACGATGCTAACCTGGCAATAGAGTTGCCGGGGTTCCTCAAGCAGCTTCCACGTGCAGCAGCTCTGTAGGGCTGTTGCACACCAGCATCAGCATGATTGCGGAGCGCTTCTTGAGACGATGCAATCCTAAGAAATGGAGGTTTGCCCCTACCATGCTCCCCGGCAGACATCCCCTATTGTCCTCTCTCCACGATCTGCTCCTCCGTGAATCGGCTCTTCTTCATTCGTTCCTTCCTCCTTTTATGCCGATTCTCTATTCTTGCTGGCCCAGTTCTAGGGGTGCGCGCCCTTTGCATAAGCCCCTATTTACTAGATAGAGGGAAAGGAGACATTGACTCACAGCATCCCGGACAACTTTCAACGTGTGAGATTCTGAATACTCTGAGATCACTGTTATGCCGGCTGTCTTTCAAGAGGAGCTCTTGGTCGTACAGAAGCGTAAGAATATGATCTCTATTTTTGGAAAAGACTATTCTCCCACTACCAATATTATCTCCAACAGAAATACACTTAACTATTTCCTTATTAACAAATGAAATCCAGTTTCCCTCTATATAGACACAATTATCTTTAATTGTTCTATTTTGCTCAGCGATATAGGCGCGAGCGAATGCGGTATTCATCTGAAACTGAGCGGGGTTACAAATTCCCGCTACATCTTCAGGGGCGTATTGCATCCGTTCGCCGCCGGCAAGACAAGTTCGGATGGCTTGATCAGTAGCTGTGAAAGAGCGAGTCATTATGCGATGCTGCCACAGTAAGTCGTGTACGTATTGAGCGAATACGGTAGGAGATATTGGAGGATTGAGATCCATGGTTCTTGCAACTCCGTCATTCAAAATTAATATTCTCTCTTGTGCCTCTAGAGAAAAGCTCGTTTCTGCAGCCTTACCGTAAACATAACCTAGTAATTCAATTAGTCCTTGCTCTTGAGCAGTAGCAAGATTCCAATCAGCCCTCGCCAATTCACCAGTAAATGCATGTATATCCATCCAACAACAGAGAGATGGAATTACAGTTAGTTGGTGCCGTGAAATGAGTGTATTCCAGTGATATCGATCGCGTAGTTCTCGTGATAGACATCCCCAGTCACCGTGTTCGTTTTTTCTAGACATGGATATGCCTCCACCCATTGAACGAATGAATATAGTCTAAAAAGACCTTCGTCCAGTATAAGAACACTCCCAAAGAAAACCACAACAGAGCGAGAGTCCTGCACCACTGCGACCCTCAACATCAAGACAACAACTAGCACAACACCAGTCCCACATACCGGATTAGTTGTGGGTTTGCCTGTGTTTCTGACTGTTACAGAGCCCTCGCACGTGGAAGCACGCTTCTCTTGAAGGGGCGTCTTCGTTATGTAGGGTCAAATATATCAACCAGTTTGTCTATTTCTTTGGATAGGTCAGTAAGATCGAATGTCCACCCAGGTATAAGCCGAATTTTCTCCTGTAAATCGGTAGTTCCCTTCAGTTCATTTTTCTGAAGTTTTCCAATATGCTTTGTTTGGCTTTTAGCGGCAATAAATTTCTCCGGGGATTCAAGCAGTTCTTGAAACGAATCGAGAGTCGTTCCCAAACTGTCAGATAGTATGTCAAATAGGGTAGAATACACTCTCCCAACTTGAGCAAAGGCGCGTTCGTAGAGTTCGTCACCGAGCGGTTGAACGCCATGCAGCTCCAGTTGCAGTCTTAAGAATTCTTTCAGTGATTTCCTAATAAGTGCAAATCCTTTTCTCACCTCCTCTTGCAATTCTTCCAGCGTTTCGCTACCCCAGGGATGCAGCAACTGATTACCGAATACCGTATATGTACGCGTGAAACTATCCCAATGTTGTTTCAGGAAATTGCTCTCTTCTGCTACATTCAAGAACGTTATAGGTTTTATTAAGATAAGATTTTGGTCTATCTGAATTTGTTGTTCGTCGATTAGCTTCTTAAACTGCCGATAACTCGTTGCTATGAACTTGACTAGGAGCACCAATGGTGGAGGTAAAGTTATTCCTTCACCTCCCGGTTGGAACATCTCTCCTAGGTGTTTCTCCAGAAGTACGCTTAATTTGCTCCCCCCAATCAATTCGATGGGATTACCGCTTGCGAATTCCACCGCAGCTTTAGTAAATTCTGCGTTTGTAATCAAGATTCCTTTGTTGACTCGCTTGTCAGATACAACGCCAAACAGGTCACGTACTGCCCCGACGCCTACCTTCTTGGAGTAACGCTTGCATTGAATGACATAATGCCCAGAAACTAGAGCAGCTTCTGACTTTGCAAGAATATCAATACCACCATCTGGGCCTGTGCTTTGCCATTCGATCTCGAATCCCAGTTTGCGGACCAATTGAGCAATGAGCTCCTCAAACTCCTTCCCAGACATAGAATCCAATTGCTGTGTGTGTGCTAACTCACCCATGCAAGCCCCCTTTTCTAATTACCATAATCCTAAGTATCACACGAAGCCGCACTTAAGTGATAATGCAGCAGACTACCTGGCAAGTGCAAGTAGAAGACAGTCCAACCTTTCCTGTCAGGTCTATCGCGGATCTGTTTTGAGAATCACTCTCAGGCAATCCATGCATCCCAAAAGCCCTGCTCATCGTTGGAACCCTTAATGGCAATCTCATTCCATCAAGGAGCTTTAAGTTATGATAACATTTCAGAACAGGAATACAGCTATTCTATTGCCCTTCCTTAAGCTCATGTCGGGCTGAGACAACCGCACTGGGCACAAAAGATAATCTCCAAGTGGAACTAGATTGCGAAGATGAGGCAGTGAATCAGTTTGCAGTCTGTTATCAAATAGCCCATGAACACAGCCGTCTATTTCTGAATACGCCTGAAGGGACTTATGAACCCGGCAACTCGGTGGCGCATTGAGTTGCTTGCGAGCTTGCCGGGTTGGTTGCTGCAAACTCTTGAGGACCAGGTCTCCAGTGAGGACCATCTCATAGGATCAGAACCAGGTTTCCAATCTGGCCCTGATTCTATAAGTACGCTCGAAGGGACTTGACCCCTCAGCACCCCACTTTTCCGAACATGAGCTTTGGCTACTTGTTTCCGTCTTCTTACTAGCATATAATGACCACTTAGGTGGTCAGTATGGAATTTGCAACGGTCAAAGAGTTCAGAGATCAAGCGACGAAGTTTCTCCGTAGTCGTGACCCTATCGTCGTCACACGCAGGGGAAAGCCTGCTGGGATCTACATCTCACTCCAAGAAGAAGGAGACCTCCCCTTCGAGTTTCGAAGGGAACTTATGCTGGCG
>JALTFO010000033.1 GCA_027007005.1 Candidatus Bipolaricaulota bacterium | reverse complement strand
TTTCCAAATTGAGTAGATCAGGAGTTTCCGCCAAAACAGATTCGAGATACTCTTCATTTTTTCCCAAACTACTTATTGTTGTGGGCAGCCACTCTGCTTTTGCGCCATTTCCAGTATAGGTTACTATCGTTCTTTTCATGATTTTCCTTGAACCGCCCAATTTTTCATTCTACCAAAATCTCCCTCTTGCCAGGAAATAGATCCCAACGTTGCGCATTCTATGACCCTATACTGTCAATAGCAACCCTGAAGAGAACGCTTGAAGGCAGCGAGCTTGCCGGTTAACGAAAAGTCATAGGTTGACAGGCATGTAGCCAAGAAGCGGACGACTATGAGAAGGTAATAAGAACACTCAGCTGTCTCTTGTATGAGCAGCATATAATTCAACTACCTGTTTCTTCGTGTTCAAACCGGATGCTATGCCCAATGTGATTTCTTCCAACTCCTCGTCGGTGCAGTGCAGCTCCAAGCCGTTCGCCAAGAGAAACACTTCAGCCGCGGTGACCGCAACGCGCTTGTTGCCGTCTACGAAGGGATGATTCGCGCATAGATGATAATGATACGCTGCGGCCATGTCTGGCAACTCGGGATGGAGATACTGCCCCGAGAATGTGGCGTGCGGCATTGCAACCGCCGATTCGAGTAATCCTCGATCACGAAGCCCCGCATGGCCAGCAAACTCTGTGATGACGCGCTCGTGAATCTCGATTACGTCTGCTACGGACAGAAAGATTATTGCGCTCACTACTGCGCCAGTCGTTTCAGTACTTGTCTACGTTTCTGGACGACATAATCGAGCTTCTTCTGGAGATTCTCGGCGTCCAACCGCTTGGGATGAGTTGGGGTTACGATCAAGTTGCCGTCTTGGATTGTCAGCTGTACCTCGCCGCCTTCCTCGAGCCCCAAGAGTTCAAGAATCGGCTTATCTAGAATCAGGGCATTGCTGTTGCCCACTTTGCGTAGCTGCTTGATCATTCCGGCCTCCTTCTGTTATAACCGTATTATAACAGCTCGATGGGCCGATGGTCAATCGTTCCCGGCTTCGATTTACCGGGCACAAGCCTGCCGCACCCGCTCAGAATCGAAGACCCCAGATACCCTGATGGATCCAACGAGACGTGTCAAGGACACGGTGCAGGAAGTTGTCGCGGTCCCCGAACTATAAGAATGTCTCTTCGAGAAAATCGGCGACCTTCTCTAGATGTCGAGGAGAGAGGACCCTTACCCCATCGAGAAGGGCAACTTCATCTTTGATGATCACCGCAATCACATCGACCTCGCCCGCGAGCGGGTCGGCGCGCGTATCCAGATGTCGTTAGACCTCAATCTTGGGAAACGGTCCGTGTTTGTACCCTTCGACAAGGACGAGATCGTAGCCAGCAAACAGACGCTCGATCAGCCTCTCGATCGGCTCGGTCGGGTCGGTGTCGCAGAACAGGGGACGCGTCTGATCGGAAACGAGGAGGGTTTGTTCCACCCCCGCTTCGCGCAGAGTCCAGCTTATTCTACCTTTTCACGAAGAACATCTTGAAGCCACGCATTCAAGCTCTTATCAGCAAGCTTGGCCTGAGTGGCAATGGCCCTGTGCAGGCTTGGGTCGAGACGAACGACAAACCGGCCAGAGTACGGTTTCTCTGGTGGCTCATTGCGTTGTGCACAAAAGTCTAGGTAGTCTTCGACTGGATCATGGAATGCATTCCGGAGTTCTTCAACCGTCCTTCCTTGAAACGTAACGACGTCGCGAAGGTTTAGAACCTCACCATGGAAAACATTGGCTTGGTCATCAAACTTAATCTTTGCCGTGTACCCCTTGTACTTCATCATGGCTTCTCTCCCGCCTCTCCCAGGAATCTTCGGATCGACTTCAGCACTCCTCTGTCGACCTCCTTCCTTGGGTGTGGCCGACGGAAAACAGCGCGGACACTATTGAGAGCCACACGGAGCCTCGATCCTCGACCTTCGGATAGCTCTGCTCCTAGGGCCACAAAAAGTGCTTCGACATCGCGCCATGAAATGTCCGCCCGTTCAGGTGCTTCAAGTATCCGCCTCAGGGTTCGCTGCTGTCGACCCTTCATGAGTCAATGATATCAAAATGCGATATCAAGTCAAGTGGACAGACACTTTGTCGAAGCGACGCCTCTTAGCACCAACGGGTTGTCACGCAGTGAGAGGCAGAAATTGACACATCAACACCGACTTCGTATGCCAACCTTTGCTTCAGCCCCAGCCACGACCGTCTGCTACATGCTTTCGTCAAAGCGGGCGCGCTTTCCGGGTAAGTATTCGATCTTTCTTGTGTGGACAGCATAGAATCTAGTTACCTGTTCCTTCGTGATCGAACCGGATGCAATCCCTGATGTGATTTCTTCCAATTCAGCATCGGTGCAATCTAGCTCTAATCTGTTCGCTAAGAGAAACACTTCAGCAGCGGTGACGGCAACACGCTTGTTACCATCTACAAACGGATGATTTGCGCATAGGTGGAAGTGATACGCTGCGGCCATATCCGATAGTTCCAGATGGAGATACCGACCCGAAAATGTGGCATGCGGCATTGCAACTGCCGACTCTAGCAGCCCGCGGTCACGCAGCCCCTCATGACCTCCAAATTCTGTTATGACGCGCTCGTGAATTTCGATCACGTCTGATACGGACAGAAAGGCTATTACGCTCACTACTGTGCCAGCCGTTTTAGTACTTGTCTCCGTTTATTGATAACGTAGTCGAGATTCTTCCCGAGATCTCCGGCTGCCAATCGCTTGGGATGAGTTGGGGTTACGATCAGGTTACCGTCTTGAATTGTCAATTGTACCTGGCCGTCTTCCTCAAGCCCCAAGAGTTCAAGAATCGGCTTATCTAGAATCAAGGCGTTGCTGTTGCCCACTTTACGGAGCTGTTTAATCATTTCATCCCCCTGTTTCTTGTTATAACTATATTATAACGCCAAGGAGACCGGAGTGCCATAATCACAAGTTTCACCTCAACAACCGTAAGCACAACTACCAAGGAGCACACGTAGTCAGAGTTGCTCCTTCCTAATAAAAAGTTCCTTGGTGATCACAGCGACCACGTCGATCTCACCATCTAGCAGGTCGATGCGCGTCTCCAAACGACGGTAGACCTATATTTCGGACAGCAATACGGCGCGCCTTGCCGTCCGTCAATTCTTGCCGCTCCTTCTCTGCTAAGAAGTGATGCTTCGAGTGCCGTTTATTGCCTTTGCCCGGCAAAAATAGTACATTGCTGTCATGGACAGAAAGCATACAGCCATATATCGAATGTCTGACCGCCAAGATTAAGGTTTTGTCGCCGGCAAGCCCGAAGACCGTATCAAACTTGTTTGGGTTCTGACAAAAGAGATAACGTCACTGAGCACAAGATATGATGCTGAACGAAGACTACAGAGACATCTTACGCGCCTTATCAGACGAGAAGGTTAAGTTCCTCCTCGTCGGCGCCTATGCAATGGCGGTGCACGGGTATCCTAGAGCCACCATCGGTATAGACATTTGGGTCATGCCATCACCTCAAAACGTTGATGCTGTACTGCGGGCACTGGTTAGTTTTGGTGCACCTCTAAACAGTTTAACCAGGGAAGACCTTCAGACAGACGGGGTCGTCTTTCAGATCGGAGTTGCCCCTAGAAGAATCGACATCATCACAACCGCATCCGGACTAGAGTTTGAGAATGCATACAATCGTTCCGTGTCGGTGAACATAGACGGCATTGACGTGCATGTTCCTTCGATCAGTGACCTGATTCTAAACAAGAAGGCGTCAGGAAGGATCAAAGACCTAGCCGACGCAGAGGCACTAGAGTCCCTGGGGGATTCCGAACAACCACATTAATGCGAACAGTCACTTGCGGCCGGTCGTCGTCAAGCCGAAGATCAGTAATTGTGGGGCCCAGTTAGAGGTACGTCTCTTCGATGAAGTCGGCGATCTCATCCGGCCGTCGGGGAGAGAGGACCCTTACCCCATCGGGGAGGGCGACCTTCTCTTTGGTGATCACAGCGACGACGTCGATCTCACCAGCTAGCGGATCGGCGCGCGTCTCCAAGCGGCGGTAGACCTCGATCTTGGGAAATGGACCGTGCTTGTATCCTTCCACGAGAACAAGATCGTAGCCAGCGAACAGTCGTTTGATCAGCTTCTCGATCGGCTCGTCCGGGTCGGTGTCCCAGAACAGGGCGCAAGTGTCCTCTGAGACGAGGAGGGTCTGCTCCGCTCCCGCCTCGCGCAGGCGTGCGCTGTCCGTGTCCGGGGAGTCTAAATCGTCGGCGTGCGGGGCGTGTTTCACCACTCCTACGCGGTAGCCCCGCTCAAGCAGGATCGTTATCACCTGCGTAATGATCGTTGTTTTCCCGCTATTGTGGTGTCCGATGAAAGAGACGACCGGAATCATCACTTGCTCCTATCAATCACGCCGATAAGGTCGTCCATCCCGAGCCTGTGCAGCGTGTCGTCTGTCGGGCCATAACGATCGTAGCCACGCGCCTCGTAGTAGTCCTCGATCGTTTGTTGCATGACCTTCGGATCGATCGGATGGTCGGCACTCGCTCCGCGCGGGAGGGGCTTATTGAAGCGAGTTGGCAGCCGGTCATCATCCATCGTGTATCCGGCGCGCGCTGCGTGTAGGCGAAGAAGTGCGTAGTTTCTCTCGCCAATCAGCACCATTTCCTGTGTACTGACATCAAGCCCGGTCTCCGCTTCTAGCAGAGCACAAATTCCAGCAAGGTTGTATTTCTCTCCCGTTGCTCGCACGGTGAATGCACACATGATGAGCGAATTCACAAAGGACCGTACGTCCTCGTAACTCTTGGCAACGTTGGCTTTGTCGGACAGGCTGAACCGATCGAATCGATGATCAAAACCCAGCTCCGGCGCGATCACACCACCGGTGAGCATGGTGTCGTGCATCCCCTCCATGTGCGTTGCCCCGCGTGGGCTGGTAGCATACGAGATTCCTAGGCCTTGCTTTCCGCGCGGTTCGTGCATCGGGATCTCCACACCCTTGATCGTCATCGCAAAATCAGCATGAATCGAGGATGCGTACTTCTCCACGCCATTAGCCAGTCTCTCGCCGATCCCTTCGCGATGTGCGATCCGATCGATCAAGCTAACTATTGCCTCACCATCGCCCCACTCAATCTTCTCTTCGATCAGTCCCTTCTCCGAGGCCTCCATCAGGAACGCGACAGTCACGCCAGCAGATATCGTATCGAGGCCATAGTCGTTGCACAGTTGGCTGGCTAGTGCGATCGCGCTTAGGTCATCGTTTAGACAGAGGGATCCGAAGGCTGCTGTGGTCTCGTACTCAGGGCCTCCGAAGCGGGGATCTACCTGTCGTCCAGCGAAGGTGGTCTTCACCGCGCGCTTGCAGCGGATCGGGCATCCAGCGCAACCCTCGCGATCTACAAGTATCGTATCGTGCAACTTCTCCCCACCGATCGCTTCCGCTGCGCCGAATGTTCCCTCTTGAAAGTTCTTGGTCGGGAGGATTCCCATGTCAGAGAGCCAGGTAACTCCGCCGGCGGTTCCGTACTCGCCGAAGCGGCGCATCTCCTCGTCGTAGGTGTCACGTGTATGCTGACCACGCTTGCGCAGGAAGCGATCCTTGTCGTAGAGGGGCTTATCCTGATTGCCGTGCACAACGATCGCCTTAAGCATCTTGCTCCCCATCACAGCTCCGAGTCCCGGCCTTCCAGCAGAGCGGGAGACATCGTGCATGATGCATGCCATCTGCACGAGGTTCTCCCCGGCGATCCCGATTGCTGCCACACGTGATCGTGGATAGCGCTGCGTGAGAGAGTCCGTAGTGTCAAGGACCCCCTTGCCCCACAGATCAGATGCGGAATAGATCTCAGCCACTCCATCGATGAGCGCTAGGTAGACCGGCTTATCCGCTGCCCCGCGCACGATGATTCCATCGTATCCACTTCTTCCAAGTTCGTGGCCGAAGTATCCGCCTACATATGAGCCGGCGACGCTCCTTGTTTTTGGAGAGAGACCCATCACGATGTGCCGTCCGGCGCCGAGGATGTTTGTCCCTTGAAACGGCCCGGTACCAAAGACCAGGATGTTATCAGGCGATAGAGGATCCTCCGTTCCGGAAAGTTCTTCTAAGAGGATGCGCGCGGCGATCCCTCTTCCGCCGATGTACAACCTTTCCCATTCCTGCGGGATCGCGTAATCGCTGATTTTTCTCGTTGTCAAGTCAACATCCAGGTATCTGCCAAAGCATCCGTTCATCGATTACTCCTCCTTATTGTCATCACCATGCTTGCATTGTAGCTGCAGAGCGGGAACGCGCAACGTACTGACAAGGTCGGTCGGCAAGGGAGAAGGTAATGCCGAGTGGCGTGCAAGGATTGTCCGCGGGATAGCGGGCAGACAGTCGGGTAGAATAGCCAAGCTCAATGTTTGTTCTTCTCTTCACTGGGGGTGCGATGGTCTACGCGATTTTCATCTGGCACGGGGCGTTTCTCGCTCTAACGATGTCGATGATCGACTTTAACACGGTCTTCCCCGCTATGATCACCGATCTTGTAGGTTCAAAGATTATCTTTGGTATCCTGTACTCTCTAATGCTGGGTGTTCCCTACCTGTTCAGCCTGCTGTTTGGCCATCTGCTCTCTTCCTATCGCTACCGGCGCAGGTTCCTGCTTATCGGAATCTATCTGCGCGGGCTTGCCTTTCTCGCGATGGCTGCCTTCATGTACCTTTTTGGGACCAAGGACCCTTGGCTGGTAGTGGGGAGCTTCTTCGTGTGGATTCTCGTCTTCTCCCTGAGCGGAAGCCTGGCCGGCATCTCCTACGACGACATCTTTGGCAAACTTGTACCACGCGGAGAGCGGGGGAAGCTTGCTGCAGCAAGGCAGTTTGTCAGCAGCCTTGCTGCCTTTGGTGGCGGATGGATCATCGCCCGCGTGTTTAGCGTGAATTCTCTCACCTTTCCAAAGAACTACGCGCTCGTCCTGTTCATCGGCTTCGTTGGCCTGGTGATCGCTTCGATCGCCTTCTGGTTCATCAAGGAACCGCCAGCAGAAGTGAGGGAGGATATCCGTCCACCCCTGCGTTCGCTGCTTCGCCGTGTGCCGGGAATCTTGCGGGAGAATCCTGAGTTTCTCAGGTTTATAGTCGTGGAGAACCTATCCAGCTTCAGCTTGATGATCATGCCGTTCTACATGATCTTTGCTAAGGACAAGTTTGCTGTGAGCGATGCCTACATCGGGCGGTACTTATTGTTCCAAATCGGCGGAGCGATCGCCTCTAACCTGTTGTGGGGATGGATCGCGGGGAGGTTCGATAGCAAGAAGGTCGTCAGATTCTGCCTCCTGCTGGGCGGGCTGATCCCCCTGGTCGCTCTCGGGATCGCTCATTTTGGAGCGAATATCTTTGCCATCGTTTTCCTGTTGGTGGGGTTCGTATTCAGCGGGCGGCGCGTGGGATTTGAGCCGTATCTCCTGGACATCATCCCAGCGACCGATCGGCCCATTTATCTTGGGATCCGCGGAACCCTCAACGTTCTCGTTGTGCTTCTGCCAGTCCTTGGAGGAGTAATCATCCACTTCGCCGGATACTTACCCGTTTTCTCGCTTGTTGCCGCGGTGATGTTTACTTCCTTCTTTCTCCTCAACGGAAAGCCGGTGGGAAGCTACCAAGGCTAGACCCCCAAAAGCTCAGTTAAAATAGTGAGAAGTACGGATCGAAATCCTCTTTATAGCCCTTGGGCCAAAACTCACCCGTCTTTCTATCTTGGATGTACTCTCCGTAGTACTCGCCGCGTACGGCGCGCTCCAGTTGCTCGATCAGCGCACCCACCTCCGACTCTTCGTTGTAACAGCCGAAACTGACCCTGATTAGCCCGGGCAATCCCTCGTGAGAGCCGTGCTCAACCTCTTCCTTGTATTCCTCGATCCTACTCCTGGAGACGTGCAGCAGCTTGAGCACGTACGGGTGTGCACAGAAACAGCCGTTGCGTACCCCAATTCCGCCCTCATAGGCCAGAATCGCAGCAAGGAGCTGGTGAGGCATCCCGTCGACAGCAAACGGTATCACACCCAGCCTCTGCGCGGTGTTATTCGGATCGGTGTCGCCATAGATACTGATCCCATCGATCTTCTTCAGTTTGCGCAGCAGGTATGTGCTCAAGCGCGCCTCGTGGTCGGTGATGCTGTCCATGCCAATCTGCTGCATGCAGAGTATCGCCTCGGCTAGCGCCACTGCACCGACCGCGTTGGGCGTCCCCGCCTCTTCCTTCTCCGGAAGATCTGCCCAGCGCACCTCATCCGCTGTCACCAATTCGATCGTCCCTCCACCAACAGAATCGGGATCACCCTTGAGAAAAGTGTCCTTTCGTCCGACGAGGACACCAGTCCCGTAAGGGGCGTAGATCTTGTGCGCGGAGAAGGCGAGGTAGTCGATGTGAGAAGGATCATCGAGTGAGCGCATCTCAATCTTGCGATGAGGGGCGAGCTGCGCCGCGTCGACGAAGATCTCCGCTCCAACCGCGTGTGCCTTCTTGGCGATCTCGTGGATCGGATTTAGGTAACCAGTGACATTCGATGCCCCGCTGAGCGCGATTAGCCTTATCCGACCCTGAAATTTGGCGATGAGATGATCGAGGTGATCCAGGTCGAGGCCACCATGTGGGTTGATGTTGATGTACTCAACGTTAGCGTTCATCCGCCACGGCAGGTCGTTTGAGTGATGCTCCATGATGGAACGGAGGACAATGTCGTCTGAGGCAAAGTCGATCCGATGAGCAAGCTTGTTTATCGAGTCAGTTGTGTTCTTGGTGAAGATCACCGTGTAGGCATCCGGATCAGCTCCGACGAATCTGCGAACGATCTCACGAGCGCGTCGGTACATCTCAGTGGAGAGCCTGCTCTTGAACCCTGCGCCGCGCTCGACGCTAGAGTACCAGGGAAGAAACTCGTTCACCTTATCAAAGACGGGCCGAAGTGCTGGGGTGGTAGCGGCGTTGTCGAGGTTGATGTACTGAACAAGCCGCCCGTCAAGGAGCGGAATCTTCCTGTCGATCCCGACGACCTCATTCCTCACGTTGTTTATGGTCAGCTTCCTCAAGACTCCTCCCTGTATACACAGTTAAGTGCGACCCAGTCTATCCTTCCGATGCCTGATGTGCAAGGGGAAACTGTTGTGTCGGATGCCTCTGGCATTTTGCTTGAGGAGAACAATTAGTGGTAGTCTCAGTCTTAGACCACATTCACAGCTAGAGGTGCATCGATGAAGACATTATCACAGGTACTCTCGCAGACAGCAGCCCACTACCCAGAACATCCAGTGATTGTCAATGATGGGAAACGCATCACGTACGAGGAACTCAACGCGCGTGTGGACCATCTGGCGCGTGGCCTTATCAAACTCGGAGTTGAGAAGGGTGATAAGGTTGGCCTGTGGATGCCGAACATTCCCGAGTGGGTAGTCGCGTACTTCGCTATCGCGCGCATAGGCGCGGTCGTCGTCCCGATGAACACACGCTACAAGCCGCACGAAGTGGAGTACATCCTCAACAACTCCGAGGCAACGATCCTGTTCATGGTCGACACGTTTGTGGGGATCGACTACCGCGAGATGATCACCGATGTACGTCGTCAGCTTCCGCAGTTGAAGAACGTCATCGTGGCGGGAGAGAAGAGGGATGACATGCTCTCTTTCTCCGAAGTAGAGTCCCTCGGGGCGGGTGCGATCGACGATGAGAAACTTGCGCGACGCGAAGCGGAATGCGACCCGCAGGATAACGTGTTTATCCTCTACACCTCGGGAACAACCGGCAACCCCAAAGGCGCGATGCTCTCCCACCACAACATCGCTGAGAACGCCAAGCAGGTAACCGAAGTCCTGCATACAACGGAGAACGATGTCTTCCTCCTTGCCGTCCCGTTTTTCCATTGCTTCGGCTGCGTGATGGGGATCACCGGTGCAATCACCTGGGGAGCGAGCATGGTGCCGATGACCGTGTTCAAGGCAAGAGAGGCGCTCGAACTCGTGGAGAGGGAGCACGTCTCCGTTCTGTACGGCGTGCCGACGATGTTTGTGCTGGAGCTTGAGGAGTACCGCAAGGGAAAGGCCGATGGATCGAGCTACGATGTGAGATCCCTGCGCACCGGGATCATGGCCGGCGCTCCCTGCCCGGTCGAGGTGATGAGGGGGGTAATGGATGAACTTCACTGCAACGTCTCCATCGCCTACGGCCTGACCGAGGCCTCGCCGGTGATCACCATGACCCGGTTTGACGACTCGATTGAGAAGCGGGTGGAGACTGTGGGAAGGGCCCTCCCAGGGATCGAGGTGAAGATCGCCGATGACGCTCGCTCCCCTGTACCTACCGGCGAGATGGGTGAGCTCGCCTGCCGCGGGTACAACGTGATGATGGGCTACTATAAAATGCCCGACAAAACCGCCGAGGCAATCGACTCCGAGGGCTGGCTCTACTCCGGTGACCTCGCCACGATGGATGAGGAGGGGTACGTGCGGATCGTCGGGCGGAAGAAGGACATGCTGATCACCGGCGGGTTCAACGTCTACCCTGCCGAGATCGAGGAGTACCTATTCACCCACCCCAAGGTGCAGAACGTCTCCGTTGTTGGTGCTCCCGACGACGTGATGGGTGAGGTTGCTGTCGCCTACATCATCCCACGGGAAGGCGTTACGATTGACCCACAGGAGATTGTCGACTACTGCGCCGGGGAGATCGCCAACTTCAAGGTGCCGAGATACGTCGAGATCGTGGACGAGTTCCCGATGACCCAATCGGGGAAGATTCAGAAGTTCCGCCTGCGCGAGATCGCCAATGAGGCACTCACGGCCGGGAAGCTGACCAAGCTCAAGCCGAGCAAGAAGTGATGTATAGATTTCCAAAAGCCACGCTTTAGGGGAATCTCGGAGCATTTCTACAACGTAAGACAAATGTTGGGTTTCAAGACCCGACCGCAGCACGCAGGTTCGGTGTATAATGCTCGAAGCATGCAGGAGGGTAAAGCCATGATAGATCCTGGGTTAAACGGTAAGGTAGTTCTTATCACGGGGGCAAACAACCCCTACGGCATCGGCGCGGCTACGGCGAAGGCGTTTGCTGCTCAGGGAGCGCGCGTGTTTCTTCACTTCTTTCGCTCATCGCCCACCCACTCCGAGCCAGAACAGACGCGCGGCCCTGGAAAAGCCTTTTTCAACGCTCAACAGAGCAAAACAGCGGATGAAGTTCTTCAGGCAATTCACCAGAGTGGCGGGAAAGCAGCCGCATGGGAAGCCGACTTGGCTGACCCTGCGAATATCCCCGAATTGTTCAATCAGGTAGAAGCGGTCTTCGGGCCTGTGGACGTCCTGGTCAACAATGCCGCGGCATGGGAAGGGGACACCTTCTTGCCATCGGGAGGAGAGGCAGTAATGAACCGTTTTGTTTCAACGGTTTCCGCTGCGAGCCATGACCACAACTTTGCCGTGAACAGCCGGGCGGTGGCCTTGATGATGGCCGAATATGCGCGGCGATTTGTGCAGCGTGGGGCGGAATGGGGTCGCATTGTCAATGTAAGCACGGATGGAGCCTCTGCATTTCCGGGTGAGCTGTCCTACGGGGCGAGCAAACATGCGATGGAGAGTTACAGTCGAGCAGCGGCCATTGAATTGGGGCGATACGGAATAACGGTAAATGTGGTTTCCCTAGGACCCGTTCAAACAGGATACATCCCGCCAGAGATGACGGAGAAGTTGAGGAAGGAAATTCCCCTTGGGCGAGTTGGAAAGCCAGAAGAAGTGGCAGACGCTATAATGTTTCTAGCTTCAGAGCAAGCAGGGTGGATTACCGGTCAATTGCTGTATGTTGGTGGCGGTCATGGAATGCCTTTATAGAGCGGAGCGCAGGCTGACTGAGCGCTCAGCGAACGCACCTCCGGCTCGCCTTCATCAGGGCACAGCAAGGGGTTAAATCTTGCATTATAACACTAGACTCTAATATTATAACTCACATTCCCCACCCCTTACAGCTTCTCTCGGTGTAATTTCTGATGGTGTGCAGTTTGTGTCTTGTGCTTTCTCAGCAACGAGTCTTCGGTTAGCCCCAAGGCCCGCACATAATGCAGCTGTTCAG
>JALTFO010000032.1 GCA_027007005.1 Candidatus Bipolaricaulota bacterium | reverse complement strand
TATTCAATCGCTAGCGCCTTCTCAAACAGCGTATTCATCTTCATTGATTCACTCCCCTAATGACGATCTTCTAGCATCAGAATACCACCACTTACCACTGCCTACCCACTCCAAACGACAAAGAGCCGGTTTGAAGAAGTTATGGATGGTATCTATCGTTCGCGCTGCGAATCGACAGGGCGCGCAGTAAAGCTGGACTGATGTACCTGTTTAACATGGATACCCTGAGCAATCTGCTTACGAAGCATTCCCTCTGCGAGGCTGCTTAAGCACTTGCATGAGACTCCCGCTGCTGCGCAATTTACTTCATCAATTACGGTGGGTGAGATTTACTACGGAATTCACAAGAGCGATCGGCCCGATTACTACAGGGAAAGGCTGGAACGGCGACTTACGACGGGGGCATAACACTTAATTCCGCTCTGGCTCGTTACCAGTTCGAGTGGGTTGCTGGAAAAAGGGTACTGAACAAAGCACCTCACGCAAAGACGCGGGGAGGGGGAGAGAGGGAGGAAAATGGTGAATGGTAAGTCGTAAGTGGTGAATCGTAGGAGGAAGCCCAGCGTCCGAAGTCCAAAGTCCAAAGTCGGGAAGCAGTGACGAGTGATGAGACGGGGCGAGCGAGGTTGATGCTACAAGCTGATCTGTGATTGCTGACGGCTGAGAACTGATATTTCGCTTGGCGGCTTGAGTGAGTGCAACGAGCGGACAGTATTCTATCATTTGCGGCCAGGAGTCCGTTACCTACTCTAAACAGCAAAGAGCCTTGTTTTTGAACTGCGATGCCACAGGACCTAGCGTTGGGCTTTGTTCCCAATGAAGAGATTATGACCGCACTTGCCGCAGGCGGTACCGCTCACGGCTAACTGTGGCAATCGCTCCTTTTAGCTCCGCTGGCTTTACCCGCGTCAGAAAGTCACGGAGCACGGGGTGCAAAACCTCTACTGTCTGAGGATGAACACGCAGTAGGACCAACCCAGGTAACCCCTTGTCCGCCATGAACCGACGCGAGAAGTCCAAATCATACGTGACTAATATCCATCCCTCAACCGTTGCAAGCTTATAGATCTCGTCATCACTTGCGCCACTCTTACCTAACTCGCGAATGTCCTTAGTGGTCCAACCTAACCCGCGCAAGAAGTCCGCAGTTTGAGGCGAGAGGTTTTGATCCAAAAGGAACTTGATCATCAAGAGCCCGCGGCAGTGAGGATGATCTCCTCATCGATGGTCGCAGCTGCGTATTCAATCGCCGCTTTGACGTCCTCTTCGCTTAACTCGGGGTAATACTCCACAACCTGGGCGATGGTATACCCCCCCGCTAAAATGCTGAGCACGTTACTCACCATAATCCTGGTACCTTTGAGCGTGGGCTTACCGTGGCAGACATCAGGGTTGATGACAACTCGCCGAATGGTCTTCATAAAGGATCACCATTTTCATTATAGATCGCAGTAGATGGAAAGACCAGCCCCAGAGTCGCCTCATACGAGATGAGCATGAAGCGAGGGGGGTTCTCTCACCGTTTTGTGTTATACTTTCAGTACCAAAGTTCAGGGGTGTACTATGTCTCAACTGATTGTTCAGGAAGAACAAATCAAGAACCTGGTGAAGGAAGCCATCTTGGAACTGGTACGAGAACAGCGAGAGGTGCTCTACGATGCGCTCGCAGAGGTGATAGAAGATCTCGCTCTGGCTCAGGCCATAAAAAAGGGGAATCCACTGAGACAGCAAGCAGGGCAGAGGTTCTCAAGGTCCTGGAGGGCACAGGCTTTGGGGGGGCATAACACTTAATTCCGCTCTGGCTCGTTACCAGTTCGAGTGGGTTGCTGGAAAAAGGGTACTGAACAAAGCACCTCGCGCAAAGACGCGGGGACACGGAGACGGGGCGAAACAGCGACGGAGGAGGGCACACCCTTAGGCTTTTGGGCTAACGGCTTACCGTTTCTAACTTCAATTCCTCAATGCGGGAGTGGACGGGGCCCAGCTTAGTGATTGTGATGCAGACCACCCTCTGTGCCTCTTCAGCCTGCTCGTTCGCTGTCTCCCTCGCCCAACGATTGAATTCCTCGTCGCCTTCAAGTTGCATCACGACAAGGGCCTCATTGGGGATCTCATCCGCAAACTCCGGGTGCTCTAAGATGTAGTGATCGAACTCCTTGACCAGCATACTATTCTTCTCCAGGTACCCTCTCATGGGAATCCTCCTTTCAAAAAGCGGCCCCGATATTCTTGCCAATGGTCGTCGATGTTGTCATCGGCTACCACCAGCGCTTCCGCGTAATCTAAGCGCAGTTCCTCCTTCTTTTGCTCGCCCTTCAAGGTGAAACGGTCACAGTGCGCATAGTCGTGAGCACAATCATAGCGAATAACCGCTTGTCAGTTACCCTCTGCGGTCTTAACCTCAAGTTGCACCACAAAATCCACTACCCGACCTCTCTCGGTCTTATGATAGTGCCTCTTCCGTACATCCACATCCAAGAAAATTAAATACCTCTTTTCTGGCAACAGGCTACCTCTCCTAATCTAGCAGCCAGAAGAATCTAACACAACGCCAAACTCTCCTCGCCTTATATCCATTCTAATCCCAAATGAATGAGAAGCAAGCAACAGGCCATCAAAACGCAATAGGCTACTGCAATACCCATCTAATTTCTTCAATCGGGCTTCTATAACTTTGAGATCCACGACCAAGCCCCTCCTCTTTGATCCGCTGGATCAGATAACTAAATTGGAACTTATAGAATCTCGCAGCCAAATAGCACTGCCCGAGCATGTTCATCTCAATCTCTGCCCGTACATCAGGGTCCCTGTCGAAGATTAGTCTTCCTTTCTGCAATATCTGAAATTGAAGCAGCGGAGGGACCTGGTTTAGCACAACTAGATCCAGTGTTCCTGCCACAAATTCCTTAAGCTCTGCTAGGTATCGCAGTCTGTACTCGGTGTACCTGGGACTATCAACGCTAGGACTCAAGAGAATAGCGAGATCCACATCGCTCCGGATATGAGCAACCCCCTCGCTATGTGAACCAAACAGGTAGAGAGCCAGGATGTGCTTTTCTCCCTTCAAGTACCGTTCCAATTCAGCGGTTTTCAAGTCGCTCACCCGCATTCTAACTCCCCTCCTACCCTCTATATGTTAGGCTAAACAATGAACCCGCGAGAGTCAAGCACCAACACCGATCACTCTCGTAGAGACGGAGCTATTCATTGCCACGACGAAGGACTGGAAGCAACGCCAGGCGATGCGGGAGGCACCGCCGCCACGGGGACGGATACCTAATGGGTTATCGGCAAGAGAGCGCATGGAGAGGAAGCTATTGACGAAACGAGGGCGGGAAGCGTACAAACAACGAGGGTCAACGATTGAAGCGGTGTTTGGGCAGATGGTGATGCGAGGTCTAGTGCGGTTCAGGTTACGTGGGTTAAACAAGGCACGTGTGGAGTGGTCATTGTGGTGCATGACGCACAACCTGTTGAAACTATGGCGGAGCGGATGGAGAGCGAGTCAAGTGATGGAATGAGGTTAGGGCAGTACGGGCTCAGTAAGTGATTGTGTGCGGTCAATGGTGTGTACACCTAACCTACTGAGAGGGTAAGAAGCTGTTGCGACTTCTCGATCGAGGAGTCACGATGAATGGAGAAGAAGGGAGGGGGAAAGACCCGCCCGCGTTATACATGCAGCACCCTTTGTTGGACAGACTCTAAAGGGGGCAAAAACTAGGGTTAGGAAGACAGACTTGTAGCTGGGTTAGTGAATGGGGGCTTATCCAAGTGCCAAGCTTGGATAAGCCCCTTAGTCTTGGCTATGCTACTCCTGCTCCTGACAGTCGAGCACGCGCTCGTCGGGGAAGATCTGCTGCCAGCGTCCATCGAACCCACCTTGTTCGGGAGTATTCCAACCGCGCGGTAGCCACTCTCCCCTTTCGTCGGAGAGTGACCATTTCCCAACTTCGCCGTTGTGCGCAAAGTAGTCGTGCTGCCACCAGTAGTTTCCCAGGCAATCCGGGAGCTGGTTACTCACCGGAACTTCCTGCTCTTGACAAAGAAAGGCACACCATGCTATACTGGTAACGTTACCAGGAACGTTACCAAAGAATCCTGCGGAGAGCGATAACGTGAAACAAGTTACGCTAAGAGACATCGCCAGCCTTACTGGTTTCTCGATTAACACCGTTTCACGTGCGCTCAACGACAAGGAAGAGGTTCACACGGAGACCAGGGCGAAGATCCTCGCTGCAGCGCATAAACTCGGTTACAGACCGAACCGGTTGGCTAAGGGGCTGCGCTCGAACAAGACAGGAACGATCGGGGTGGTCGTCACCGATGTCGCCAATCCGTTCTTCAGTGCGCTTGTCAAGGGGATCGCTAGGGCTGCACGTAACCTCGACTACAGCATTATCCTGCAAGATTCCGATGAGGATTACGCGGGTGAGGAAGAGGCGATTCAGGTTCTCCTTGCAGAGCAGGTCGACGGCATTCTTATCACCCCTGTGCAGAGTCACAAACAGATGATAGAAAACCTCACCAAGGCACATTTCCCGTTCGTTCTCGTGGGTCGCTATTTCCAGGATCTGGACACGAACTACGTAGTCCCCGATGACTACCAGGGCGGATTCATGGTTACCGAGCACCTCCTACAGCAGGGTTACACAAGACTCGCCATGGTCAACGGACCTCTGCATATCTCCAGTGCAAGAGAACGCTTCCAAGGCTTCTCGGATGCGCTAGCGAAGTATGACATCCCAGTCGACAAGTCGCTAGTGGTTACAGGCGCTCTCACCGTAGAGGAGGGGCTTGACCTCTCTCGCTCCATCCTCAAGCATGTTCCGCAGCCTACCGCTATCGTTTGTTATTCAGATTTCGTTGCATTCGGAGTGATGCAGGCGATCCGCGAGATCGGTCTATCGATTCCAGATGACATTGCTGTTGTCGGTTTCGATGACGTGCGCATGTCTTCCTGCCTACAGGTGCCACTGACCACGATTCGCAGCCCGAAGGAGGATCTAGGACGGCAGGCAATGCAACTTCTTGTGCGTAGATTAAGAGAGAATCATAACGCTGGCGAGACAGAACAACGGAAGCTCGACGTTACGCTGATACCGAGGGAGTCATCACTGGCGAGGAAGTAAATGAATGAAGGAGTAGGAGGTGATGTATCGGCTGTTAATTGGGTTTAGCTAGCCCAAGGACGTGATCAGAGAAGATGTCGTCGAAGCAAGGATAGAAAACTACATGCAAGGAGGAACAATGAGGTTCAAGAAACTGGTGCTTGTTGTATTGTTAGGAATAGGGCTGTTAGCGGCCTTCGGGACAGTAATGGCAGACAATCTGACCGGGAACCTGGAGATCTTCTCTTGGTGGGCTGGTGACGAAGGGCCGGCGCTGCAGGCGCTGATCGATATGTACAACGCACAGCATCCGGGTGTCAAGGTTATAAATGCTACAGTAACCGGTGGTTCTGGTGTCAACGCTAAGGCAGTGCTCAAGACGCGCATGCTCGGTGGAACCCCGCCGGACAGCTTCCAAGTACATGCTGGACAGGAGCTGATAGGTACATGGGTAAAGGCCGACCGCATGGAAGACCTCACTCCGTTGTTCAAGGAACAGGGTTGGCTGGACGTATTCCCGGCTGGGTTGATCAAACTTATTAGCACCGACAAGGGAATCTGGTCTGTCCCAGTAAACATCCATCGCTCCAACGTGATGTGGTACATTCCAGCAAACCTAAAGAAGTGGGGTGTGGAAGCCCCAAAGACATGGGATGAGTTCCTTGCAATCGCGCCCAAACTTCAGGCTGCTGGAGTAGTCCCTCTTGCCCTGGCGACAAACTGGACCGCTAACCACCTGTGGGAATCGGTTGCCATATCAGTCCTCGGACCAGATAAGTGGCAACAGCTATGGGATGGAACCCTTTCCTTCACTAGCCCCGAGGGAGTGGCAGTATGGGACCTGTTCGGAAAGATTCTCAAGTACACCAACGATGATGCCGCATCCCTCTCCTGGCAACAGGCGACGGACATGGTCGTAAACGGCAAGGCCGCGTTCAATATCATGGGCGACTGGGCCTCCGGTTACATGGCAACCACTCTCGGACTGAAGCCAGGTGTGGACTATGCGTGGAGCCCCTCTCCGGGGACGGATGGCGTATTCGTAATGCTTTCCGACTCGTTTGGTCTGCCGAAGGGCGCGCCCGATCGGGATAACGCTATCGCTTGGCTGAAACTCCTCGGCTCAAAGGCGGGGTCCGACGCGTTTAACCCGCTCAAGGGCTCGATTTCGGCACGCAAGGACAGCGATCTATCGCTGTACAACGTGTACTCTCAGTCCGCTGCTGCCGACTGGCATAAGGATGTCATCGCCGGCAGCCTGACCCACGGCGTTGTGGCGAACGAAGGCTTCATGAACGACTTTGCCACCGTCATGGAGATGTTCCTGACGAGCAGGAACCCGCAGCAGGCAGCCAACGCTTGCGAAGCAATCGCCCGTCAGAACGGAATAGGCGACTAGGTCTCACTGCGAGGGGGTGCTTGGCGCT
Organism: Candidatus Bipolaricaulota bacterium; assembly: GCA_027007005.1. GTDB lineage: Bacteria > Bipolaricaulota > Bipolaricaulia > UBA7950 > UBA9294 > M55B144. The sequence goes on along the minus strand of JALTFO010000032.1, from coordinate 5,620 downwards.
CCCTCGCTCTTTTCTATATAGTATTGTACATACAATGACCACAAGGAGGTGAAGGTGCACATAACCCGCGACCGCATCACCGCATTCTCCGTTCTCCTCCCATCGCTCATCCTGATTGCGGTGTTCGTGTACGGCTTCATCGGACAGACGATCTACATCTCTCTTACTGATTGGGGAAGAGGGGCGGCTCTGGCTGTACATCCGCAAATACATCTGATTGGGTTTGACAACTACAGGCAACTGTTCACCAGTTTCTTGCACGGTCGTTTCCGGCAAGATCTGGTAAATGCCTTCTTTTACACTGTGTTCCTTGTTCTCGGATCACTAACGCTTGGGCTGTTCCTGGCGATACTCCTCGACCGCGAGCCACGCGGGGAGGGAATATTCCGCACTATCTTTCTCTATCCAATGTCGCTCTCGTTCGTTGTTACTGGAACGATATGGCGGTGGCTCCTCGCACCAGAAGGTGGAGTAAATATCCTGCCTAGTTTTATCGGGCTTCCATCTGGACATTTCCGGTGGATCAGTAGCCGTGGACAGATATTAACATTCGACTGGCAAAGCATCCCGGCGATAACGGCGACTGTCGTTGCCCTGGTCCTAGTTTTCCTTGCAATACGCTCCTGGAAGAGGGGAACGCATAAACGTGCCTTTGTCGTGGCTGCTCCTGCACTGATCCTCGTCCTGTGGGCAGTATTTGGCCAGCGTATGGTCCCTCAGATGCTCCCCATTCCGGAAAAGCATGGCTTTAACCTGGCAACGATCGGTGTGACTCTCGCCGCAATATGGCAGTTCTCTGGATACACGATGGCCCTCTACTTGGCGGGTCTGCGTGGGATTCCCGTTGAGTTACACGAGGTGGCTCGCTTGGATGGAGCAAACGATATTCAGTACTACACACGCGTCGCCTTCCCCATCTTGAAGCCGATCACGCTCTCCGCAGTGATCATACTCGCCCACATATCACTTAAGATGTTCGCCCTCATCTTTGCCATGGCCGGGCCGGATAACGCCGCCACCGGTCATCCGTCCGTCCTGATGTACTTGACGACGTTTCGAGGAAACAAGTTCGCTCTCGGGGCATCGATCGCGGTCATATTGTTCTTGCTTGTCGCCCTGTTCATCATCCCATACCTAGTTAGCTCCTTCCGGGAGCAGCGAAGGAGGGCATCGTGACAACGAAAATACCTTGGGCAAGGGTGTTCCTGTATGCGACGCTAATCGTGGTAGCTGCCATCTACTTAACTCCGATCTACATGACGCTAATTACTGCGCTTAAGAACCCAGCGGACATCAACCTGGACACAGCCTGGCAAGTGCCATCGCACCTCAACTGGGGGAGCTTCTCTCAAGCCTACACCAAGTTGGGACCAAACATCGTAAACAGCATCATCCTCGCCGTAACCGCGACGCTCCTTTCATCGTTGCTCGGCTCGCTGAACGGGTATGTCTTTTCTAAGTGGAGTTTCAAGGGAAACGATCTTGTCTTCACTCTATTACTGTTTGGGATGTTCATCCCGTATCAGATCATCCTAATTCCACTCTTTCAGACACTCAAAAGCATGCATTTGTACGGTGGTCTGCCCGGACTGATCCTCGCACACGTTGTCTATGGACTGCCGATCACAACACTGATCTTCCGCAACTTCTACGCCCAGATTCCATCGTCGCTGACCGAAGCGGCGCAGATCGACGGAGCGGGTTTCTTCAAGCTCTACTTGCGTGTGATCTTTCCTCTCTCAATACCGGGGTTTGTAGTGACATTTATCTGGCAGTTCACGCAGATCTGGAACGAGTTCCTATGGGGGATTACCCTCACTAAGTACAATGCAAACCCGATCACCGTTGGCTTAGCACAGCTTGCGGGCGGACAGGCGGTGAGTTGGAACCTGCCGATGGCCGGATCGATCATCGCTGCGATTCCAGTGTTGATGATCTATATCCTGATGGGACGTTACTTCATTCGCGGCCTCCTTGCGGGCTCGGTGAAGGGCTAGGAGGTAAGAACTTGGACGCAGAAAACAGAGTTCGCTGGGGAATACTCGGCACGGCAAAGATCGCAGCAGACCGCATCATCCCAGCATTTCACGAATCGACAGTATCCGATCTTGTTGCGGTTGCAAGCAGGAATGAAGATAGGGCAGGGAAGTTTGCGGAAGAGCATGGCATTTCACGTGCGTACGGCAGCTACGAGGAATTGCTGGGGGATGCGTCCATCGCCGCCGTGTATATTCCGCTTCCAAATCACCTCCATTGTGAGTGGGCGATACGGGCGATGGAAGCGGGAAAGCATGTTCTGTGCGAGAAGCCTCTCTCCACAAGCACCGACAATGGAATAGCGATGTTTGAGGCGTCCGAGGAGAACAAAGTCCTCCTTGTGGAGGGGTTCATGTATCGCTTCCATCCCCAGACGCGGCGGGTAAAAGAGCTGCTAGCGCAGGGGACAATCGGCACGCCGCGTCTCATCCGGGCAGCACACTCATTCCCGCTGATTCTCCAGGATAGGGATGACGACTTTCGCTGGAGGGCAGAGCTCGGTGGAGGGAGCCTGGCCGATGTCGGCGTGTATTGTGTCGATACGGCACGGCACCTCTTCTCCGCGGATCCCACCAATGTCTTCGCCCAGAGCAAGTATCACCCCGACCATAGCGCCGAAGCCGAGACAAGAGCGATCCTCACTTTTCCAAACGATCGAGTGGCAATCTTCGACAGCAGCTTCCTCCTTACAGGGAGGAGAGAGTACGAGGTAGTAGGAGACAAAGGGCGGATCACCGCGTTTCACACCTACAACCCAGGGCGTGGAGTCGATGTAAGGATTGAAATCGAGCGAGATGGCGAGAAGAAACTAGAGAGGATCGAAGCGGAGAATGAGTATCGGTTGGAAATCGATCACCTCTCAACCTGCATCCTGCGAAACGAGCGGCCGATCATTACCCGTGAGGATAGCATCGGGAACCTGCGTGTGCTCGATGCGCTTCGTGAGTCCGCACGCGTGGGGGCTCCAGTGGAGATTGCGGTTGCAAACTAGCATCACCCTCCTTGAAGAGCACTTCGGCCTGGAGAAGGAGGCAATCGTCGCTAACGCTCCTGGGCGAGTCAACCTGATCGGGGAACACACAGACTACAACGGCGGATACGTCCTCCCCTTTGCTATCGACAGATTCACGAGCGTCGCCCTCAGACCGCGCACGGATAGACACATGCACATCTACGCGGCAGCCTTCGATGAGACGTTCGAAGCTAGCCTTCCGTTTGATTCCGCCAGCCCGACCGGCACTTGGCGCGACTATCCGATCGGAATCCTACTTGAGCTAAAGAGGCAAGCGAATCTATCGTTTGGGTTCGATGCGATCATCACCGGGAACGTCCCGCTGGGTGCCGGGCTGAGCAGCTCCGCGTCGCTCGAGGTCGCTCTAGCGTTATCTCTGTCTAAGCTGTACGGCATTGAGTTAGAGGATCTGGAGCTTGTCAAGCTCTGCCAGCACGCGGAGAACGAGTTTGTCGGGACACAATCTGGAATCATGGACCAGTACGCGAGCCTCCTCGCGCACGACCGATCGGCTATCCTCCTTAACACAACATCGCTTGAACATCGATACATCCCCCTGGAACTAGGGGATATGGCGCTGCTCGTTGTCAACTCGGGCGTGCAGAGGGAGCTTGCCAGCAGTGGGTACAACGACCGTCGACGTGAGTGCCAGGAAGCCCTTCGCTTACTGCAAGAGGCGATGCCAGAGCAGAAAATGCGCGCTCTGAGTGATCTCGGCCTAGATGATCTGCCCCAGCTGGAACATACCATGCCAGAGACCTTGATGATGCGCGCCAGGCACGTCGTAGAGGAGAACGAGCGTGTCCTGGAAATGGTCAATGCCCTAGAGCATGACGATCTGAGGACCGCAGGAAAGCTCCTCTTTGCTTCGCACGCATCGCTTCGCGACTTATTCCAAGTTAGCACGAAAGAGCTCGACTTCCTCGTCGATTGGGGAAGGGCCCACGGAGCGCTCGGTGCCCGTCTGGTTGGCGGCGGCTTTGGCGGTGCCACTCTGCACCTCGTCGGGCAGAATCAGGCAGCCGATTATGCACAGAAGATCGCTGTTGCCTACCGCAAGACATTCGGATTGACTGCAACAACGATCGAGGTCCGTCCATCACCCGGCGCAAGAGCGCGCGCGACCAAGAAAATATCACACTGACAGCATCGCACAGAGATCAAGGAGTATTACTTTATCTTGCGCATTCGCGGGTCAAGCACATCGCGTAGAGTGTCGCCAAGGAGCGTCCAGCCAAGGACAAACGTTAGAATAGCGATCGAAGGATATGTGTAAGTGTACTAATATTCAAAAGGATTATTTACAGTACCTAAAAGCTAACTACGCGAAAAATTGATCATTTGTCCCCAGTCAGCGTACCCAGGTTCTGCCCCGACTCCGATGAAGCTCAACGACGCCGCTATCAACACCATCGTCCCAATATCAAGGGAAGCGATGATAAATACGGGGAAGATCGAATTGGGAAGAATATGCCAAAAGAAAATCCTCAGCTTGCCGGCCCCCAGACTCTCCGCAGCACTGATGTAGTCACGCTCTTTCACCGAGAGAACCTCACTTCTCATCACACGGGCGTAGGTGCGCCAGCCGAAGATGATCAGAGCAATGATTACCTTGTCTATCCCTTTACCCAGCACAATGCTCATAACGATAACAGCTATTAGGAAAGGAAAACTCATAAACAGATCGGTAATGCGCATCACAACTTCATCGATAATGCCCCCATAAAATGCACCAATACCCCCAAGGAACACTCCAATCATGGCGCTTACGCTCACCCACGATCAATCCAACACGGAAAGCGGTGCGGCTACCCCAGACGATGCCGTAGAGGATATTATAGCCTCCACTTGTGGTGCCAAATAGAGCCAGAGTTGTCTCACGCAAGATGAGCATGAAGGGAGGGGGAGAATATCGTGCAAGGAGAGCATGAGATGGCCTTGGCATCGCGCGCGCGTGGGTCACATCGCCTGTCTGCGTGCCTGCCTGTCCCATTTGACTGCGGACAGGCAACGCACAGGCAGATAGGAGGCATGATTCTAATGATGACGGACAAACGCATGCCTGTGCCGGTGTGGCAGACAGGCGTAATGGATATTGGCGAACTGAATGCACTTCTCGCTTCGAGCGATGTGTTGACGTTCAAGGGAAGTTCACGGGAAGAGATCTACGCTTGGATTGAGCGTACATTGCGTTCCTACAAGTACCGTTCTCGTCCACGTTTGGAGAAAGGGGTGCTCAGGCGCTACATGGAGAAGATGACAGGAATCTCTAACTCGCAATTGACAAGGCTCATTACTCAGTTTCGCCGTAGTGGCCATGTACGCATTCGGGTCTACAAACGACACTCGTTCCCCACCAAGTATACCCGGGATGATCAGCTTCTGTTGGCGGAACTGGACAACAACAACGAGCGGTTGTCAGGCAAAGCAACCGTAGCCATCTTCAAACGAGAGTACAACCTGTTTGGTAGGAGTGAGTACCAGAGACTGAGCGAGATCTCTGTTGCTCACCTGTACCGATTACGCCAAGGCTCATTCTACCGCAACCACACCCTGACCATTGAGAAGACC
>JALTFO010000031.1 GCA_027007005.1 Candidatus Bipolaricaulota bacterium | reverse complement strand
CGGTCGCTGGAGATGGCCCTGGAGAGCGCGCGAATCTGATGCGGCAACGGGATGACCGACGATTCGATGGGCGCGAGGAGAACGCCCGCCTGTGCGTCAGCACTCGCAAACAAACGTTGATTGAGCGCATCGGCTACCCGCGCCGCTGTCGCGAGATAGGTCAAGTGGTGAGTGGTGAAAACTGAGGACTGGGCCGGAGAAAGTGCAGAAACATCAACGCGAATGATCGAATCGTTCAGTGGGAGCCAGACTTGAAACGAGATGTTTCCCCACAAGCTGAGCCTTTTGATTATCTTTCCCGAAGCCCTTTGGGGATAAACAAGAACCCAATCACCCTCGGACAATGACTGAAAACTGAGCGATGGGGACTGATTAGATTTGCTCATTCCCTGTAATCCTTTCGCTGCTCACCCACCGCCGTACGTAGAGTGCTTGTAATACAATATACGGGGCGAGCAAACAGTCGCTCGAGCAATAGTGAACTCACAACTCCCAACTCAAGCTATGACGATATATGTGTTTGTGGGCAGACCACAGATCCTGAAGATGCTGTCTCAACGTGAGAGCAGTCTGATACTTAAAGTTGCGTTCTCCCCAAAGAAGCCACACCAAGATTTGATGAGTATGCTCTAAATAGTGTTTCATCAAATCAGATCGCAGGTACAGTAAGTAAGATCGGGATGAGTCTTCATTAGTTTGGAACTCCCGATACATTGTGGCGACCCGCCCTTTAGAATCTTGCAAATCCCATTTACCCTGTCGGTTGGATAGTCGCAAATGTTCACAAAGAGCTGGGGCTGGGACGACGATGTTGCTTACTTGGTTGAGTGGACTGTGGTAACTCTCCCATACGAAGTGATAGATAGGTACCTCAACAAGAATGCCAGGATGGTTGTGCAGTCTAAAGGCATTCTGGATATCGCGCTTCGCTGTGCCATCCGGTCTGCGGAAGACTCCCCCGAAATGAGGGGACCACGGGATTTCGCCAGCGTACGTATAGAGGTCTTCCCCTGGTACCGGGATTGTCATATTACTTGGGCGCTCAACCGAGCGGAAAGTATGTAACAGCTTGCCGACCTGGTCGCGCTCCACCAGTAAACCTCGGAGAAAGGTGAATACTCGCCTTTCGTCCTCAGAAGACTGCTCAATGAAGCCGTTCAGAAGCATCCACGGTCCTTGCTGGCCGTCCACCTCTTTAATGTGCAAGAGATGGTCGTATTCTGGTGTAGGGCCGTCTTTGATCCACGATCGAGGTTCGGAAGGTGCTTGCGTGAATAGACCACGTAACGCAGGTCGCCATACCCGGGCGGGCTCAGGGAAGCTGGGATCAATATCGGCATCAGACGAACGTTCGCCAGTTTGCCACTCCGACAAGGTACCCTCGTCACTTCTAATTCCATACTGCTCGAAGAAAGCAATCCAGGAGTATTTCTTCCCGTACCGGTCCGTCTTCGCGTCTCCTCGGTTTTCAGCCCGCCATGACGAGTTGCCGATCTCCGTGTCTATCTCGGCAAATTGTCTTGATGTGTACCCCAATTGCACGATTCTGTATTCAATCTGGCGCCGAATATTTCGGTAGGCTGGATTCTCAAAGTCGTAGTTTTCTCTATCTGGGATGAGTTTGCCAATAGTGTAGTTTCCGAAATCCATCTGGATTGCACCTTTGGCTTTAGCTATGTCAGAGTCGTTAATACTCTTCGGATCCGGAAATGGTGAGGGAATGTGACTAAACGGAGGTTGCAAGTAGGTCAGTTTTTCATCCGGTATGCATCCCGGAGCCACTCGTGTCGCAAGTTCAATTACACCCAGAGCATAATCCCTCATCAAGATATGGCGGGTAGCGTGTGGAGCTCCGGGAACGAACATCTCGTCTATCAATCTGTTTGCGAAGTTAGGGAGTTCTTTTCGCAACTCCTTACCGCGAGGATCTGCCCAGAGTGACATTGCAATTCCATAACATGCTGCAAGCATGCGTTCCGGAACATAAGGATCGTTTATATCCAGTGAATCAAAGGTGAGATCGAATAGAGCTTTTGGATCGCGGCAGCCAAACCAATACAAAGCACGTGTGGCGTGATCACGTAGGATGCGGACAGTGGTTGTTAGGGTCCACATTACCCAGCGGGCTCGAAGCTGTTCTCTTGGATTGAGGGATTGATTAGACCGCCAGCGCTCCTCGAGATGCTTTATATCGTCAAGGATTTTGTGCTGATTACGTCGAACCCATTCAGTCCACCTGAGATCGCGCTCTGACATGGACATTGAACGAAGGACTTCATCCAAGATTTCTGAGTTGAGGGGGTGAGATTGAGCTGCACGGGTGCTCCAGAGTCGCTCAAAAAGATCCCGGCGACCACTTTGTCCTTTTGCTATAAGAATAGCCAACTGCGATACCGTTTCGCTGTCGAGAAACTCCTTATCCAGCCAGGCTGCTTCACGAAGCGCCTCTGTGTGGAGTGATTCGTCCAGTAATGGCCAAAGTTGCTGTCGAAACATCCGACGAGGAACAAGACCTACCAGCGCACGGAAGATGTCGCTTGCGAGGGGATGGCGCTGTTCTATATCTCCTGCCAACTGCGCTATTGTATCCGGGTTATGCAGCCAGTCTTTGAAATCCTCAGCGTGCCTTTCAAGCAGAGCATCCGCAACGATGTGGCCTGCTAGTGAATCATGTACAATTTCAAGGCGATTATCACCAAGCTGGTGGTCAGAAACTCTTACAAGTACACCTTCCTGCTCCAGAGCCCGAACAATGCTCTGACCCCAGGGCCGTGTGTCATCTCTCAGGATGCGACGTGTTTCTTCGAAATCAAGGCTCCGGGATCTTGTATCCCATAGATATTGCCCAATCTTGCTAAGCGCAGTGCGAACATCCGAGTCATAATAGCGCCAGGGGCGCTGTGACAATTCTGCTATGCGTTCTGCGACCTGATCAAGATATATCTCAAACAATGCAGTAAGCGATCCCGGCATAGCCTCGACGCCCACGACTTTATCACGCTTCTGGTTTGTCACCTCACAAAACATCCAGAGCCTTAAAGGATGTTGCAAGAGTCTCCATGGCAACGCTGCATCTCTTGCGTCAATTTTATAGAATTGAAAATACCGTTTTATGGCCTCAATCGTATCGTGCTCAAAACCGGGGATCTTCAGCCGTTCGATTTCTTCAGGCAGTGCCTCCTTGACAAAATCTGGGCGAAGAGTGCATACAACCAAAACATACGGATACTGGTTCAGCAATTCATTTAAAGAAGCGAGCTGGCTCTTCCAGTCACGGGGATCTTCTGCCTCATTTAGGCCATCAATGACAATAGGTAAACGTTTGCCAGCGCGCCGGCCAGCAGCGTCCACAGCGGCAGCCAGGGCTTCAAAGCTTGGCACGGGTTTTCCGTTGAAAACGATTTTTCCTGCGAGATCATCAAGGCTTTCCCTGGAAGCCAAATCATGTCCGTGCAGCAGCACGCCAGCAGGCCGGTCGTCCATTGGAGCAGTGAGTTGGGCTGCCAACTGCGTCTTGCCGCATCCCGGGCCAGCAATGACCGCAATGAGTCGCTTATCTAAGGAATCGGTCAGATCAGAGAAAAGAACATATGCCTCATCAATATCAGCCACTAAGTTGGTGGCTTGCAAGACAATCGAGAATCGTCCGTTCCTTAGTTTACGGAGCAACGTTCTCCACGCGGGATTGGGACTACTTTGATTGGCAAGTTCTTGGCGGATGACTTCATAGTCTCCACTCGCCAAAGCGTTGAACGTCTGCGTCAAATCGCTTGCAATGCTAATAGCGGCTTCCAGCAACCTTTCGACTTCTCTGCTAAGACCCGCTGGCAAACCTGATATCTTACCTCTGACAGCATCC
>JALTFO010000030.1 GCA_027007005.1 Candidatus Bipolaricaulota bacterium | reverse complement strand
CCACGGTACTAGACAGCGCGGATACCAAGCGCTACACTGTCCGCAGAAGCGGGGGAACTCCACTCAACCCACGTTCCACTAACTCCCGTAAGAAACTTCTCCACCCACCCTGTTCACTCCCGTGGCAATAACCGTCACCACGTTCACCACATGACCATCCTCCCGACAGCGCTGTGTCAACGCATCCAGCCACACAAACGTGTACGGCCCATCAGCTAACCGACGATGACGAAACCCTTCCACCAGTTCATCTAACTCCTTTGCTAGCTCAGATACCTGGCTCTTGCTCATCCCCTCTACTCCCAGCGTGCGCACTAGTCCTTCCACTCGCCTGGTAGACACTACACGTACGTAGCTCTCCGTGACCACTTGTACCAGTGCCCTCTCTGACCGCCGTCGCCGCTGTAGCAACCATTCCGGGAAGTAACTCCCCTTGCGTACACGGGGTATCGCAACATCAATCGTACCTACACGTGTATCCCAACGCCGCTCACGGTAACCATTGCGGTGATTGACCCGCTCATTGCTCGGGGTACGATACGGTGCTCCACACACCGCATCTACTTCAGCGCTCATCAGTGTCTCTACCATTCCCTTCACCATCTCTCGCAGTAGATCCTTGTCCGCTGCTTCCACCTGCTTGCGCAACCACGCCAAACTGTCTATTCTTTCCTTGACCATCGCTTCCTCCTCAGTGCCGATCACCGTCGGCCTTTGTTAGTGATTCCTGAAGATGACAGCGATGGTCCTCTTTTTCAACCTTCGTTCCCCATTACACCACGTACCTGGACTTTAACTCTTTTCCTTCCGCTCTTCCCTCGCGTTCTCTTACATCTTCTAAGTAATGAACGAAGAATGCAAGGAACAAGCCAAAGAAGACTCCGAGCACTCCAGATACGGCAAGAGACAGTGCCCTGTTGGGCCGTATCTGGAAGACAACAGGCTCCCCCAAGGTCTCTACGGTAAAAAGTGCAGTTGGGTCGGTAGTATTGAGTGCTTCAAGCTTTACTTGATCCTGCGCGAGTTGTGCATAAAGGTCACTAGTCTTCTGTGCTAGGTAACCAAGGAGCGGATCATCGGGCGCAGGTGAGCCGAGAGCGTCCATCTGTGTCTTAAGGGTGTCTCGTTGGCGGGTCAACTGCTTGATGTGCATCGAAGTGCTAACCACCGCTTGCGCAATTTCCCTCCTTATGTATTGCTTTAGCTGGTTATTGACGGAAACACTAAGGCGTCCGAAGGCCTGCGTGAGATCGTCTGGTGGGAGGGGACCAGCAAGGGTTACCGCCACACGGCCGTCGCTGGTTCTTGCCGTGAGGGCAAGTTTGGTGTTCTTCTCGTAGTACGACTGAAAATACAACACAGTGTTCAGCAGTTCCTTTTGATCTAAGCCGGAAATGCCTAGAACGGAAAGGGACTGATACAAGCGGTAGGAAGCCGTCCCAGAGAATTTGTCTGGCCTTGTCCATAGGACTGTAGCTGAAGTCGCAAGCGCTACTATTACGCAAGCCAAGATCAGCCACTTCCCCTTCCATATAATACGCAAATAGTCTATCAAATCAACGTCGTATTCGTCCATTGATTCCCCCTCGTTATCCCCAATTCCACCATCAGATTCGTCTTGCGCTGCCAAGAAGAACTGCGAGTGAACTCTTCTCAGAGTCTGAGCCCTGGGCATCGGCCCTGAAGAGCAACACTACAGATTTACAAATGGTAACAAAGTAGGTATTGCTTTGCGAATGACGCTTGTCTCCCGGTGGCAAAACAAGCATCCACAATGTTTGACGTACTAGCGTCTCTTGGCTAGCCACAAGCTTGGGTATATCGAAGATGCGCAATAGGTTTCTGGCTTGATGTCGTTTTCTCACTTCCTACAGTGATGCCCCAATGCGACACCTGTGAACATGGGGGCGTGCACCCCTAGAACTGGGCCAGTGAAAAGTAGAGACTCGGCGTAAAGGGAGGGAAGAAATGAAGAAGAGCCGATTCACAGAAGAGCAGATTGTGACCATCTTGGCAGAGGCAGATCGTGGAGAGAGGACAATAGGGGATGTGTGCCGCGGGCATGGAGTATCGGAGGCGACATTCTACAACTGGCGGAAACGGTTCCGAGGGATGGGAGTGGAGGAAGTGCGCGAATACCGGGATCTGAAACAGGAGAACGCCCGATTGAAGAAGCTGTTAGCGGATCGAGAGCTAGAGATCGACGCGATGAAGGAGGTGATGCGAAAAAAGCTGTGAAGCCGCGTCAGCGGCGGGCCTACGTCATGGAGATGAAAGAGCAGTCGGTATCAGAGAGACGGAGCTGTCAATTAATGGGGATCTGCCGTTCAAGCTACCATTACCAGCCGGTCGACCGGGGTGATGCAGATCTGATAGCAAGGCTACGGGAGATTGCAGAGGATAACGCAACGGGTGGATATCGAACGGCATGGGCATTCTTGCGGCGTGATGGGCTGGTTATCAACCACAAGCGGGTACAGCGAGTGTGGAAAGAAGCGGGATTGACACAACCAGCCAAGCGGAAACGAAAGCGATACAGTGGAGGTTCGGTACCGGTTGCGGCAGCACGTGAGAGGCATGTATGGACATACGACTTTGTCCACGATCGAACGGAGAACGGTCAAGCAGTGCGGATACTGACGGTAGAAGACGAGTATACGCGGGAAGGGTTGGCGGTGGAGGTTGGCCGTAACATGCCGGCGAAAAGGGTGAAGGAAGTACTAGGGAGGCTGTTTGCAGAACGAGGAGCCCCAGAGTATATGAGGAGTGATAACGGGCCGGAGTTCATCGCAGAGGAACTTACGGAATGGCTGATGGAAGAGGGTGTGAAGACGCATCACATCGATCCTGGGAGTCCGTGGCAGATGTGTACGGAGAGAGCTTCAACGCGATCTTGCGACGAGAGTGTCTCAACCGTGAGTTGTTTCACAGCGTAGTGGAAGCACGGGTTAAGATGGAGCTATGGCGACAACGATACAACCAGTGGCGACCGCACAGTGGGTTAGGATATCTGACGCCGGAACAGTTCCGTAACGGGGTGAGGATCCCTCTTCTAGAGCGGGGACAACCCTCGTCGCATCGACGAAGTCGTGAGATCCACAAGGAGCGACAACAACAAAAGACGACCAATCTCTACTTGCCGGTGGTACAATCTTAGGGGGCAGGCCAATGGTATTACCCATTTGGCCACATGAAATTGGTGTCCTTTGGCAGCCATGAGAAGGGAGAGAAACCTCTCCATTTACGCGTCTCGGGAGAGAATTCTTGCTACCTCGGGCCGCGTGAACTCTGGTGGAACTGGTGTCCCCTCTCTTAACATCTCACGCACTCTTGTCCCGGAGAGGAAGACATGATCCTCACTCTTGTGCGGGCAGGTCTTGCTTGTCGCCATCTGGCCGCATTTCTTGCAGTAGAAGGCATGCTCGAATTTGAGCGGCGTTATGCTGATCTCATCCTTCGTGAACTTGTCGAAAATCCCCTGCGCTTCGTACGTGTCGTAGTAGTTTCCCACGCCGGCGTGATCGCGGCCGATGATGATGTGTGTGCAGCCGTAATTCTGCCGGCAGATGGCGTGAAAGATTGCCTCGCGCGGCCCAGCATAGCGCATCGGTGCTGGAAACGTCGCGAGCATCACGCGATCATGAGGGAAGTAGTTGTCGATCACCGCGCGGTAGCACTCCATCCTCACCGAGGCTGGGATGTCTCCCTCCTTTGTCTGGCCGACGAGCGGGTTGATGAACAGCCCATCGACCATCTCCAGGGCGCACTTCTGCAGGTACTCATGCGCGCGATGGATCGGGTTTCTCGTCTGAAAGGCGACGATGGTCTTCCATCCGCGCTCTTCAAATGCCCTCCGTGTTTGTTG
>JALTFO010000029.1 GCA_027007005.1 Candidatus Bipolaricaulota bacterium | reverse complement strand
AACGAAGGCGATACGTGGGCGGAAGCCTTGACCAAAGCCCAGCGTGATCTGATCAAGAGCGCCGCATTCACAAATCCCAATCCCTGGCTGTGGGCACCGTATCAACTCATCGGGAGGTGGAGATAGAGATTAGCCGCCTTGATCGCCGGGAAGGGCAGCCTTGTCGTTGATGCGGAGTAACTGAAGATGAGTACGAAGCTGTTTAATGATTTCTGTGTCTGCCTGCGTTAAGTAGCTACCGTCGCTTTTCTTAAGCAGGTATTCTCCTTCAGAATCAGGCCCTACAAGGCGAAGCTGCAAGGTCTTCATCAGGGCGGTGATCTCTTCCACTCTAGCGGTGCCGATCAGTCTTACCCGGATGAGATTTGCCGGGAGAACCACACTATTAGAGAAAGAACTGTTGGTATCAACATAAATAGGTACGGTCGTTATTGGCCGAGTAGACGGCACTGTGTTCATCCACACAAGAACCCCAATTAGCAGTGCCGCTTGAAGACCGGCCAATGCCCAGCCAAGACGTGCAAGCCTTGGCTTTTGGAACGAGCCTCTTAGTGTTTTCAGCCAGCTCATGGCCGTCTGCCTGCCTTGGGCGTTCTCCATAGCCCTTATACGAGAACGACAGCGGGCACAATTGTTAATATGCGTCGCCACTTCCCACATCGTCCAATCAGATAGCCGACCATTATCTAGCTTCTCAGCCCTCTCCTTGGACCAACTGTGAGGCCGCCGCGGAAGTGACTGCTTAAGATAAGATAAGAGAACTCTCTTGGAAGGATGGTGGTGAAAAGTCTTGCTTGCAGATTGTTGCTGCAGCAACTTATCGAGAGCTTGCCACGGCCCATTCGGTGCTTTTTCTGTGTTCATCCTTCCACTCCTTCGAGGCGTCTGTACTCCTCTTGGACCAATCGCACTGCCCGATCGATATTAACTGTATGTCCCACCAAGCGACCAATGTCCTGTGCGGTAAGGTAGGAACCTTTCAGCTGTTCGATAAGGTCCATCGCTTGATCCGGTCTTGTTACATTGACCAATGAGTAGCCACCATCCAGCCTTGTCCGCCACTTTCTCCTGGATTCTGTATCTCTTACACCCGTGTGGCTAGCATTGTATAAGAAAACGGCTACCACGTTGCTAGGATTCCCCGCTTTGCTTTTCCTGACTCTCCTCTTGGCAGCGTAGTAAGCTGTGATTTCTTTAACCATTTCGTTCGCTTCCTCTATGTCGTGCATGACACTCCAAAATTTGACATCCTCCTGTCTCAAGTCATCGTGGCAAAGGACAAGATCGGCAAGGAACAACCGGAGCATGCTTGCCGCGAGATCTTCCATACCCATGATACTCCTCACCCCTAGAATTTAGACACTACAAGTCATCACGCTGGTTAGTCATGCTGGATCAGTATACTCTCACTCGAACTAAGACAGCAACCTGTCGCAAGTGTCAAAGGCGGGTGGTGTAACAACAAGAGAGGGGAGAGCCAGATGGCTCTCCCCGTCTCCAGAGCAAGGAGGCTCCAAACACTAGGTACAGTGTTCGGATAGAGGTGGTGTTCTCATCAGAGGGTCGGAACCATACTCGTTCTCGCCTTCAATCCCCTTTTGGAATAGAAGAATCACTCCAAGATACAGGCTATAAATAGGAACCAGGAGTAACCAATAGTGTGAACCTGGTCTCCCGATATCGTGCAATCGTTTGACTATTGGGAACGCCATGAGCACAGTTCCAATAATACTGATGAGAAAGCTGAGGCCTTGGGCGGCCTCAAGATCATTGCCGACTCCACCTGCAGACGATGCAATGCCAATGGTCGTCATCCATGTTATTGCCTCTATTGCCAATATGGACTAGAAATACTTCGATCGGTTGTACCTACCTTGAAGTGACAATAGTGAATGCATAATTATCTCCTTTCATAATGGTTATATGTGATGATACTGTTACATGCATTTTTCAACTGCAGCCAGAATGAGCCATGGCGATACCAATATTGCAAGTCCTACAAACATTTGCATCACTGGATTCAACATCTCTTTATGCTCGCTCCTAACGTGGACCTCTCCGGTGGCATGATTGGAACCGAGCCTTGCAGATTGAATACTGTCCATTGGTTTCATGTCGTCCCCCCTGTGACCGCGGTCAAGACAGGAAAGTGAGCTGGATCAATGCCGACTGTCTCGTATAGTGAGTAGATTTCCGCAAGCTCCCCTTTGGTCGGTATGCCCAGCGTGAATAGATCATATAAGTCCTGGCTATCCTGGATAGGGATACCGGCCAAAGTAAATGCAGCGCTTAGAAAAGAAAACTCGTCATCAGTAAGAGTCATCAGCCTTTCAGGATAAAGGGTTAACGTATAGCAGAGCGCTCCAAGCTCTTCTTCCGTGACACCAAACAGCGCTTCAAAAGTGGTGAAGAAATCGCCTCCCAGCCCAAGTCCAGCAAAATCGTAACGAGTTTCTGGAGTAGAGATGAGGAGCCACAGAGCAAACTGTTTAAGCCGAAACGTAGCGGTTTGGTACGCTTCTGAGTTAATTAGGCGCTCAAAGG
This sequence comes from Candidatus Bipolaricaulota bacterium, assembly GCA_027007005.1. Taxonomy (GTDB): domain Bacteria; phylum Bipolaricaulota; class Bipolaricaulia; order UBA7950; family UBA9294; genus M55B144. The sequence goes on along the minus strand of JALTFO010000029.1, from coordinate 9,802 downwards.
CTGAGAGAGTTAGCTTTCCAACCCGTGTTTTGAAAACTGTATCATCGGTTGGTTGCTCGGCCATCATATCAGCACAAGCAATAGGGACAGAAACTATTGTGTCCTCTACTGGGACTAATACAACGACGACATTGCCCACTACAACAAGATCTTGCACGGAATCGTCAACAGCGTACAGAACGACGCCAGGCGAAATGACTATCTTGAGCGTTTCTCCGGATTTGTTTTCGATGCGCAGATCAATCGACACAAGGCCATGGATTCCGCGAATGTCGAATGCGATCAGTCCTTGTTCTACAGCATCAACAAAACTGACTTCTCTCTTCCCGTTGCTTGCAAGACCCGCATAGGCTAGTACTCCTACTAGGATAAGCACCAACGCCGCTGTTGCTACCGTCTTTTTCGGCATGTCAATCACCTCAGAATCAAGCATAAGAGAGAGGCGCGGCCCTTGAGACACTCTGCGAGGCAGTGAACCTCCCCGCCTTGTAGGCTCTGTGGTTCACTGCCAGACTTTGTCACCCCAGGAATTCTGAGCCGGTGCTTCTTTAGAATCACTATGCATCCCTCTGCTGCATACTGCACTCCCCTCCCCGAATGGCGGACAAGCACTGCACTGAATCAGGAATGGGATACTTCTACAAGCAATCCCCGCTTCAAGAACGAGCAGTGTGTGGTATACTACTATCTGATCGACAATGGAAAGCCTGGCGCGGTGGTTTAAGAGAAGAGAGAGGGTGTTGGTGATGGGGGTGTTGAACCTTACCCCGGATTCATTCTACGATGGCGGACGTTACATCACGACACAGGCGGCAGTGGAACGAGCGCTACAGATGGTAGAGGAAGGGGCGGATATCATCGATGTCGGAGGTGAGTCGAGCCGTCCGGGGGCGCGATCGGTTAGTATTGATGAGGAACTGGCACGCGTCGTTCCAGTGGTCAAGGGCATCGCAGCCAAGAGCGATGTGCTGATATCGGTCGATACGACGAAGTCGGCTGTAGCGCAGGCGGCGATCGCGCATGGGACGAGGATCATAAACGACATCAGCGCTCTGCGCTTCGATCCTAACATGGCAGAGGTGGTGGCACGTGGCGGCGTGTCCCTCGTGTTGATGCATATGCAGGGGAGCCCGGAGACGATGCAGCAGAATCCGATGTACACAGATGCCGTGGCCGAGATTAAGTCGTTCTTGCGGGAGAGGATACGCGCAGCGGTCGCGGCTGGAATCGATCGATCACGATTGATAGTCGATCCGGGGATCGGGTTTGGAAAGCGTCTTCCGCACAACCTAGAGATCCTCCGCCGACTCTCGGAGTTCAAGGAACTCGGCGTTCCGATCCTCGTCGGCCTATCGCGGAAGTCGTTTCTGGGTGAGATCCTCGATCTTCCGACCTCAGAGCGGCTAGTGGGGACGATTGCGGCGAATGCGATTGCGATCGCTAATGGAGCGGACATAATCCGCGTACATGATGTAAAGGAGGGAAGGCGGACGGCCAATGTCGCGGTTCGTCTGCGATGTGATGCAGCTCAATATTGATACCTTCATTGAACATCCGGGGAAACGCTTCCCGGTGGATGTCAGCTTGGACTCGAAACGGGCGACGGAGATGTCGGAAAACGTCACGTTTCTCGAGGACGTAATGGTGAGCGGTGAGGCATATGTGCAGCTTACGACTCTCTATCTGGACACGGAGATTCACACGATTGTTGAGCAGCCGTGTCGCCGTTGCCTGGAACCGGTGCGGGAGGAAGTGAACTTGAGCGAGCGGTTTAGGATCAACATCCCGGAGGGAGAGAGGTCTGTAGATCTCGTGGTTCGTATCCTCGGGTTTGTCACCGCTGCGCTTGACCCGCACCCGCTTTGCCGTCCTGATTGCCGCGGCCTGTGCCCGGTCTGTGGGATCAACTTAAATGAGCATCCAGACCACGTCTGCCAGGAAGAAAGAGAGGACCACGTACGGCTGAGGGATTTCCTCAAGTGACTGACGGAGCGACAACACTCGGATTCGATCCTGGACTTGCTACCACCGGCTATGGCGTTGTGCAAGCAAGTGACCACGGTTGGATAGTATTGGATGGGGGAATAATCAGTACCCCGCACGGAATGCCGCGCCCGGATAGGCTACTTGACATCTACCATGAAGCTCGGGATCTGATAGATCGCTATCATCCAGCGGGAGTAGCGATTGAGGAGATCTTCTTCGCCACGAACGCACGTACGGCAATGCTCACCGCCGAGACGCGCGGGGTACTACTAATGGCGACATATGGCCTGCCGGTGCGCGGGTACACACCGCTGCAGGTGAAGAAGAGGATAACTGGCTACGGCAAGGCGAAAAAACAGCAGGTACAGGCTATGGTCAAGGAACTCCTTGGCCTTTCCGAGACACCGCGACCGGATGACATGGCCGACGGCCTTGCCCTTGCCCTATGTTATCTGTTCGACCTCCAGGGAGTGAACAAGGAGGAACATGCCTACCTCTAGCGTGACAGCGAACGAGCTGCTGCAAGTCAAGGGCGCGCCGCAGAAGAGAATAGTCCTTTTCGACGGTCACTCCATCGCCTATCGCTCCTTCTACGCAATCCGTGATCTCACGACACCCGATGGAGCAGCGGTGAACGCCGTCTACGGCTTCTGGCGGTTCCTGACGAAGATCATGCGCGATTTTCCATCTCAGTACGTTGCAGTGGCCTTCGACGCCGGCGGACCGACGTTTCGCCATGAGATGTATGAACAGTACAAGGCCAATCGCCAGGAGATGCCCACTGACCTCTCATCCCAACTTCCGGTAATCCAAGAGATGCTGAAACTTCTTGGGATCAAGATTATCTACGAGCGTGGGGTGGAGGCAGATGACATCATGGGGAGCATCGCCCTCAAAGCGGCAGCGAGCGAGCTTCCTGTCCTAATTGTCACCTCGGACAAGGATCTCGCACAGTTAGTAGATGATAGGATTAACCTGGTGCGCCCGAGTGGGCGCGGGGCAACAGGGGGGGTGGAGATTCTCGATACAAGTGGCGTGCGTGATCGCTTTGGGGTGGAGCCGGAGCAGATTGTCGACTATCTATCCCTTATCGGAGACACATCTGACAACGTCCCCGGCGTGCCCTCGATTGGGCCGAAGACCGCGGTCAAGCTCCTCGCTGAGTACGGGTCTCTCGACAATCTGATCTCCCAAGCCGATGAACTGCGCAATGCGCGCATCAGAGACAAGCTGAAGGAGCATACGCAGGATGCCCTCCTCGCACGACGCCTCGTCACCCTAGATCCGAAGATCTCCGTCGGAGAGGTGCCGGAAGATTATGGGCTTCGCGCAGTCGATCTCGGTGGCCTAGGCGATCTTCTCAGTAAACTGAACTTTAGTTCCGTTATGAAGAGCATCGCACTCGAACCGTCTTCCTCGAAGCCAGAAGGTAGCAACGAGGCTGAGTCCCGAAAGGCCGAATACCGTGCCATCATGACAGAAGACGAATTTGCTGGCCTTGTGGATGAAATCAGCAAGTGCGATGAGATCTCGATCGATCTGGAGACGACAAGCATCGATCCGATGCGAGCGCGAATCGTAGGGATCGCCATCTCTCCCCGCCCGTATGTTGGCTATTACATCCCGGTCGGGCACGATTACCTCGGCGCGCCGGAGCAACTGAACCTGCAGATGGTCCTGTCTGCATTGCATCCGTACATTGAAGGGGAACAACCGCGCCTGATCGGTCAGAACATCAAGTACGATCTGATCATCCTCTACCGCAACGGCCTGCACCCGCGCGGGATCTCGTTTGATGCGATGATCGCCTCTCACCTTATCAGTCCCGAACAGAGGCGGCACAACCTGGAGGAAATCGCGAAGAATTATCTCGGATACAATATGCTCTCTTATACTGAGCTTGCCGGTAAGAACGGCAAGATCGAACAGGTCCCGGTCGACAAAGCGACGTTCTACGCATCGGAGGACGCCGAGATAGTCTTCCGTGTAAAAGAAAAGCTAGTCGCTGGCCTGAAACACGTCGGTGCGACAAAGCTGTTCGAAGAGGTGGAGGTTCCTCTCGTGAGCGTGCTGGCGAGGATGGAGAGGAACGGGATCCTCGTCGATAGGAACGTTCTTGCTGCACAAGGGCGCGATCTGCGCGCGCGCTTGGCGGTGATCGAGAACGACCTGTACGAGATTGCCGGCGAGACATTCAACCCCAACTCGCCCAAACAGGTGGCGAACATCCTGTTCGATCACCTCGGCCTTCCTGTGATCGAGAAGGGGAAGTCCGGTCCGTCGACGAGCGCGCGGGTACTGAGTGAGCTTGCGGTGCAGCATCCGCTTCCGGGTAAATTGATCGAGTACCGCGAGCTGCAGAAGCTCCTCACTACGTACATCGATCGCCTTCCCGAGGCGATCAACCCCGACACCGGCCGCATTCACACGTCATTTCACCAGACATCGACCGCCACGGGAAGGCTCTCCTCGTCCGACCCGAACTTGCAGAACATCCCCACGCGAACGGAGGTGGGGGATCGGATTAGGCGGGCATTCGTTGCCCCGGAGGGATCCCTCCTCATCGGTGCTGACTATTCGCAGATCGAGATCCGGTTGTTGGCTCATCTGTCCAGCGATGAACACCTGATCGCCGCTTTCGTGGAGGGCGAAGACCTGCATCGGATCACGGCAAGCCGCATCTTTGCTGTTCCCGAGGACAAGGTTACAGATAGGCTGCGAAACGCGGCCAAGCGAATCAACTTCGGGATCATCTACGGAATCAGCCCATTCGGATTGGCGCGTGAGCTTGGCATCTCACGCGAGGAGGCGCGCGCATACATCGATCGCTTCTTCGCTGCCTATCCGCAGGCGCGGGCGTACATGGATCGAATGATCGAACAAGCAACCCAGAAGGGCTACGCCGAGACGATCCTTGGCCGCCGTCGTATGCTCCCGCAGCTAGCGGAGAAGAACGTCACTGCGCGCAACTTCGCTAAGCGAAACGCGGTCAACACCCCGATTCAAGGAAGCGCTGCCGATCTGATTAAGCTTGCTATGCTCAGTATTGACCACCTCATTGAGGAGGGTAGACTGAAGGCGAAGATGCTCCTCCAGATTCACGACGAGCTCATCTTCGAAGCGCGGGGAAAGGAAGTCTCCGAGGCGAGCGTGATCATCAAACAAGAGATGGAAGGGGTGATGGACCTACGCGTCCCGCTTGAGGTCAAGGTAGAAACAGGGCACAACTGGAGCGAAATCTGAGGCAGTTACCTTCCTCGCGAGATCTGTAAAAGGATCAATTCCATCGCCGAGAGAATGGAAGATTCCTTGTTCTGCACTCTGCTCCCGCTCCATTGAAACCGGCGAGAGGAAACGCCGTTTTTGGTCGCCAATCCGATGTAGGTGAGGCCGACCGGCTTTTCAGTGGTTCCTCCACCAGGGCCAGCGATCCCGGTGATGGAGACGGCGATATCGCACTTGAACAGATCGCGACATCCTATGGCCATCGCCTCCGCTGTCTGTGCACTCACTGCTCCGTGTGTTGCGATAACCTCATGTGGAACGTGCAGGAGCGCTTCCTTCACCTCGTTCTGGTAGGCGATCACCCCGCCGAGGAAGTACTCCGACGATCCTGGAACATCGGTGATTCGGCTCCCCAGTAACCCGCCGGTGCACGACTCGGCCACGGCGAGAGTCAGTTTGCGCTTACGTAGTTCCTCTCCAAGCTGCTCTTCAAGGAGCATATCCACCTCCGCCTAATAGATGATCGGAAATAGAACTGCAAAAAGCAATCTCTCGCCCGTTCGCTATGCTCACTCAAGACGCTAAGCTTGCCAAGAAAGAATTAAGATCAATGTTGCCCAGTGTAGCATCGGGCCCTGCCTGCCCTGTGGAGTCCTACTCCACGGGGTGCCCGACGTTGCGCTTGTGATTTGTGCATCAACGTGGCAGACAAGCTGCCCACGCTACAGAATCAACACCATCTGTGCGCAGCGTCAGGCTTGGAGATGCGCCTCATTTCATATGTGGTTAGAAAATCACTACCAACTTGGAGTGGCAAGAACAGCACAAACCGCTACGCGATAGTCATTACTATGCTGCAGAAGGACAGCGCTCAGAGAGAGGGCAGTTTGCGCAGTCTGGCTTACGCGGACGACAGACCTCGCGGCCCAGGCGGATCAGTTGCAGGTGTAGTCGTCGCATCAGTCCTGGATCTTTTGGGAGGAGTTCGTTCATTCGCTTGTGCGGATCGTCCTTTGCTCCGACGAGCCCGAGTCGACGCGTGACGCGCTTTATGTGTGTATCGACTGGAAAGTACGGCCTACCAAACGAGAAGAGCATCACGATCCCGGCGGTCTTCCTTCCTACACCGGGGAACGACAATAACCAGGCCATCGCCCGATCGAGTGGAATCTCTCCCAGGAAGGATATATCGAGCGACCCTCGTTCACGCACGATCTGCTCCAGTACGTTCTTGATCCGTATCGACTTCTGATTGTGCAGCCCACCGATCTTGATCGCCTCGGCGATCTCCTCTGTGGGGGCATCCTTTACCCCTTCGAAGGTTTTGAAGCTCTCCATCAACGAGCAATATGCACGGTCACGGTTGGTATCGTTTGTGTTCTGCGACAGGATCGTAGTGACCAGTTCAACAAGAGGATCGCTTCTCGTAATCTCGATCTTGCCGTAGCGATCGAGCAAGCGCTTCGCGATCCAATTGAGCTTTCCCTTGGCGTCCATGAGCGAGAGGATAGATGCAGAGGAGCTGCCGCGCAAACGAGACCGTTGTCAATGGTGCAATTGACCAGTCACCCACGAGTTGATAAGCTTGAACCGGCTCAAGGAGGGCAGGGTGAGTTATGTCTCTTGATCTAAGCAGCTTGCAGAAAGCGGTCATGTCCATTATCGAACAGAAGTATGAGGTGATTCAGAAACCAGCAAGCGCGAAGCCGCAATCCACGAAAAACGGGGTGTTCGGGCATGGCTAATGAGCCTGCGAGCTTCGATTTTAGCGCGTTAGTCACGGCAATCCGACAGGCACATGAGCACATGGCTGCCGAGGTTGGTCGAGCTGTCAACATAAGCCTGACGCTTAGAAACTGGATGATAGGGCGACATATCAGGGAATATGAGCAAAACGGTGCGGATCGAGCGATGTATGGGGAGAACCTCTTAGCGTCATTGTCGCAACGCCTTGAAGAAGCGGGAGTCAAAGGTTGTGCTCCACGTTCGCTGCGGCTGTACAGACAACTGTACTTGACTTACCCACAGATTTGGCAAACAGTGTCTGCCAAATCTGGGCACGCCCTGATCCCTGATCCAATTTGGCAGACACTGTCCGCCAGTTCTTCTGAGGCTCTTCACGGAACATCAAGAGACTTGCTGGGGCCTGAATCTGATGCAACGGCGTCACCGGTGATTGACAGCGTAGTGGCCCGCGGCAAAGTACAGGTCCCTCCCGAGCGACTCCTCAACTCCTTGTCATTCAGTCACTTTGCTGAGCTTATTGCCGTTGATGATCCTCTCAAGCGGGCTTTCTATGAGATTGAATGCATCCGCGGCAACTGGTCGGTGCGGGAACTGAAGCGCCAGATCGGAAGCCTTTACTACGAGCGATCCGGTCTGTCGACGGACAAAAATAAACTGGCTGAACTGGCCCAGTCTGGTGCGGAAATGGCAGAACCGAAACTGGCCATGCGAGATCCATATGTCTTTGAGTTTCTCGGGATCAAATCGCAGGAAGTCATGCAGGAATCCGACTTAGAGGACGCCCTCCTCGACAAGCTGCAGGAGTTCCTGCTAGAGCTAGGAAACGGTTTCTGTTTTGAAGCACGTCAGAAGCGCATTCTGATCGGGGATACCTACGGATTTGTGGACATGGTCTTCTATCACCGTATCCTCAAATGCCACGTATTGGTCGAGTTGAAGGTTGAAGCCTTTACCCACGACAATCTTGGCCAGCTCAATACTTATGTGAGCTGGTATCGCAAGAACATGATGGCCAACGGTGATAACCCCCCTATCGGCCTCCTGCTTTGCACGCAGAAGAGCCAGGCCCTTGTCGAATACGCCCTGGCTGGCATGGACAATAAGTTGTTTGTCTCCAAGTACGAGCTCGAACTGCCCGGGAAAGAGGAAATCCGAGAACTCTTAGAAGAAAAGATGCGAGAAATAGAAGGCAGTTAGATCTTCCACTCTAAAATGTACATATCAGGAGGTTGATGATGATTAAGGTAGAACATGAACAGGATTTGATGGTGCGGCTGATGGATGGGGAGGAGCTGATTTCGTCGCTTGCGACGTTGTCGCTAGATTCGGCAGTGCTTCTAAACGGTGTCGGGATGCTGCGGGATCTGGAACTTGGCTACTGGAACGGATCAAGCTACGATGTGCAACAGATCACGGATCCGGTAGAGATGCTCAGCTTGCAGGGTAATTTTGCCCGCAAGACTGATGAGAGGATCATCCACTGCCACGCGACGATCGCCAAGCACGGTGCGGCCGCGTTTGGTGGGCACGTGTTGAAAGCTACGGTGAACAACACGGCAGAGATCTACATCCGCAAACTCTCCGGGATCGTTCTGGAACGGAAGATGGAAGAGACGGGTCTTGCTGGCCTGTATCCGCGTTAGCTGAAGCGTGACTCGCCACGAAGGCCATTTAGGAACGACTTCCCGCTCGTACGCGGACGGCATTCTCGCTGTATCTCTAGAACCTCGATCAGCTCGTCGCCTGTGCCGATAAGAAGGCGTCCAGTCTCCTGTAACGCAATCTCACCCGGAGTTATTGCTCCGCGGCCAATGGCAGTAAGTGCCGTGCGGTGGATCTTCACCGTCTCGCTTTCCAGGTGAGTGAACGCCCCTGGCCACGGGTTCAGCCCGCGCACTAGGTTGTGAATCTTACGAGCACTCCTCGTCCAGTCGATCTCCCCGTCGGCGCGGGAGAGCTTCGGAGCCAGTGTTGCCTCTTCCTCGCGTTGCGGCGTTGAATGAGCACTTCCCTCTTCGATCGATCGCAGCGTTTCCAGTATCGCCTCTGCCCCGAGCTGCGCCAGGCGGTCGTGTAGCTGTTCTGCGGTCTCATCCGGGCCAATCGGACATCTGCGCTGCACGAGGATCTCGCCACTGTCCATCCCTTTTTCGATGAAGAAGGTCGTCACACCAGTCTGCGTTTCGCCGCGGATGATCGCCCAGTTGATCGGGGCGGCGCCGCGATAGTGCGGCAGAAGGGAGGCGTGGATGTTGATTGTCCCACGTGGTGGAAGTGAGAAGATCTTCGTGCTCAGAAACTGCCCGTAGGAGGCGACGACGATCGCCTCTGGTGCGGCTTTGCGCAGCAGACTGATCCCCTCTTTACTGTTGATCCGCTCTGGTTGGGCGATGCGCAGCCCGAGATCAACGGCCGTCAGCTTGATCGCCGAAGGACGCAGCTCGCGCTTGCGCCCTGCTGGGCGATCTGGTTGGGTGATGACAAGCGCGATGTCGTGCTCTCTAGCGAGGGCTTTCAGCGCTGGGCAAGCGAAGGCCGACGTACCGAGGAAGACGATCCTCACTCGTCCTTCTCCCTCTGCTTGCGGTGGTACTCGGAGATGATGCTCCGCTTCTTGGCCGGGCCGAGATGGTCGATGAACAGGATGCCGTTTAGGTGATCGATCTCGTGCTGCATTGCCCGCGCCATCAAACCCTCCCCCTCGATGTCGACTTCCTTCTCGTCGAGGGTGGTTCCTCGTACGTGCGCGCGCAGTTTGCGCGTAACTTCTGCATCTACTCCGGGGACGCTCAGGCACCCTTCGATTGCCTCTTCCGATTCGGAGGATGTCTCGATGATCTCAGGA
>JALTFO010000028.1 GCA_027007005.1 Candidatus Bipolaricaulota bacterium | reverse complement strand
AACGTGGCAAACAAGCTGCATACGCTAAGAAGGCATGAATTTGACAATCAAGGCGGTGCGCGCTATAGTAAGTTAGTTAATTCTTAGAAGAAAGTAAGTCGGGCCGAGGGGTTATGCGAGGACCAAAGGGCGATCAGAGGCTTATACGCGACTACAACCGTGGGCTTGTAGTGAATCTGCTGCGTACGGATGGGCCAATGTCACGTGCCGATCTTGCACGCCGTACCGGCCTTGCCCCGTCTGCTCTCACACAACGCATCCGAGATCTGATCGAAGAAGGGCTTGTCACCGAGGGCGGAAAGAAGGAAGCAAGCACCGGCCGGCCTCCCACACTTGTGTCGTTCAATCCCGATTATGCGGCCGCAGTTGGGGTGAAAATCGAGGGCACACGCCTTCGTGCCGCACGGGTAAACTTGGCTGGCGAGGTGTGTGCTCGCTACGAGACGAGCTTTCATCCCTCTCCTGAACCTTCTGAAGTAATCTCCTTGGTGGAAGAGGCGGTAGAGCACCTCAGCGACTCTCACATCCTCGGAGTCGGAATCAGTATCTCTGGCTTCGTGGACACGATCAATGGGATAGACATCTACTCTCCTATCCTTGGATGGGAAAACGTGGCCCTGGCAGATCCGCTAGAAGATCACCTGGATCTCCCTGTTCACTTAGAGAACGATGTGAACGCGCTGACGCTTGCTGAGCGGTGGCACGGTGCGGGTTCTGATTACCGTAATTTTGTCTGCTTGACCGTCGGAGAGGGGGTCGGGTCCGGGGTTGTAGTCAACGGAAGCCTCTACCGCGGAGCCTTCGGCGGGGCAGGTGAGGTCGGGCATATGATGATAGATCCGTCTGGGCCAATATGCCGCTGTGGGGAACGCGGCTGTTTGGAGGTGTTCGCCTCGGATCAATTCCTCAAGCGAGAGGCGCTTCGCCTCGGATTTGCAGACATAGCAAAGCTTGAACAGGAAGCACGCGAGGGTGATGTGCAAGCGATGGATGTGTTCAAGCAGATGGGGCATTACCTGGGTATTGGAGCGAAGAACCTCGTGAACCTTCTAAACCCACAGGCGATTGTGTTGGGAGGGGAGAGGATGGAAGCCTCAGATTTATTCGTGGCAGCATTTAAGAGTGAAGTGCGCGAACACTCATTTGCTGAAGCCGCCAAGGATTTGGAGATTGTCCCGGCCCTGCTGGGCGAGGATGGGTTTCTTATCGGCGCAGCAACGATCGTCGCAGCCGAGTTTTTCCGACTGCCAACAGAAAGGACTCTTAGATGAATATGCACATTAAAATAGAAGACAATGGACAAGCGGACCTCTATCTAGATGATAGGGCTTTGATCTCTCAGATCGGGCTTCGCTTGTCACAACTCAAAGAGTGGAAGACGGACCTGGATGGAATCGTAGGAGGGGATTGGAGCACTTCTCGGGGAGAGGATAAGTCTGGTAGCTTCAAGCTGTGGAAGCGCGAATTCAGTCTCAACGGTAATCCGCTTATCGCTCTTTCTTTGCAGCTTCGGGAGAAGTCGTTGCTAGTAAGCGCTGAACTCCTACGAGACATCGAACATCTCAGGCGAGCTGATTCATTCGAGGATGCAACGTTCCTTGCACCGACGTTCACCTTTTCTGAGGAGATGCAGTTTTTCCTGTCCACGTTTGGATTGGGCGGGATCGACGATGATTACCCAGGAGGTTACTGGCCGACGGCGAAGATTGGGCGCGGGCCTAATCAACTTCCAGGCCAAGCGTTTGCCCCTTTGGTTCTATTCTCCGATGAAGGAGCACTAGCCATCTCACCAGCAAACCTGTTTCTGACGAGTCCTCTAGTGAGAACCGAAACCGGAGTCGGGCGCGGATTGCACGGAGCGGTCGACCGCTTGGCTAGGGGGACAGTGGTAGAGACGCTGTTTGCCTTCGGTGATGATGTTCCAGGAGCACTGATCCATCTGGGAGACATTCTCATGGGTCAGGGCGGGAAAAAGCGTCCCCCATCAGGTTCCCACCCTATTTTCTCGCGGTTAGGCTGGTGGAATGCGTACGGAAGCTACTACACAGAACCGATCCATCGACTCGATGAGGATTCGCTGCAAGATGTCATCGAAGATCTAAAGCAAAACGACATCCCCATTGGCTACGTCGGGCTTGACCTGTGGTACCCGTACGAACAGATCGGGCAAGCGATCCAGTATGTGCCAGACAAGAAGAAGTACCCGCGAGGCCTTGCGCCGCTTGCCGAAGAAGCAGGACTCTCGACGGTTCTTCATCTCTCTTCGCTAAGCGAGGGAAACGCCTATCACGCAGATGGGGCCGATCCATCGTTTTATCACCAGGTAGCTAGCGAAGTTGCATCGCAAAATGGGATCGTTGCCTGGCACGACTGGCTGCGCACGCAGCAATACCTTACACCCAAGCTGCGGGAGGACCCGCAGGCTGCGGAGCACTGGTTTTCTGGGATGGCGCGGGCGTTTGCCAATGAGAACCTGGATATCCTCCTGTGCATGCAGACGATGGGGATGAATCTCGCCTCGACACAACAGCCAAACGTAATTTCTGGCCGTACTCACACCGATTACCTATTCATGCAAGAAGAGGCGCTGCGCACGGCGGCAGAGCGTGGGCATCCGGACTTTCTCCAAGGCTTTGTCCAGCCAGCGGAGCTTCACAGGCAGAACCTGCTGATGGGGATGATCCTGTACTCACTGGGACTGCTCCCTTTTTACGACCTGTTCCTCACGCGTCCGCATCCTGGCCTGGGGGGGGATTACCCAGAAGAGGAGGCGGTGCTGCGCGCACTCTCATGCGGGCCGGTGGGGATAGGAGATGGGCCGGGGATGGTCAATCGTAAGTTGGTCGATCGACTGTTGCTCCCGGATGGTACATTGGCGCATCCGGACCATCCGCCGTTTCCAATCATGGGAACAATCGACTCCGACGTGCAGGCGTTTCTCACCGAGTGCGACGCTGGAGCATCCAAGTGGGGATACCTGGTGCTGCTCAACACGAGCAATGACGAACGGCCTTACGCCATGGAAAACCCGCTTACTGGGGAATACCTCGTTTGGGACGGACTCTCACGTGAGCTTGTGCCAGAGATTGGTGGAAGCCTTGGTCCAGGGAGACTCGCCTATTACGTTCTGGTCCCGGAGAGAGAGGGAATCGGCGTGTTGGGGCTTAACGACATGTTTGTTCCTATGCCGCACGGACTGCTTTCTGAAGTGAAGTGGAACGATGGTTGGCACATAGCGCCAACAGGAGACTTTCCGGCACTTGCTGTCGTCTCGCAAGACACACTTAATGTGGAGACAGCCAATGGTCAAACGCTCCCCGTCAAGAAGCAAGACAAGTTATGGATCATTGATACAACAGGCACGACTAGTGAGATTTACATCTATCGGAGGTGAAGGTAATGCGTAAGGTGTTTGCGTTTATCGTTATTCTGGTTGTTATCTCTGGGTTGGCATTGGCGGAGAAGGCGCCGCTGAATGTGGCGATCATCTGGCATCAGCATCAGCCACTGTACTTAAACAGAATCACTGGGGAGTACGAGCTTCCCTGGGTGCGGGTACATGGTGTGCAGGAATACGTCGATTCTCCACGCATCCTTGCCGAGTTTCCTGATATTCACGTCACCTACAACCTGCAGCCGAGCCTCCTGTGGCAGATCATGGACTACGTGCAGATCACGCCGCAAGAGAAAGCAAAGGGAGGACTCTATCAGTACATCGGCGCGGTCGACAACCATCTAGAATGGATCTGGAAATTGATTACCGATCCCGCTTCCCTCACTCCTGGGGAGCGACAGGATATGCAGACGCAGTTTTTCTGGATCAACGGGTACATGTTCGACAACGACAACAACGATCCGTACTACGACCCCCGCTACGCCGAACTCAATCAGCTCAAAGGTAATCGTCCGTTCACCAATCAGGAATTGATGGACGCTGCTGGGCTTTCCCTTCTGTGGGAGATTTCACCGGAGCTGCACAAACAACTCGGAATCATCGATCTGCGTGGAAAGACCGGCTTTACTAAAGAGGACATCATCCGGCTGATCAAGACTCAGCACACCGTCCTCTCCTGGGTGATCGGTGCGTACAAGAAGGTGCAAGGGATGGGAAGCGAGCTTATCACGAGCCCATTCTATCACCCGATCATTCCTCTTTTGTGCCAGCAGGGGCTGACGCAGGACGTGTACGGCCAGATCGATCAGGCGCAGGCACAGCATAAGGAGCTCTTCGGCGCTCCCGCCGTCGGTGTTTGGCCGCCGGAAGAGGCGGTCTCTGACCAAGCGATGGAAGTTTTGGAAAAGGCTGGTTTTTCCTGGACAGTCACCGATAAGGGGATCCTTGCGCAGAGCCTGGGGCATACCCCGAGTACCGATGAACTTACAACGCCATGGAAATATGGCAAGATCACGGTCTTATTCCGTGATCCAGACCTATCTAATAAGATCGGTTTTTCTTACGGGAATAAATCGACTGAATTTGCCGTCTCGGACTTCATGAGCCAGTTACACCAGATCTGGCGCGAACTTCCTGATCCACAGAATCACCTTCTGGTCATTGCTCTCGATGGGGAGAACTGGATGTTCATGGCCGGATATCCAAACAACGGTCGCAGCTTCCTGCGTGCGCTGTACAACGCGCTTTCTAACGATAACATGGTGCGAACAGCCACTCCGGGAGAGTTCCTTGTCGATCATCCTGCGACGCGTACGATTACCCACATTGCGACCGGATCATGGGCCGGCGATCTGTCCACCTGGATCGGGGAGCCGGAGGAGAACGAGGCATGGGCCCGGCTGGGTGCGGCGCGTAAGGTGGTAAAGGCGGCCGGCGATCCTCCGCAGGCGCTCGACGCGATTTACGCTGCCGAAGGCTCGGACTGGTTCTGGTGGTACGGTTCTGATCAGGATTCCGGCACCGATCCATTGTTCGATTGGCTGTTTAAGGCACATCTGATCTCAGCGTACCGTGCTGCTGGGACACCAGAGGATAAGATCCCGCGCGTCTTGTCCCTTCGCTTGCAGAACCCGGTCACCGCTAGCATGGGTGAAGTCAAGCCTATGCTGGACGGCAAACTGACCACGCCCGACGAATGGCAGGAAGCAGCAGCATTTACTGGGACTGGTGTGATTCAGCAAGCCGCGATCGGCTATCACGAAACCACCCTTGAGGTGATGGTCCAGTTCAACGAACAAGCGAGCAATGTCATCGGAAAGGACATTCACCTTGTCCTCTACACGTCTGGCAAAGTGGGACAACCAGTGAATGTGGCAACACGCTATGCCAACGCACAGCTTGGGTTCGCCCTTGGATCGTCGGTAGAGTTGAACTTTACCAAAATAGGCACGGACGGGTCTGGTGTCGTCTCTCAGTATCTTGCCGATGGCAAAGGCGGTTGGCGATATGCATCGTCCATCGCTAGTCTGTTTTCTCGTAAAGCGGCAGTGAACGATGTGGTGGAATTCGAGATCCCGTTCAAGGAATTGGGAATCGAACCGGGCAAATCGGTCACGCTTGCAGTGGCATTGGAGCAGGCTGGTAAGCTCCTCGGGCGGGCTCCGAACCAACCGGTGTTGGCCCAGGTTCCCACCCTGGTACAGGGTAAAGTGGTCTTCTCCATGGCAGATCCATCAGGCGATGACAACGGTCCGGGCACGTACACGTATCCCACGAACAAGGTGTTCGCGCAGAAGGGGCTGTTTGACTTGACTAAATACACAGTCTACGATGCGGGCAAGAACTGGCAGCTTACGTTTGACTTTACTGCACTTCCCAACCCGTGGAACGGGCCACAGGGCTTCTCGCATCCGATTATTCTGCTGTTCATGGACGTTGCCTCCGGAGGGAAGACGACGTTGCCTAAGGGAGCACAGGCGGCTCAGGTGCAGTTCGATCCGAACCATCCGTGGGACGTGTTTGTGCGGATAGCTGGATGGCCAGCGTACGGCCGGCACCTGTGGACCGCAGATGGAAAAGGGCCCGAGCTCGTCGGGGTGGCGTCCGACCCGAAGAAGGGACGAATTATCGTCACCATCCCCAAGTCAATCGTTCCACAGATCACCGGTTGGCACTACGTCCTCGTCGGATCGCAGGACGGATACGGCAAGGACTACATTCGAGCGATAGGCACCAAAGCCGGAGAATGGTCAGGCGGCGGTTGCCCGGATCCAACCCTTGCGCCGCAGATCTACGACTATCTAACCCCGCCAGGATACACGCAAAGCCAGATCTTGGGAAGTTACAACGCACAGCAAGGGACGTTTGCCAAGCTCCTTCCTGTGCATGTGCAAGCTCAGCAATAGGAGGTGACCCACCAGGCGAAGTTTAGAAACACGGCGTCTGTTGTACATGGAAATACCTATCAAAGAGGAGGTAGTAGAAACATGAAACGAACTATCGTGCTAGTTGTGGCACTACTAATGGTAACGTCGATCTTTCTCACGGTCTCCGCGAGTGAGGCAGGCAAGCTGATTATTTGGGCAGATGAGACGCGGGCACCTGTGTTGCAACAGGTAGCAAAGTCGTTTGAAGCGGCATACGGGGTGCCAGTCGAAATACAGGAAATCGGGTTTGGCGATATCAGGGGTAAACTTGCAACAACCGCGCCGAAAGGCGAGGGACCGGATATCATCATCGGAGCACACGACTGGCTCGGAGAGCTCATCCAAAATGGGTTAATTGGACCGATCGTACTCCCCAAAGATGTAGTCAAGGAGTTCGATCCAGTCGCGATCCAAGCGTTCAGTTGGGGTGGGCAGCTATACGGGCTTCCGTACGCCACTGAGTGCGTTGCTCTTATCTACAACAAGGATCTCGTCCCTGAGGTTCCAGGAACGTTTGCGGACCTGTTGACCACAGCCAAGGGCCTTACTGATAAGGAGGCAGGTAAGTACGGGTTCCTGATTCAGGAGCCAGATCCCTACCACACCTTCGCGCTGTTCTCCGCGGGTGGCGGCTACATTTTCGGAGCCAATGCGGATGGAACCCTTAATCCGTGCGACATCGGTCTGGATAACGCTGGTGCAATCGCCGGTGCAACTCTCCTCGACAAAATGGTCAAGGACGGAATTGAGGTAGCCGGAGCGGACTACAACACCGTCACCGGTCTGTTCAACGATGGCAAACTGGCGATGATGATCGGTGGGCCGTGGACGCTGCCTAATATCCAGAAAGCAGGCATCAACTACGGCGTTGCTCCCATACCCACGATCAACGGGAATACCCCCAAGGTGTTCGTCGGTGTGCAGGGGTTCATGATTAGCGCGTTCTCCAAGAACAAGGTGCTGGCAAACACGTTTGTCAAAGACTTCTTGGTGAGTAAGGACGTAATGCTCCAGCTCTATAAGCAGGGGCAACGCCCGCCTGCTTACATCCCGGCTCTTGATGCGGTCAAGGACAATCCGGACATTCAGGGGTTTGCCGCCAGTGCGGCCAACGGTATCCCGATGCCCAAGATCCCAGAGATGGCTTCTGTGTGGGGTGCATGGTCCGATTCGCTCAGCCTCATCGTGAATCAAAAGGAAGACCCAGCTACAGCGATGCACAACGCTGTGGCTCAGATCAAAAAGCTGCTCAAGTGTGGGCAGTAGAGTAAACAATGGGGGCCGGCTGAAGTTGGCCCCCACATCTCATTATGGTATGGAAATACATTCTTTCACATAGTGCGAAGGTCTTAATCTTAGGGATCCTTAATGCCCTGACGATTTGGGTAGGAACCAAGCTTGTACTGCAAGGCCAGCTTGTTCTTGCCGCTATCCTTATCTTTGGCGCAGTGGGGATTACTTATATATATCTTTCCCGGCGCACTTATCCATTGCGCTATTTGGTTCCCGGCCTTGTCTTCTTGCTGGCGATGGTAGTTTTCCCGATCGGATACACAGTTTACGTCTCGTTTTCTAATATGAGTACCGGACACATCCTGTCTAAAGAGCAAGTGATAGCACAGATTGAAGGACGGCTGTTTACCCCTCCTAATACGCGCAATTACAGCTACATTGCATTCCAAAACCAACAAGGAGAGCTAGCTTTATTGTTGGAGAACGAGCAAGGAGATTCCCTCTATTACCAGGGAAAACTGACGCCGGTGAAGCTGCCAGACAAGCGATTCATTGATGAAGACAACGACGGTAAACCAGATCGATTTCTCTCTTACCGACGATTGACTATCCCTGAGATTGTGAAAGCGCTCCCTTCTCTTGGGAATTTATCGATCCCTGATGGGAAGTACTTACTTCGTCTCTCTAGCTTACGGGTATTCACCCTTTATGAATCGCGCTACTCTTATGATCCCAATCAAGATGCAATGACTGATCTGCAAACAGGGAAGGTGTACCGTCCCAAAGATGGATTCTTTACCTCTGCGGACGGAGGTGAGCTCTATCCCGGATTTCCAGTATGGGTAGGGAGCAAGAATTACTGGGCTATCCTCACCGATCCAGCGGTATCCGGGCCGTTCGGGCGTGTTTTTGCATGGACGGTCGTCTTTGCTGCGCTTTCGGTGATTACCACGTTTATCCTCGGCCTTTCGCTTGCTATCCTATTAAATGACCCATACCTTAGATTTCGCCAGTTCTATCGCGTGCTGGCAATCGTTCCGTACGCTGTTCCTGCCTTTATTTCTGTACTTGTATGGAAAGGACTTTTGAATGTAAACTTAGGCATTATTAATCATGTTTTAATGCAACTCTTTCACCTTCAGATACCGTGGTTCACCGATCCAATATGGGCGAAAGTGGCGATTATTCTCGTTAACTTGTGGCTTGGATACCCGTACATGATGATTGTTTCGCTGGGTGCACTGCAATCCATTCCTGGCGAGTTGTACGAAGCAGCAGTGGTTGACGGCGCAACCTGGTGGCAGCGATTCTCCAAGATTACGCTACCTCTTCTGCTTATGCCCCTCGCCCCACTCCTGATTGGCAGCTTCGCATTCAATTTCAACAATTTTACCCTCATCTATCTATTGACTGGAGGTGGGCCGCCTATCCCTGGGGCGCAGACTCCGGCGGGAGCAACGGACATACTGTTAAGCTACACCTATAACCTAGCCTTTAAGGGTGGGACCGGGAATCAATTTGGATTAGCGGCAGCGGTGTCGATGATCATCTTCCTCATCATTGCAACGATCAGCGCGCTTAACTTCCATCTTAGTGGTGCGCTGGAGGACTTGAGTAAAAATGTATAGCAAGCATACATTGTTAGGAAGTATTATACGGCACATGGTTATCTGGATCGCCATTGCGTATGCCATCCTCCCTGTCCTCTGGATATTTTCAGCTTCGATCAGTCCCACGAACAACATGAACACACAGCGGTTTATTCCTACGAGGATCTCTTGGGAACATTATCGTGAGCTGTTCAATGATCCGCTCAATCCGTTCGCTACCTGGCTAGGGAACAGCCTGATAGTTGCGCTTACCACCTCGTTCTTGACCGTCTTTCTCACCGCCCTTGCAGCGTACGCCTTCTCCAGGTTCAAGTTCTGGGGGAGACGGGTGGGGTTGCTTACGCTTCTGCTCGTGCAGATGTTCCCGCAGATGCTTGCCATGGTGGCGATTTACATCATCTTGTATAAGATTGGGAAGATAGCGCCGTGGATGGGGCTTAATACCCTCGTCGGTCTGATTATCGTCTACCTCGGCGGGGCGCTGGGGTTCAACACATGGCTCACCAAGGGGTATTTCGACACTATTCCTCATTCGCTAGAGGAATCGGCGCTTGTGGATGGCGCAACTCATTTTCAGGCCTTCACGTGGATTGTCCTCCCGTTGGCAAAACCAATTCTCGCGACAATATTCGTGCTCACGTTCATCGGCGTTTACTCGGAGTATTTGCTGGCAAGTGTTCTCCTTTCCAGCTTGCACAAATACACGCTGGCCGTGGGACTGAACCTATTTATAAGTAATCAGTGGGCAAATGAATGGGGCATATTCGCTGCCGGGGCGTTGATTGGGTCGGTTCCGTTCTTGATCGTGTTCATCCTTGCACAACGCCTGCTCGTCTCTGGGCTAACGCGAGGAGGAGTGAAGGAATAATCACAGATGACACCAGATTGGGTACGCGACGCGATATTCTATCAGGTGTTTCCCGATCGATTCTGTAATGGCAATCCGGAAAATAACCCGCCCGGGGCGCAATCGTGGGGAACCGTGCCGACGCGGCATTCTTTTTTCGGCGGTGACCTCGCTGGGATTACACAGAATCTTGATTACATCCAGAGCTTAGGCGTGAATGCCCTCTACCTCACCCCGATCTTCACTGCTCCATCAAACCATAAGTACGACACCGTCGATTACTTTCAGGTCGATCCGGCATTTGGAGGAAACGAAGCGTTGCGGGAACTGGTGGATGCCGTGCATTCCCGTGGAATGCGAATCATCCTTGACGGCGTGTTCAACCATTGCTCCGATCAGCACCCGTTCTTCCTCGATGCCGCAACACATGGCAGAGACTCTGAGTATTGGGACTGGTTTACAATTGGTGGAGATCATGTGATACGGACTCCTGAACCAAACTATGCCTGTTGGGCTGGTGTGCGCACGATGCCCGAGTGGAATCATCGAAATCCTAGGGTGATAAATTACCTCCTGTCCGTCGTTCGCCACTGGATTCGGGTGTTAAATATCGATGGATGGCGGTTGGATACTACCGATTACCTCCCTCCGGACTTCGTGAAGGATATCCGCCGCGCTGCCAAGGACGAGAAGCGCGATGCCTACATCGTGGGAGAGGTGATGGGCCTTGCCACCTCATGGTTTAAGCACAATGCGCTCGATGGAGTGATGCACTACCGTCTCTGGAACGGGCTTGTCTCTTTCTTTGCTAAGAAAGAATGGGACGCAGCTCGTTTCGCAGCTTTTGTCCGCAGCATCTGGAGAAGCTACCCCGATGAGGCAAACTATAGCTGTTACACACTTCTTGGGAGCCACGATAAGCCGCGCTTCCTCACACTCTGTGGCGGAGACAAGAGAAGCCTCATCCTCGCCGCCTGTTTTCTGTTCACCTTTCCCGGCGCTCCCGCTGTCTACTACGGCGACGAGATCGGCATGGAAGGAGGAGAAGAACCGGACTCTCGTCGTACCTTCCCGTGGGATGAGAAGGCTTGGGATATGGACATCCTTGATACATTTCGTCTACTTATCCATCTTCGCCTACAGGAGGCCTGCCTTCGCCGTGGAGCGATGGAGTTTCTTACGGCTCGCGGTAAATATATTGTCTTAAAGCGCGCGCTGGGAAATGAGGAGATTGTTATCGCGATCAACGCCGGAGATGAGGATGCGACACTGGATCTGCCCACCTCGGTTGATTGGCTCGATTTGTTCTCAGGCGTGCACGCACAATCGAACGTCATCATCCGCAAAAGGGGGTTTGGCATCCTCAAGCGCGGGTAGCTAGGACGCGTTCATATAGATCGCGGTACTCCTTAGCCGAAGCTTCCCAGGAGTGATCCTCCTTCATCCCGCGAGCACGCAGCTTTGACCATCCCTGTGGATTCTCGCTGTACAGAGCGACTGCCCGGCGGAGAGAAGCGAGCATCTCTTCTGCACTGTACTCCTTGAAGGTGAAGCCATTCCCGCTTTCTCTGGTCGCATCGTACTCGTGGACGGTGTCGCGTAGCCCACCCGTAGCCCGCACCACGGGAACAGTCCCATAGCGCAGAGAGTACATCTGGTTCAAACCACACGGCTCAAAGCGTGACGGCATGAGGAAGATATCGGAAGCGGCCTCGATGCGGTGCGCCCACTGTTCGGAGAAGGTGATCAGCGCTGCTACGTTTCTCGGATACTTCTGCGCAACACGTTTGAAGAATTTCTCGATCTGCTGAGAACCGGTCCCGAGGATGACAAACGTGATTCCAAGTGAGAGCATGCGCTCGAAGGAGGCCATGACAAGGTCAAATCCCTTTTGCTCGGCCAGGCGTGAGATCATCCCCACAAGCGGTCCATTTCCTTCAAGGTTAAGTTCGCTGAGGAGACGCTTCTTGTTCTCTTGTTTGCCGCTGCAATCGGACGTCGAGTAGTTGGCCCACAGGTGACGATCAATCTGCGGGTTCCACACTGTGTAATCGACTCCGTTCAGTATTCCCACAAGACTTTCGCGTCGGGAGTGCAGATCCCCCTCCAGACCCTCGCCCGAGATCATGATCTCCTCAGCATAGGAAGGAGAGACCGTGGTGAGGTAATCAGCACGCATGATTCCTCCGCGCAGGAGGTTCAGCTTCCCGGAATGCCGGAAGGGCGCAAGCATTTCATCGTTCAGGCCGATCGTTTCTGCTCTATCCTGGGGGAAGATTCCTTGATAGGCCAGGTTGTGGATAGTGAGGACACTACGCGCGTCACGAGGCCCTAGCCCTGCCCGCAAGTAAGCAGGAGTGAGCGCCGTGTGCCAGTCGTTAGCGTGGATAACATCGACCTGCCAGTCTAATTCTTGACAGAGTTTCAGTGCTCCGCGCGAGAGGAAGACGAACCGCTCAAGCGCGTCGGGGTAATCTCCACCGTCTTCTCCGTAAAT
The DNA here is from genome assembly GCA_027007005.1 of Candidatus Bipolaricaulota bacterium. GTDB lineage: Bacteria > Bipolaricaulota > Bipolaricaulia > UBA7950 > UBA9294 > M55B144. Next base: position 21,339 of record JALTFO010000028.1, on the reverse strand, counting down.
CTGCGCTCGATCGAAGTAGTAATCATTGCCCAAGAAGAAGACTGGAACGTCACTGCCGGGTAAGTGTCCACGATAGGCAATGCACTCCACCTTGTTGTTCCCGACTTCGACCGGGAAGCGTGCGACCTCCTGCAATGGAGTCTTAGCCTCAATCCCCCGATACTTGGGCATAATCACACGCATATCGACACCAATCGCGCTCAACGCGCGCGGAAGAGCAGAAGCTACATCTGCCAGTCCACCCGCCTTGGCAAACGGCGACACCTCGGCTGAAATAAGCACTGTATGCATCACATATCACCTTCCTTCATAATACTAGCTTGGTAAGCCATTTAAGCACTCTTGAAATACTTCTAGGAGGCGCTTAGTGGAATTATGTGTAGAGAGCTCCTCGGCCCGTGCGAGCGCCCCTTGTTGCAACAGAGAACGGCGTTCCTCATCGTTTGCAAGCGCGAGCGCCTGCTCAGCGAATTTGTCCTCATCTTCTGGCACGAGGACGCCGTTAACGCCATCCTGTACCACGTCGAGCACACCAAGGGCACCGATCGCCACCGCCGGCGTCCCTGCCGCCATCGCCTCAACAAGGACCAATCCCTGCGTCTCTGTCTTGGAGGCAAACAGGAACAAATCTGCCGCCCTGTATAGGTCAACCAAACGCGGATGATCGAGGAAGCCGGTGAATCTTACAGCATCGAGAATTCCCATCTCTTTGAACTGCTCCTGTGTACGTTCGCGCAGTGGGCCATCTCCCGCCAATACGAGCACAGAAGTCGGGTCCTGCGCATGAATCTTCGCGTAAGCACGAACCAGGAAGGGGAGATTCTTCTCCATGGCCAACCTGCCCGCGTACAGGAACAGCTTTGCCTTGTCGGGTATGTTCAATTCAGCGCGGGGATTCCACGTCGGGGGTTGTCTAAAAAGTGAGAGTTTCACCCCGAACGGGAAGACGCGTATCGGACGGTGTACACCATATCTTATGAGCTCTTCCTTAAATGGGGTCGATGGGGCCGTTATTAGCGTACACCGATTGCAGAATGCAGCGATGATCTTCCCCGTCTCCCGTTCCGGCGGACGGAGCGGTCGCGGCAGGTATTTTCTGTCTTCCATCAGGTGCGTGTGATACGTATGAACGTGCGGTAGGTGATACCTTGTCGCTGCACCCACAGCAACCAGTCCCATAGAGAACGGCGTATGGCTGTGAACAATATCTAGCTCCTTAAAACTCCGCGTCGCCGCCCGGCTAAAGGGAACAGCTACCCGGCTTGCCTTATGAAACGCAAACTTTCCGGAATGAAAGCGAAATACCCCAGGCTCATCCTCCTTGATCCCCTCATACTGCGGGGCATAGACATACACGATATGCCCCTGGTTCTCCAGTTCCTCCTTAAGCCAGTGTACGGTTGTCGTCACGCCACTGATTTCCGGAAGGTAGGCATCAGAAAAAAGACCTATGTGCATGACTTCCCCCTCGTTTTAGGATAGCCTCTTTGTTCAAGCTTAACATCGTCCCCTGTTCTAACTGTAAATCTCGCATCTCGCTGTCATATTGTATGTCACATCGGGATCAGTGGGCAACAACGAGTTGCTCTTACTGCGCTCGTCCGTTATCTTCGTTCAGAGGAGGAATCGATGAGACAGGCGTTGGCACTGATAGTTATTGTTGTTCTGCTTGGATTGACGGGATATGCCGTGCCGATCGATCCGGGGATGGGGTCTGACCGCACGGCCTTGGCTTCCGGTCCGCTTGCACCGCTTTGGAACCCAGCCGGAGCTGCCGATTCACCCGGAGTGCACGGAGCGTTCCTTGCAACCCTGACATCATCTGACGAATCGACGATCCTCATCGGAGTGTCGATCGCTGCAGACAACAGTCCCACCGTCTGTTGGAGCATGTACAAACAGGGAAACAATAAGGAGACGTGGGGGACGTTCGCCTTTCCGGCCTTTGCCGGCACCACCGCTGGCCTGGGAGTGGCTTATGCATTCGGAGCACAGACAGGGATCTCATTCCACACGGGGGTGCTCTATCGTGGAGCGACGTGGGCGTTTGGGGGGAGCGTCATGCACATCGGCTCGGGACTGTTCGGCGGTGGCCTTCCGATTGAACTACGGGCAGGAGCAGCGCTCTACGCCATCCCCGGAGCAACTCTGACAGCGAACGTCTCGCTATCTGAGGACACAATCATCCTCACGATCGGAGGGGAGGCAAGAATCTGGGTTCTCGATCTGCGCTGGGGCTTGTCGATCATCCCAACGGGAGGGATCGAGCGCTTGGGGATGGGGCTCGGATTTGATCTCTTCTCCATTCCCATCGACATTTCAGTTGGCGTCAACGGTGAGTCGCTTAATCCGTACGCCTCGCTTGGGATCAGCGCGGATATCCCGGCATGGTGGTAGAAGATGATTCCAAGTGTGGGAAGGGAGTGCAAATGGTATCCGGTCTGCCCGATGAAGTACTTCTACGAAGCAGGGAAACTTGACGTACACTGGATCAAAGAGTACTGCCACGGAAACTGGGCAGCTTGCGTGCGCTACCGTATGGAGGAGCGAGGCGAACCACACCCCGATAATATGCTCCCCGACGGCACAATAGACAAGAGGCTTAGCTAACTTTTGCCTATTCGGCCTTCATCAGACCACAAGCCAAGTCTTTTGCCCACTTGTTAACCCGCCCTCAAGCCGCAAAGGCCATCAAGGAATCCCTTGGGTTCACTCCTTTTCTTCATCTGCCGCTCTTCTTTGCGATCTCTGCGGTCTTTGCGAGAGGATGCTTCTGGCCTTTGCTAGGGGTGATATCGCTCAGATGGCGCGAAATTCCTCCCACATTCTCTTGGCCAGATCTGGATCGGTAAGGACATCGATCGCGGTCATCGCCATCGCCTTGGCAGCGATGAGCATCACATCCAGCCCTCGCTGGGAGATCGCCGCCTCCGCAAACTCGCGCGAGTGTCCGGCGACGTTCTCATCGCAGATCTGGATGTAGGCATGAATCGAGGGGACGACCTGGCTGACGTCGCCCATGTCCGTTGAGCCCATCCCCGCATCCGGAGGTGGTGGATTCAGAGGTTCACCCAGTTCCTCCAGATTCTTAACGAACGCGTCCCCGATGGCACGGTTTGGCTTCATCGCCTTGTACGAGTGCCCCACTTCCTTGAACTCGAGGCTTGCACCAGTGGCAAGTGCCGCCCCTTCAGCACAGTTTCGCAGCTTCTCCAGGAGTTCGTCGCGGTAGTCGTTCTCTAGCGCCCTCACGTAGAAGTTTGCAGCCGCATGCTCGGGGACGATGTTCGGCTTTGCTCCACCGTCGGTGATGATCCCGTGGATGCGCGCACCGTCCTTGATGTGCTGCCGCAGGGCGTTGATGCCGTTGAACGTCTGGATCACCGCGTCGAGGGCGTTGATCCCCTTCTCCGGCGAACCGGCGGCGTGCGAGGCCTTGCCGGTGAATTCGATCATCACCTCGGTGATGGCCAGGCTCTTGCGGTCGACCACCGTGTGGGATGAGGGATGGAACATCATCGCTGCGTCCACACCCTTGAACAGGCCGGCGTCGACCATGATTACCTTGCCTCCACCCCCCTCTTCTCCCGGTGTTCCAAAGAAGACAAGTTTGCCGGGAAGATCATCCTTGATCGCCCCCGCAGCGAGAGCTGCTCCCAAACCGGCCGTGGCGATCAGGTTGTGCCCGCAGGCGTGCCCGATGCCGGGAAGGGCGTCGTACTCGCTGATGATGGCGACAGTCGGGCCATCGCTCACCGCTGGATGATCGGCTTGGATGGCGGTATCCAGGCCGGCAACCCCCAGTTTCGTCGCGAATCCTGATTCCTTCAGTTTATCGGAGAGGAGCTTCGACGCCCGAAACTCCTCGAACTTCAGCTCCGGGTGCTCGTAGATGTCCCTGCTCATTGCGATCAATTGATCGGCTATCCCGTCCACGCAGGCGCACGCCCGTTCCTTTAGGTTGCTCATCTATCCTCCTTGAAGATTTCCAGATTCTTGTGGCATGATACCGCCAAACGCGCGACGGGAGGACTAATGGACATCCTGTGGAAGGGGCTCATCGGCGGTCTAGTGACGGCATTCATTGCCTGGAGCGCCAAACGAGGTACGATACTTCCTGGGATCATCCCGCTATTTCCCACCTTCGCCATCATCGCACTGTTCATCATAGGCCGAGATGGAACTGCGTCATCCTTTCGTCAGGTGACAATCTCGGGGATGAAGACCCTCCCCGCGTATCTTGCCTTTTCACTCACTGCCTATCTTGCCATCTCTCGCTTCGACTATCGTCTCTCCATACTGCTCGGAATCGGCGCGTGGGCGATCGTTGCTCTAGCGATTTTCCTCAGTCCGGCTGGTCACTGAACCTCAAATCTTCCTTTCACGATCGCTCGTCCACCATCGACCATCAGACGCCCGTTGCAGAATACCTTGTCGACCGCAAGTTGGTCATCGAGGAGAACCAAATCGGCGTCAGCCCCTTCTGTTATCGTCCCTTTCCTTCCAGAGAGGCCAAGTCTAGCGGCCGGATTCGTGGTAACTAACCTTAGAGCTTCGGGCAGAGGCAGAACCTTCGCAGCGACAATCGCCTGCACCGAGTAAAGGAGGATTCCCACGCCGCCGGTCTTCATCCCCACCAGATTCTTCTTCTCGTCATACACGGGCATACTCCCGTTCCCGTCGCTACTCAGCGTGACATGTGCTAGATCGACATTATCTGCGATCAGCTTCTCAATCACAGCAACCATCTCGGCCACGTCGGGGTGAGCGGTGATGTCGATGTTTCCCCCACGCCGGACAAAACCGATCCCCTGATCGAGGAGGGCTGATGTGCGCGCCATGTGTGTTGGGAGGAAGAGATCGATCGGAAGTTCAGTGCCATCGAGCACATCGAGTATCTGACTGATCCCACTCTTTCCGCTTCCGACATGTAGGTGGACAATACCGCTCTTCCCTCCCACCATCGCTCCCACACGCACTTGTGCAGCAACGTGTGTCAGCTCGTCCAGCGTTAGCTGCGATCCACGATGATCTGAAATGGCAACCTTGACCCCGACAACTTGATCAATCAGGGCAAGGTCGCGCTCCACGCTGCCGCTGATCGTTACGGAGGGAAGATGGTAAGATCCTGTGTACATGTACGCGCTCATCCCCTCATCGCGCAGGGCTCGCGCCTTGGCAAGGAGTGCCTCTGGAGAACGGGTGATGCGATCGGTTCCCAATACACCGACCACAGTCGTTGTTCCAGCACGCGTCAGCGCCGATAGCTGAATCTCCGGAACCCGCGAGGCCGGTCCATCCTCCCCTCCGCCGCCCAGGATGTGGACGTGAAGGTCGATGAGACCGGGAACGACCAATCGATTGTCTGCATCGATTACCCTCACATCTAGCCCGTGCGGAGGCTCGATGTGATCCGCGATGGCGACGATCTTCCCTCCAGCCATGAGAAGATCCTTCTTCCTAAGTGGCAATGGCGAGTAGATGTTTCCATTGCGGATTATGGTGATGGTAGTTGTTTCTCCCATGATCATCCCCTCTTCAATCGTGGGTTTATCTCCTCGCGCAGCCAGTCGGCAAGGAGGTTCACCCCGAGGACGATGGCGATGAGGGCAATTCCGGGAAAGATTGTGAGCCACCACTTACCTGCGTATATGTAGTTTTTACCGCTCGATATCATCATTCCAAGCGACGGCTTGTTGATTGGAACGCCAACACCAAGGAAGCTTAGAGTCGCTTCTAGCATTACAGCAGCACCGAAGTCCACCGCAGCGACAACAAGGATTGGAGGGATGGCGTTTGGAAGGATGTGACGGAACATGATCCGTAGATTACGGCTCCCGATTGCCCGCGCTGCTTCCACATAATCCTCTTGCTTCACTCCAAGGGTGCTTCCACGCATCGTTCGAGCATAGCGCACCCAATCAGCAATGACGATCGCCAAAATGACAAGGGGTATACCACCGCCCTTGAATATTCCCAGTAGGAGCATCGCCATCAGGGTGGTGGAAAATGAGAAGAGCGTATCTGCAATGCGCATCGTAATCGCATCGAGCACTCCGCCGTAGAAAGCAGCCATCAAGCCGATTGTCACCCCGATCAGCCCCGCTAAAATGACCACGCTAAACCCAACCGTAAACGATGTCCGACAGCCGTAGAGGATCGTGCTCAGGATGTCTCTTCCCTGATCATCTGTTCCCAGGAGGAACGGCGATTTTCCTCCAGGCATCCAGAGTGGAGGGAGCAACGAATTCTGCAGGGAGAGAGCTCGTGGGTCATACGGATTCTGAGGCGCGATCAGCGGAGCGAATATCGCTCCAATTAACATCACAAGTAGGATGACGACGCCAATGACAGCCAGCGAGTCCTTGAAGAAGTGTTTTAACGTGCGTGAGCGCAATAAACTATTAATCATAGCTTATCCTTGGATTCAGGATCCCATATAGAATGTCCACCAGGATATTTATCGACAGGATGATCACTGCAGCGATCATCACGTAAGCAACGATCACCGGATTGTCCGTCTCATAGATCGCGTTTAGGAGGAGTTTCCCGCTTCCCGGCCACTGAAAGATGCTCTCCGTGACGATGGAGAAAGCGATCAATTCGCCCATCTGCAAGCCAGCGATTGTGACTACTGGAATAAGGACATTACGCAGAGCATGCTTGAAGATAATAACATGGGCCGACAACCCCTTCGCCCATGCGGTGCGCACATAATCCTCCTGCAACGCTTCCAGCATCCCTCCGCGCGTTAGCCGAATCAGAACGGCAAGTTGATACATTCCTAGGGTAAGCGCGGGGAGGATCAAATGGCGCCATCCATCTAGCGTGAGGAATCCAGTGCTCCAGGTCCCCACAATACGCACTACTCTCCCCCTGCCGAACGGAGGAAGAACGCGTAAAATCACCGCAAAGACGAGGATGAGCAATATCCCTACAAGGAATGTGGGTAACGATATTCCAAGGAGGGAACCACTCATGATCGCCTTACTGGAGAGCGAGCGAGGTCGAAGTGATGAGATTACCCCAAGTGATACCCCAAGCAGCAGGGCGATGAACATTGCAGTTGCCGCCATCTCTGCTGTCGCTGGCAAGCGCTCAAAGATTAGCTTCATCACTGGAACCTGCGAGACGTATGACAGACCGAAGTTCCCGCGCGCTGCGTTGGCTAAAAAAGTAGCGTACTGAACGTAGATCGGGCGGTTCAGCCCCAACGATTCTCGTACCGCCTCCTGCTGCTCCTGCGTCGCGTACCGCCCGGCCAGCGTAATCACTGGATCGCCCAAATACTGGAAGATGACAAAACAGATCATCGATACAGCGAGAAGTACGACCAAACTCTGCGCAATTCGTCTAATAATATATGTTAGCATAATAATAAAGTGCGGGGCGGTTTCCCCACCCCGCACAGTTTGTTGCCTAATTACTTACCAATCGACATATCCTTGAATACGATCCACGTATCGGAACGCGGAGTGAAATTGACCCCACTCGCCTTGTAGATCGCATAGGAATCCTCTTGATAGTGAAGTGGAATGATGGCGATCTTCTCCTCCATCGCCACCTTGTTCAGTATCTGCAGCTCCTCACCGCGCAGCTTTGGATTAATGATCCCAGAGGACGCTTCGAGGAGCTTGTCCAGGGTAGCGTCGCTGTACCCAGAACCGTTCAGACCGCCCAATCCAGCATCCTTATCGACGCTATGCAACAGCTTACTGAACGAACGGCCAAAGTCGTACGAGCCATCAAACCAACCGATGAGGTAGAAATCAAGCTGATGCGCATCGACCTCTGGGAAGTACACCGCTTTTGGCTTGCTGTCAACCTTGACCGTGATCCCGACCTTCGAAAGTTGGGAAGCAATCGCCTCTTCAATCTGTTCATCGCGCACGTAACGATCGTTTGGTCCGGTGAGGGTGATCGTAAACCCATTCGGGTATCCAGCCTCAGCGAGGAGCTTCTTTGCCTGATCCGGATCATAGGGAAGGCGCTTGATGCTCGCGTCGTAACCTACGGTGGGAGGATCGGGGATCTGGCTGCACAGGGTCGCATGTCCGAACATCACCTTGTCGATGATCTCCTGTTCGTTGATTGCCATATACATTGCTTTGCGCACACGGATATCGCTCGTTGGGGTGCCAGGCTTATTGCCGAGACCCAGCCAGATTGAACGGCGTGCCGGACGAGTAATTACCTGTAGACTTGGATTCTTGGCGATACTGTCAAACAACTCCACTGGCACATCCTGTAGAATGTCGACCTCTCCGGTGGATATGGCAGCGACACGGGTTGAAGGCTCAGTGATAGGTCTAAACTCCGCATACTTCACCGAAGGAGCACCACCCCAGTAGTCAGCATTTGCCTGCAGCTTAAGATAGGACCCCTTAACCCATTCTACGAATTTATATGGTCCTGTTCCAATCGGATTCTCGCCGATATCCCCAATGGAGCGGTTCTCTGTGGACTCCTTGTCCATGATAAATATCTGATGGAGATTCTGATCGAAGTATGGCGTAGGCACGGTGGTAACGATATCAATCGTCCACGGATCGCCGTTCACCATCTCCACCGACTTGATCAGATTGCCAAACGCGAGGAACTCGGAGACAGGGTATGGTTCCTTCAGCCGTTCCATGCTGAATTTCACATCCTCCCAAGTGAAGTCATCCCCGTTGTGGAACTTCACCCCTTGGCGAAGATGGAAGCGCCACGTGAGAGCATCGATCCTCTCCCAAGACGTAGCGAGTGCCGGTTCTAGCGTCCCGTTCGCATCGCGCTGCAACAGGCCGTCGAAAATATTGGACATCACAGACAGGTTCGCGTCCGAATCAGAGCCGTACGGATTCATCGTCCGCGGGGGTGCTCCGACACCAACGATTATCGTGTCCTTCGCAACACCTACAAGGCCAGCCAGCCCAATAACCAGCAACCCAAGAAGAACTAGTACTACCACTCTTTTCATTTTACTACCTCCTTTTGATCCTTATCCTGCAGCATTTGCCTAACTACGTTTCCCTGAGCAAATCACCTCCGTTTCTTGGTTTTGGTCTTTTGAGAAAAACAGCTTCTGATGATCTAAAATGATCAGACATGATTTCAACCATGTGCTCCTCATCACGGTTTATGATCGCGTCGAGGATGTCTCGGTGCATCTTCACAAGATGCACCCCGTGATCACGAACCGTGCTCTTCGTAACCTCGCGTGCCAACTGATATTCTGTAATCTCAATCAACGGAAGCACAGAGCGACGTAGGAACGGATTCTTTGCTGCTTGAGCAAGGGCACGATGAAAGTCACTGTTTGTGCTGAGGTAGGCATCTGGGTCCACATTGTTCACCGCCTGTTCTATTGCCGCAAAGCACCGCTCCATTTTACGTATATCCTCATTATTTGCTTTGCGTAGTGCTAATCGCGCGATGATACTTTCAAGTTTTTTCCTTATCACCCAGACCTCAACCAGGCTTTGGCTCTCTGTAATTGCTTCTAACGCATCATCGATGTCGCTCTCACTATCGACCGACCCATTGACGTAATTGCCATCTCCGACCCGTGGCTCGATCAGGTCCACCATTTGTAGGGAGCTCAGCGCCTCACGCACCGCGGTGCGGCTAACGCCCAACTGCTCGGCGATTTCTCTCTCTGGCGGCAACCGATCACCCACCTTCCACTTTCCTTTTCTCACTGCAGCAACCACCCATCTGGCCACAAAGGCACTCTTCTTCTCTACCGCGTGGATAGTAATGGGAGACGCTTCATTTTCGTTCATACCGGTACGACCAATATAGCACTATTCCTTTCCAAGATCAATAGACTTATAGAAAATGCTTACGTGTTCAGTACTGCGTGCGCTTTGAGAAAAGAAACGGATTGGGAGGTAGGGATATTAACCCGTCGATGCCCTTTCCTCCCAACGATGGTCCTTGCTGAGAAGAGGGCGGATAAGATCGATTCTTCCGTTGCTTCAATCGTCGCCTGAAAGATTTCGTTGATCGCGGGGCCGGCATCGTTCAGCCTGCTTTCCTCTAAGAATGTGCGCTTCTTGTCACCCGGAACTCTGTTTGCTGTGCTGAATGCGATCGCAAATTCCCCGCTCCCGTTGTGGCAGGTTCCTCCGGTGCGGGCGATGCCGAATGCGGCACGCTTGGCGACACGCGTCAGTTGGCGGTGCGACAACGGGATGTCCGTTCCGATAACGACCACTATCGACCCAACATCCGGTACAGCTTCGTCCTTTCTGCGATCGCTCAACATACGGCCCACAGGCACACCATCGATCATGAGCTCTTCTCTGCGTCCGAAGTTGGGGAGGCTAAGCACCCCGAGCGTGTATCTTTTGTCATCAATAATGAGACTTCGTGATGCACTGCCAATACCGCTCTTAAACTCAAACGCGCTCATCCCAACACCGGCGCCGACAACGCCTTCTTCGACCGCATCCTGTAAAGCATTGTTTAAGGCATGGAAGACGTGCTCCTTCTCCACTGCACGCGCTTGAATATCGTTCAGATACGAATCGTTGCACTCTGCCACCACTGGGTTGATCGATCTGATCTCACGATTTTGTGCACTGTACTTATCGATCACCCATTCGATGAGAGCGTCGCTCGCCTTCCCTACATTGAGGGTGTTGGTGAGAAGGATCGGCGTCTCAATTGTCCCCAGTTCGTTGATCTGCGGAAAGCCGGTCGCTTTGCCGTAGCCGTTGATCGTCACCGCTGCAGCGTGCGCCTTCTCGTAGAACAGGTTCCCAGTATGAGGGATAATCGCAGTGATGCCAGTGCGAACGCTATCTCCCTCGATCAAGCTGGTGTGCCCCACTTGCACCCCTGGGACGTCTGTGATCGTATCAGTCTTCCCGGGGGGAATGCGTCCGATCTCAATTCCCAAGTTTCGCACTACGAGTGACACTATCTGTCTCCCGCCAAGGCGACAGCTCGCTGCGCGAGGATGGAGAGCGGATCAAACACAGGGACAGGCAGCAGTTCCTGCGAAATGACAAGCGAGAGCTCTGTACATCCAGGGATTATCCCCTCCGCCCCACGCCCGACCAGTTGTTCACTGACGTCGATCAACGAACCCTGCACGTCATGGCCCCCAGCTTTGATCCGTTCAATCCCATCCATTACCTCCACTTCCTGTTCATCGCTAGGAGTGAGGAGGGCAATCCCTAACTCGGCAAATGCACGTTGATAGAGGCCACTACTAAGCGTCCCGGATGTGGCAAGGAGGCCAACTTTATTCAAGGAGGGAATGTGGGAAGCGACACGCGCCGCTGTCTCAGCGATCATGTCGATAATCGGGATCGAGACAGCACCCCTCAGTTCAGAGAGCCAATAGTGCGAAGTGTTGCACGGGATAGCTATGAAGTCTGCTCCAGACCGCTCCAAATTCTGTGCCGTCTCGATCATCATCGGAAGCGGGCTCTCTCCCAGGCCGAGGATCGCTCGCGTACGATCCGGAATCTTCGGGTTGCTGTCGATTATCACGTGGATATGATCCTGATCGTGCTTGGCTGGGGTGAAACTGAGGATGCGGCGGAACAGCTCCACCGTCGCCTCCGGGCCCATCCCTCCTAGAATACCCACAGTCTGTTGCACTTTCTACACAACCCCCCTCAAGGCAATGAAGATGCCTATCCTTTGGCTTCTCTCTTCGTCTGCAGGTAGCGGTCGATCGCCAGTGCTGCGCGCTTGCCTGCGCCCATTGCCTGAATCACGGTAGCTGCTCCGGTGACTATGTCGCCACCGGCAAAGACTCCTTCCCTGCTCGTCTGCCCTGTTTCTGGATCGGCCACGATGTTCCCCCGCCGCGTGAGTTCTAGGCCAGGCGTTGTTCTGGGGACAAGCGGATGTGGACCATTTCCGATGGCAATGACAACTGTCTCGGCATCTATCACGAACTCTGAACCCTTTATCGGAACTGGCCTCCGTCTGCCAGATTCATCGGGTTCGCCAAGATCCATGCGGATGCATTCCGCTCCAGCAATCGCTCCGTCCTTCTCAAGGAAGCGAACTGGGTTCATCAGCAACTGGAATTGCACACCCTCTTCCTTGGCGTGCTCAACCTCCTCAGCGCGGGCTGGGAGCTCCTGTTCGCTCCTGCGATAGACGATTATCGATTCCTTTGCCCCCAAGCGAAGAGCTGTGCGCGCCGAGTCCATGGCCACGTTTCCTCCACCAACAGTGATAACCCTCTTCCCGACCTTGATCGGGGTGTCGTATTCCGGGAAAAGGAAGGCACGCATCAGGTTCGTGCGGGTAAGAAACTCGTTTGCCGTGTACACTCCGTTTAGGTTCTCTCCGGGAATACCAAGAAAACGAGGGAGTCCGGCGCCGGTGCCAATGAAGACCGCATCGTAGCCCTGAGACATGAGGTCATCTATCGTGTACAGCTGCCCTACGACCTTGTTCAGTTCGATCTTCACCCCCATCGCCTTTAGTGCGGAGATCTCGCGCTGCACAATCTCCTTGGGAAGACGGAACTCCGGGATGCCGTACATGAGCACGCCTCCGGCAACGTGGAAGAGCTCGAAGATCGTCACATCATAGCCAAGTTTGCGCAGATCGCCGGCTGCGGTGAGGCCTGAGGGGCCAGCCCCGATCACAGCGACGCGCTGATCCTTTGTCGGCAAGACCTGCTGAGAAGCGCCTCCGTGCTTTGCTTCCCAATCGGCGCAAAACCGCTCCAGCTTTCCAATGGCCACTGGCTCGAAGCGGATTCCTAGAGTGCACACGCCTTGGCACTGGCTCTCCTGCGGACAGACCCGACCACAGACAGCAGGGAGGCTGTTCGTCTCCTTGATCGCGGCGATCGCCTCTGCAAAACGCCTGTTCTTGACATGGTCAATGAAACGTGGGATGTCGACGCTCACCGGACATCCTTTGACGCAAGGGGCGGTGGGGCACTGCAAGCAGCGCTCGGCCTCGATCACCGCCTCTTCTTCCGTGTATCCAAGTGGAACCTCATCGAAGTTATGAATCCGAACTTGTGGGTCCTGCTGACTCATCGGAGTCTGTTTCTGCCGGCTCATGCGACCGCTCCTTCTTCCTTCTTCTCGCTTGCCAGGTAGCGCTCCAGGGCGCAGCTCTCCTCTTCGTGGTAGAAGCGTTGACGCGACATGAGAACATCGAAGTTCACCTTGTGCCCATCGAACTCCGGGCCATCGACGCAGGCAAACTTCGCCTCTCCTCCAACCTCGACACGGCAACCGCCGCACATGCCCGTGCCGTCGATCATGATTGAGTTCAAGCTTACCACGGTCGGCACAGAGAACTCGCGCGTCACGTTGCAGGCAACCTTCATCATGATTCCCGGGCCGATCGCCCACACGCGGTTGATTTCCCGGCCGGAGGCGATGATGTCGTGGAGTGGATCGCTGACAAACCCCTTGTTCCCATTCGATCCATCATCGGTCATGACGATCAGTTCATCACATACAGAGTCCATCCGATCAATGTAGAACAGGAGATCCTTGCTGCGCGCTCCAACGATTCCGATAACTGTGTTTCCAGCCTTCTTCAGGCCCCGCGTGATCGGGTAGAGTGGGGCGATCCCCAGCCCTCCACCAACGCAGATCACAGTTCCGTAGTTCTCGATCTCCGAAGGTTCTCCCAACGGACCGACGAAGTCGAGAACAGTATCCCCTACATCGAAGTGGTCCCCCATCTCACGCGTGCTCTTTCCCACTTCTTGTACAAGGATTGTTACTCCGCCAGTCTTCATATCGGTATCGACGATCGTGAGTGGAACGCGCTCTCCACGCTCGTGCAGACGAAGGACGATGAATTGACCGGGTTTCGCGACACGGGCAATCTCCGGCGCCTCAATCATGTATTCACGAATTTGCGGGCCGAGGGTCCGCTTGCTCAGAATCCTGTACACGCTGTGAGCCTCCTAACAAGAAAAGATCGGCCTTAGGCCATTCGGGCAATTATCCCTGACTCTTTCGGGTGATGCAACGTTCGGAAACTCATCGCTCTCGGAAGTACAATGGATACCAGGAGGATCGATATGCGTTACTACTTAGAGAGCGATGGGAAGGTGTTCACGATCGAGAGAGGTGGATCGCTGGATCTCCCAACGCGCGATGAGATTCCATTCGCCTTCGATGAAATCGCGCCACTGTCCACGAGCGAGCCGGTTATGTTCTGTGCCCCGCACCTGGATCGCCACCCACGGGAGTGGCTGGGAAAGGATGAGCTTGCCTGGCACCCTCGCTCCACCAGCCTCGTACGGGAGTCGGTTCACTCTAGCATGCACCGAGTGGTCGTGGAGGGGATCTGTGTCGAGCAGGGTAAGATCCTCCTCGTCAAAGGGAGTCGCGGTCTAACAGAGGGGAGATGGTCACTTCCCGGTGGGTTTCTCCGCTTCGGGGAGGGACCGCGGGAGGGATTGCTGCGCGAGATACGGGAGGAACTTCGGGTGGAGGGACAGATCCAGTCGTTCCTCGACGTGCGGGCGAAGCTGGGAGAGATCAGCCGGCTGCACTGGATAATGCTCTTCTATCGGATCTCGCTATCCGGAAGGATCGATCCTAGCCCCGATGAAATCGCCGAAGCCCGCTATTTCCCGCTCCAGCAGGCTGCGTCCCTTGTACCGGATAAGATGATGCGCCAAGTAGTGCTAGACATCAGCTAGAGTAGCTTCATCCCAATCTGGAATGTAATATCCTGTTTCCATTTCAGGTAGTATGGTTCATGAGTGAAGTGCATAGAAAGCACAATGCTCGCATCCTTCACCGGGGTAAACGTTATATCAAGTGACAATTCGTGCTTGTCGGTCGGTACGCCGTCCCATGTCTCGCGTGAGAATGAATAGGCAGCCGATGCGGCAAGCCAATTAGCAATCATGTAGTCGTAGCTCGTCTGTATGGCCATTTGGTTTGTGCGCAGGAAATCATACGCCCCGGAGAAGTTGCCTTGCACGAGGAACTGCGCCTTCGGAGTTGTCGTAAACGCGTAGTCAAAGGATGCTGTCGCGAGTAGGTTGTTCTTTTCTTGCATTGGGTTAATGAGCTCATATCCCAAGCCAACACTGAAACTCCCGCCGCAATAGCGTGGATGGCTGTTATCCTGTACGATCTGCGCTATCTTGTACATGTCGAGCGTATTCAGTCCGGTAGCCCTTACAAAGCCTGATCCTTCAATGATATCCTGCAGAGAGCTAAGAAGAGCATCCATCGACTTATAGGTGTCTGCATTGTCGATCTCGTGTGCGAGAGACTGCAGGTCGATTTCCTCCATGTGTGAAGTGATGCTCTCCTGTTTGAACAGATAAGTATCGATTTCGATGGCCTTAGCCAGCGGCGTGACATCGGTGAATCGTCCGTAGCCAACTCCCAGCTTGGCAAACAGACCGATTGTCTTGTACGAGGATGCGCTCTTGGCGGTTACGCCCGCTAGGCCGAAGAAAGGTTGATCGGGTGAGAAGTAGCGTTTGAAGTTTCCTTGCGCATTGATTAAAAACGAGGACAGGGCAACCGTTGAGATCTGCATATCATTCTTTACAGCGATATCGTACCCCAAGTCCGGAGAATCGTGACGGCGAGAATAGTCAAGGAGAAGCTGCCCGGAATCGATATCTCGCTCGGAAAGGCCATAGGGATCGTTATAGTAGTGATAGGAGAAGCTAATCCCTAGATCATCGATATCACTGTTAGGGGCGCGGTAATTGCACAGAGGAACCGCTGCAGACACGGCAAGGGACACCACGGCAAGAACAACAAGAAATGGGATATGGTTGCGCACAAATGACACTGTCATCACCTCTATGCCTCAGGTTACAAGGCCTTGGCCTCGTCTGCAATCTGCTCTTTCCCCCAGGTAAGTGAAATATGTCCAGCCTACGCGTTGCTTTGAGAGGGCACAGGATTTGGGATCGCCTCATAGTCGGGAAAGAGTGGGAGCTGCCGCGCATTCACTTTGCTGAGTTTTCCTACACCGACGCCAATCAGTCGTACCCCTTGTCCTGTAACGTTCACGCGCCTTCGCAGCAGATCGATGGCTATCCCCTCCACAATGTGCGTCGAATCTGTTCCTGCGATGAGACTTGCCTGGCGTGTGATCGTTTCAAAGTCAGCAAAGCGAATCTTGATGCGCACAGTCTTTCCAATGAGTCCTTCGCCGCGAAGCATCATGGCTACATTGCGTGCAAGGTCCCGCACGATATTCTCCATCCGCTCTTTTGAGTAGATGTCCTGCGGGAAGGTGACCTCACGTGAAATGGAGCTTGACTTACTTTCTCGATCGAGAGGCGTGTCATCCTCCCCTCGCGCCAAACGGTAGAGGACGCTTCCCATCGAACCGAACTCGCGAGTCAACTGAGACAACGAGGTGTGGCGCAACTCTTGAATGAGGGTTATTCCAAGGCCGCGTAACCTGCGTTCCGTCACCTTTCCAACACCCCAAATTGTGCGTACGGGAAGCGGATCGAGGATCTGTTGCACATGCGCTTGATCGATTATCACGAGTCCATTGGGCTTCTTAAGCTCCGAGGCAATCTTTGCCAGGAAGCGATTTGGGGCCAGGCCGATCGAACAGGTAAGGCCCGTCTCCTTGTTAACACAATCCTTGATGATTGTCACGATCTGCTCAGCGTTGGGACTACCGCTCAGATTGAAGAACGCCTCGTCGATGGAGACCACCTCAACGACTGAGGAGTACTCGCCGATGATCTCGCGCACCTGATGCGATATCTCTTGATAGCGCGGGAAACGGGGCGAAAGGAAGATCCCCTGTGGGCAAAGCTTGCGCGCCCGTGTCATCGGCATCGCGCTTCCCACACCGAACTTGCGCGCCTCGTAGGAGGCCGTGGATACGACACCGCGTGGACCCAGTCCGCCTACGATTACCGGCTTACCACGATAGTGCGGCTCATCCAACTGCTCCACCGCAGCGAAGAAAGCATCCATATCCAAATGCGCGATCTTGCGCTGCTGCGCAGCTTGATGATCTCTTCCATCGTTCATGCTATTCATTGCAGCGTTGATTGCCCCTCTTATATCGCTTTGTCTCTTGCCACTCGAGTCCGATCGATCCTTGCTGCTTCAAGCAGTCAAGGGCACCCTACACAACAGAGGGTTCGCGTGCAAGAAAAATCTGCAGCGGCGAAGAGGAAGGCCGAAAGAGCTTGAGACGGGGTTTGCAGAGCTGGCGACGCCACGAAAGCGCGATCTTACGTAGCGTTGTAGCACGTCTACAACGTTGTGTTCGCTGATCTATGCCGCGTTAGGGTGCATCTGTATTTTGAAAGAGGCAGCCTATTTCCACGAGGGAGGACAGTCGCATTGATCTGGGGTGCAGGGACACACCATATTTTTACCTATCCATCTCCGCAGAGGGAAGCCTCATAATGCATAAGAGCCTCTTAAGGGCTGAAATGTCTAGTTCAAGCGGTGCGGAAAGTTGGTACTGCTGACGGAGCTTTCTCATTTCTGCTGCGAAACGAAATGGAGCCAATGTATCGGCAGGGAAGGCTTGCGGTTCGATCCCAAGGAGCGTAACTTTCCCGTGCGCGCTGAGAAGCTCTTCCCAGCTCTTGATTGAGGCAGTGTCTGGGCAGTGGGCAAATGACGGCACCAGCGCGAGGTAGATGTGCTCAAACGTTTTGCCGGTGAGAAACTTGCGGGCACCCGTGAGGCTGTCGGCGGTGTTGAACGGAAGCCACAAGGCAGGGATGCCGGTCTGCACGTTGGTATATGGGCTTTGGTAGTTGAAGCAGTCGAACATGATTTCCTGGTTGCGTGCACCAGCGGCGAGATACGCGCGGTAGGCGAGGAGCCCGTAGTCCTGAGGATGCGGTAGCCGGATGTTGACGACCTCGATCTCATGGGCACAGGCGAACGCACGCACCGCAGCGGCGAACTCCACCGGACATCCCCATTCCGATTCCGGTCTCTCCTGCACCGGAAGATCCATGCTCCACCGGGCGAGGTACTCCGCCGGAGAGACCGCGCCCAGTCCGCCCACCTGCAAGTAGGATCGTTTCCCAACAACATACTGGGGCCAAAGGTAACTGGGGTCGATGAGGACAAGCTTCCCGCCGGGAGCGAGGTTGTTTAGGATAAACCGCTGGTAGCTCTTCGGCAGCGCCACCAGCTTGACCCGCAGGAAGTTTGCGTACTTCACCAACGCGCGGTCGTGGACAGGATCGTAGTGATCGATCACCTCGATCTTGTCAGCTCCCGGCGCGGAGAGGATTTTGTTTGCTAATTGTGTCCCGATTGCCGCGTACGTATCGATGTCGTCGGGGTCGATCGAGCGATGATGGATCGCCAAGCCAAACGACGATGTGAGAAACGGAGCGTGCAGCAACGCGGCAAGATGTGCGGCGCCACCATTTGGCGCACCGATCACGATCGCGTCGTATTGGCGCGTTGGATACTGCGCGATACACCACCCAGGAAGCGAGGCAGCGGTGAACTGGTCTAATGCACTCGCGGGACTGCCAAGGGAGATCGACATCCCCCATTCAATTCCCGCAATGCGCACCTGCACCGGAAAGAGGTGAAGGACCCAGGAGAAGATCTCACTTCCCGGCGGGTAGCACTCCAGAATGCTCTTTCCTTGTCCGGTCAGTGCAGTTGCCACCTCGCGCACGACCCGCGTTCCGGAATCAAAGCAGACAGGAGTGATTCCTTCACCAAATACGGACATGCTGCTACCGATAACCCCAAGCAGCAGCGCCCCTAAGATCATTGTTCTGGCAGTCATCGTATGGGTGGGCCGTATATCTCTTCCAAAATCGGCTCCAGCCGTTGTGGAAAGTCGGTGTAAATCCCGGCGATTCCAGGCATGGTTGCGAAATGTCGCAGTTGATCGACGCTGTTATATGTCCACACGCACACGCCGAATCCCTGTTTTCCCAATCCTGCGGCGATATCCGCGTTGATCGCGATCGGGCTCGGCTCGTATCCGTCGGCGCCGATCTTTTCCAAGTACCCAACAGGATCAAGCGGTGGGAAGACAACCAACGCGGCGGTGGGAATGGCGGGATCGAGCTCTTTCACCTGCACGAGGATGCGGTGATCGAACGATGATACCATCACCCAATCCTCCATTTTTATCTCCTTGATCAGCGCCACCAGCTTCGCCGCGATCTGCGCTGGGGTGAGATAGTCCATCGGCTTGACCTCGATATCCATCCGCCAGTGATGCGCCTTAGTGAATTCGAGTGCCTCCTTCAAAGTTGGAACCTCCACTCCGACGTACGCGCGTTCATCGGCCAAGGAGACGTTCCCCGCCTTGATCTGCCCGAACGGATCGGTCTTTATAAACCACGACCCAGCGTCCAGCTTCTCGATCTCAGCCAAGGTGAAGTCCTCCACCGCCCACGGAGAGCGGTCGCGGAAGACCTGCTTGACGTTCGTCGTGCGCGTCAGAGTTTTGTCGTGCATCAGGATGAACACGCCGTCCTTGGTAATCCGCGTGTCGATCCCCCATAGGTCCGCCCCGGCAGCAAGCGCCTTTTCACCGGCGATGATCGTATTCTGCGGCGCGATCGATGCGGCGCCGGCGTGGGCAATGTTGAGCACCGGCCGTGGCCGCGTCACCCCGCGGGAGAAGATGTTGCCACCCGCACTTGCGACGACGCTATCCACAAGAACCGTGGCCACAACAACAAGGACCGCTAGAGACACCGCCCTAGCTCGATTATGCTGAAAATAGTTCATGTCCCTGAGATCTCCTGGCTTTTCTGTAGCAAGGCTTTCGCCTCCTTTTTTGCTTCCGCATTCCAAAACGGCCAATCGCCAATTGGAGCTGAGATGACAAACTGAAACTCACGCTGAATCAAGGATAGATCCCTGATCCCATTTACCTTACCGAAGAGATCGTAGGTGAATCCCCAGTACTGGGCATACACCACGCGGTTCTCCAAGTAATCCGGAGCGAGCGCGATCGCCCGCTTGAGGTGGGCCTTGCCTTGATCTGGATCACCACCGAGAAACGAAGGCAGGGTAATAAGCATTGCTCCCAGGGCGTTGTGAAAGCTTCCGCCCCAGTAGCCCTCGTCGATCTTGATCCCTCGTTCGTAGAGTGCCTTTACCTTGCCCACATCCGTCATTCCCTGGAGCAGGTTGTATCCAAAGAGTGCGCCCCAATTGTTCGCCGTCCACAACAGGGCGGCGGGATCGGTAATGTGGCTGACAGCACCCGCAAAATTCTCGTTCTCCAGCCTGGCGAACGCGGGATTGAGCCGCAAACTGCGCAGGCCGTAGTCTTTCCCCTGCGCGAACAGCTTCTTGTCATTCGCAGTGTTCCCGGGGCTGAATGTGGTGAGTTCGTAACAGCACTGAGAGAGGCGATCGAGCACGAAGGACTGAGACTGCGGCGGTAACATCGGCAGGCACTGTCGGTAGTAGGAGATGGCCTCGTCCATCGCTTGAGCAGAAGAGCGCTGGTCAAAAGCGGCGTTTGCTTGGGCGAGAAGATCCGTTGCAGATGGGGCATCGGCCAGCGCTACCTTGACCAAGGTCAGTGACATTACCAGCAGAAGGCCTGCAGCAAAGAAAGTCCTTACGCGTTTGTCGCTGCATGACAATCTACTAATAGCGTGCCTCATATCGTTCACCCCAATTGAGGGTGACAAGGAGTGGCAAGTTTGTCAAGTGTGGTCTGCTGGTCCTCGTCCAAGCTATAGTTGTAGACAGCTACACATGCATCGAGGATCGGATCAAGCTGTTCGCACCCTGCTCTTTCCAGATAGAGCCGGACGAAATTGTCTACCTCCGCGGGGGCATAGACCTGCATTCTGTCCAGGTCACTCTTGAGATCGTTGAGCGTGATCACAAGCTTCTTCTGCGTGTCGAATGGGTAGTAGTACTTACGCAGCGTGCGCTTGATCTGGGAATCAGTGGCTATCCACTTAGCGATGGCTTGACACGAATATTTGCATGACATACGGTAACATCGGTGATTAAGATGCGGTTTTCTAAAGTGGCAATAAACATTGAGCGCGAAACCCTGGAGCGATTGGATCGTCTTGTTAAAGACAAAGTATTCCCGAGCCGGAGCCGGGCAATTCAAGAAGCCATACAAGAAAAACTCGCGTGTTTGGAGCGAACACGCCTTGCGGAAGAATGCTCCAAACTGGACCCAATTGCTGAGCAGGCATTGGCTGAAGAGGGTCTGTCCGACGCGCTGCAGCGATATCCAAGCTGATCGATGGGCAGACAAGGACCCGATGTAATGCATTCCAGGTATGGTTTAAGTCCTTCGATCACTCTTTTCCTGCCAGCAGGCGAGCGAGCTCATACAAGGAGATCACTTGAATGTCGTTGCTCAGTGGGTAACTTTCGACGCCGGGATAGACTACGTACTTCCGCTGCGGGCTCAAGTCGG
>JALTFO010000027.1 GCA_027007005.1 Candidatus Bipolaricaulota bacterium | reverse complement strand
GCCTTCGATAACTCTACGTTACTACCGGTGAGAAACTCCTCGAGGTGTGCCCCTGTATTCGGATGCCAAGTGTCAATCAGATGTTGGGCGATTGCATCGCGAATCTGTGTGACTGTTTTATCACGGCACTCAAGCGAGAGTGCCCACTGTGACATCATGGTCCGCAGTCGAGCATGCAGATCTTCGTCGTCCTCTCGAAGCCATTCCAAGAAGGAATGGGGGGTAAATGGACGATCGCTCTCCGGGTGTCGTACGCCTGCAATGGTTAACGCTTGGATCATTCCATGAAGGATTGCATCACGGTACACGCGCGCTCCCAAGATGGCAACCTGCGTTTGCTCGGCGTGATGCAAGTACGAGAGAAGGTTTGAGAAATGCTTCCTCGCGCGAGTTGCTCGGCGGTAATCTGGCCAATAGGAAGGTATACAGAGCTTTCCCTTCATGGTCTGATCCCGCCCGATCCACCCAACTGCCTTAAATATCGGACGATCCCCATTCACCAAGTGAAACGGGCTGTAGTGCTGGAGCAATTGCGCAAAAGCTGGCAGAACCCGGGTTTCCTCACCTTCTTCAAAGGCTAGAACATGAGGAGGCAAGGATTTCTGAGTTGCGTTCGGCTGCAATGAGATCTGGTTGTCGACGCGCACGGTACTGAGGATCTTGGCGATCGATGAGCCGTACCGCAACGTATCTGAGAAACGTAATGGTTGGGCTCTTGGCTTCCAGTCAACTTCCTTCCGCACACGGAAGTTGTAGATAGCCTGATTGGGATCACCGAGATGTTGGGCGACTGGATCGTCGCTGTTGGGAAACGCGGCGTTGAGCATATCAAATTGGTCTGCGTTCGTGTCCTGCGCTTCGTCGATAAAGACGAAGGCAAAGCGGCTACGAAAGGCTTCTGATAGAGAAGAATTCTCTTTCAAATACCAAAGAGCGAGAGGAAAGGCATCTTGGTAACGCAGATAGCCTTCCTCTAGGAGGCCGTACTTGGCAGCATGTATTGACGGGTAGTTCTTCGTCCCGTGAAGAAGTGTGCGAGTCCCCGACAAGTAATTGACGATACTGCCGTCAAAATGGAATCGTAAATTGCGAAACACTTCAATCTGCGCGTTGATCTTGGCTTCCGCCGAAAGTTCCTCGATTCGCTTAGCGATTGGCCCGTATATTTCACCGGTCCATTGGAGCTTATGTTCGAAGAACGCATGCCATGCTTGCTGCTCGTAGAGGTCCTCATCCATCCGAATCTCCCGCACTCCGAACCGCGCCACATATGCGGGGATTGCCAGAAATCGGTTCGCGAATTCCTGAATCGTCCCAAAGAAGTTGGGATGGCGAAAGAGAACCGCGGAGACTGCTCCAGCACGCTCTTTGATTTGATTAATGGCAACGTTTGTGTGCGTCAAGACGCAAATCCCCCGACCGTCTGGAGAAGGCATCCGGGTTGCCATTATTAGGAGTTTGGCAAGGAGTGCGGTGGTCTTCCCGCTACCGGGACAAGCTACAACATCCTGAGAATCTGCACATCGGATGAATATCCGACGCTCTTCATTGAAGTGGCGGCCTTCCGGCAGAAGTATGCTTTCTACCCACTCAATGTCACGATTCGTTATGTTCATCTGTGGAGGCTTCCGGCAGCGCTTCCGTAACGTGAAGGATCGCATCGATAAGGTAGCGAAGAGATGCGGATTCGAAAAGGGCATCCCGGAGCTTCTGCTTGTGTGGATATCGAGCCAGCCAGGACGCAAATTCTTGGGCAACCATAGGCTTTGATGTCTCGGAGCCCAGCAACGTCCTGCCATAGATCTCCCACGCGATCTTCTCCTTGCAGCGCTCAGAAGTTTCCCATTGTGATTTCCACAACTCGATGTTCTTCTTCACCGTACTCGTAACTTCCTTTCTCTTGATCTCTTTTGGTTCGCCTGTTGTCGCGTTTTTCTTCTTCTGCGCCCACAGTACGGCCATGTAGAAAGGCTTTCGAAAACTGGAGAGCGCAATCTCATATTCTAAGGTCCAGTTTGGTGAGATAAACCGCTTGACATGGAGATCGGAGTATGGCTCCGAAAGGGCCTCTGCTTTCTTGGCCTTGTCTTTCTCGATAGTGTTTTGGCCCGGCTGTTCTGGACCCTTGTACCACTCCAATGGGCGCACATCCAAATCCGTCACAACAGCGACTTTGATGCCCATACTTTGCCCATCTCTTCGGACAAAGATTCTCTCATAGCGCGTGAATGCTGTACTTCCAATGTTGACAATTGAGACGCCGTATCGATGCAGCGGGCGCCCAATGATTTCAGCGATTGTGGGAATGAGCAGGTTCTCTGCGTCACCTTCTACAAGGAGGACCCCTCGCGCAAAGAACAGGTTGGCCTTGGTGGCATCGAGGAATCGTTGGAGGAATTCGTAATCCCCCGGTGCAAGCTCAGTATATTTTGGTCCCATAGGGAAAGCTTTATCGCCTAGACAGATGACAAGCTTCTTCAGATCGATACTAGCTCCGAGCGTTGTGCTATGAGTCGTAAGCAAGTACTGGTCGGCACCGCCCCTATTCGCCAAGAAGTGGATCAGACGGAGCTGAGCTTGTGGATGAATGTGTGCCTCCAACTCCTCGATGAGGGCAAGGCGAAGTCCTTTAGATTCAGTGCCGCGCTGCAGCAGGAGGAGTTCGCCAGCTATGTACAGGAGATTAAGTGAGCCAAGTCCCGCTGGGTTCCCCGCGAGGACGAGTTCAAGCTTTTGGAGGATATCCGCGAGATCAGTCCCGGCAATTTTCACTCTTGCAAATGAGCTATCGCCTTCCGCAAAGAACTCATCCAAGAGATCGTTAATGGTTCGCAGCACACTGCCGGCCGGGCCACCCTCGTCTTCAGTATCTCCTGGGCGGAAGTACTCACCTATGTCCTTGTTTGCTGTTTCGATGATCTTCTCTAGATCGTGATATTCTGTGTTGCCACGTACAGTAGGTTTTTGGAAGAGAGGGTGAGCCTTGAGGATCTGGGCAAAGCGTGACCTATGCCCAGGCGTCAATTCGTTCTTTGCGTCTCTGAGAGGTTTGAGGTAGGTCACTCGAAGTCTATCTCGTGCATCGCCATCTATACTTATTCCGATCTCATCCGGTCCAGCGCGGAGAGCGGTGATAATCCGATCACGCTTCCTCTGAGCGGTGAATCGGACACGTAAGACATATTCCTTCTGTCCGTCTACTTCCTCGAACCCCAGCCACTCGAGAAATGGCCCTGCTTCCTCGTGACTAAAGCCTCGAAAGATGCACTCAATCTTGAGAGAATCCGCACGGGATGCCCCCACTCCATAGAAATCAGTCTCCTCAAATCGCGCCCATTCCCGGCTTTGGGTGCCAAGCGCATAGCGAATGGCGTCAACAATAGTTGTCTTCCCCGAGTCATTCTCCCCGATTAGCACATTCAGTCCTGGCTGAAGTTGCAGCCAGAGATCGGGGTCGTGCTTATCGGGACTCTGGCCGTTGGCCCCATATTTCCGGAAGTTCCAAAGCCTCAGTTCAGAGAGATGCAGTTTCTTCTCCCCTTTCCTCGATCAGTACTGTAGTTAGCAAGCATGGACCTGCAAACAATCACAAAGGCGAGGGAGTCAGAGTAACTGGGCATTGCAGATTGCCTCCTCAGCGATGCGGATTCCCTTATTGGTCTGGCCGTAAAGTTCATAGACGTGATCGATGACTTCCCGTGGAGCGGCCATCACTACGTTGCCTTCCGGAGTTGTTTCCACAGTGTAGTTAGTAGTTTATAACCTTACACATTCCCGTACAAGCATAGCCGCAAGCGCTGAGCTTTATCCTGGATATATCTTCACCCCACACTGTTTGGCGGCATGCAACAGGCGCGAGTCTTGCGTGGCGAGGGGCAGGCCATTCCGCATTGCGAGGTCCAGATATGAAGCATCATAGGTGGA
>JALTFO010000026.1 GCA_027007005.1 Candidatus Bipolaricaulota bacterium | reverse complement strand
TGTCTGCAGCGGAGAAGCAGGAGGCGATGGAGGCCTTCGCCTCCGGGAAGACCCATCTCCTCGTCGCCACAACCGTGATCGAGGTGGGGATCGACGTCCTCGACGCATCGTTCATGGTCATCGAGCATGCTGAGAGATTCGGCCTTTCGCAGCTCCACCAACTGCGCGGCCGCATCGGCCGATCGGGGCAGAAAGCGACCTGCTACGCCATCGCGACGGCGAAGACCGAGGACGCGCAACAGCGCCTCGCCGCATTTTCGGAGCACCTCGACGGGTTCGCCATCGCCGAGCAGGACCTGATGATCCGCGGGCCGGGGGACCTCCTTGGGACCAAGCAGCACGGATTCTTGAGCGTGCTGCGCGCGGTGAACCTCCTGCGCGACATCGACATCATGAAACAGGCACAGGACGAGGCGCGTGAGCTGATCGATAGAGGCATGCCGAGCGACCTTCTCTCCGAGGCGGAGCGCCGCTTCGGCGACGTCCTCAAGTGGCTGCAGGTGTAGGTTAAGCTGCTATTTCCTGAATCCATCCCAACTCTAGCCTCACCTGTTTTCTAATCCTCCTTCAGTTTCTTCCAAATCGGGTAGAAATAGACCGTATTCCCATTATTGAGATATCCTCCATAAGCCCATCCTTGTATCCATTCCTGCTGTACGTGCAAGACGCTCTGTTGCCAGAAGATTCCCATTGAATTCTCCTCGCCAATGTGGGCAATTTGGCACAGTAGGCTATCTCGCTGTTTCATGTTCATTGTACGATACGCCTTCTCGATCAGCTCATCGCATATCGGTATTTCCTTCTCACCGAAAAGGCCGTTACTGTACATGAAGATGTAAGCAGGTTGTAAGCTCCTCCCGTCAGCAGGAGTGAGCCCGATGATGAACAGGGGGAGTGAGTCCTCGTACAGTAGCTTCTGAGCAAAATCTTTGAATAGAATAGCAGAGATCACAATATGAAACTTGGGATTAATTACCTCCAAGCTTTTCTTCATGATTTCCGCCGCTATTCGTCGCACCTGATTGCCCTGGTTATAAGTGATGGTCACTGTGAACCCGGTCTTCCAGAGTCTTCCACTGAAGGCTTTCCGGAAGTATTTGGATGCCTTGGCGGGATCGTAGTTATAGTTGACTTCTGGTTCTGGGCAGTCCCCCCACACTGGGCCGTCGCGGTGCTGGGCATGTCCGAGCAGTGCAGACTTCGCAAACGCGGGGAAGTCAAAGGCATAGATGAATCCCCTTCTAACATCTGGATCAGAGAAGAAATCTACAGGGATACTGCTCTCATCAAGCTTGCCTCGCGGGAGAAGCTGTTCATTGGAATCTTCGGTCACCAGCCAATTGAAGGTAATGAAGCCCATGCCAAGACTCGGGGTGCAATCTATCACGTTAACATTGGGTACGGACCTTAGTAGAGAGATCTGTTCCGCAAATTCAGGGCGTTCACCGCGATAGTCAATCATGTCCAGCTCGCCGCTTTGGAAATCCTGGCGAAGTTGCGTCCAGTCTTTGATCTCATTGATTACAACCCACTTGAGCTTTGCTGGATCACGCCAGTAGTCATTGTTCCGCTTGAGCAGAAGTTGCTCACCAGGCGTGAACTTGTCCACTACGAACGGGCCGGTGCCATTGGCAGCCAAATGGAATGGCGATTTCTCCTGGGGAAGATCGTGATAGCGTGTCCAGTCCCCGGGCATCCCATTCCAACCACCGTGAGAGATCGTCCATGCCTTGCTTACTATGGGAATCTTGCTAAGAGAATCTAGCCAAGGTGAAAAGGGCCGTTTCAGGTGAATTACTACCTCGGTACCGTTAGCCTCCACAGCTGCTTGCACCCTACGACAGGTCTCTTCTAAGCCCACTTGTTTCACTAAATCGTCGCACGAGTCTACATCGAGCAAGGCCTCCGACAAGGTTGGGCCAAGGGCGTCCTTCAGGTCATGCAATAGCCCCAATTCCAAGCTATACTCCACGTCGGCGGGAGTAAGCGGGGTCCCGTCGTGAAATAGGACGCCGCTGCGGATGGGGAGCTTGATGCTGCAACTGCCATCCTCGTTGAGCGCAACAAGACCGTTATCAAGGCTTGGCACTTCGGTTGCGAGTAGCGGAACTGCAGGTGCGGGGGACATGAGGTTCCTGAGGAACAGTGGTTCATATACGTTTGGGAATATCGATCCATTATCGCGAAGTTGTATGTTGTACGGATCAATAGAGAGTAACGCCCCCGCTGTTGCCACAAACAGCGAGTCCGAGGAGGTATCCGCACGCAGCAGGCTGATCGTAACTGGTGTGCTTTCCAGGAATCCGAAAGAGTGCTTGATCTCCTTCTTTCCAGCGGTAACTTGAAGCTGGCAAGTATCCTGGTAGGTAGCGTCCGTGAACGTGCATTGAAATGGGGTCTTGCCGTTATCGTCGGTTGTCTGGTCAAGCTTACGTCCATCCGGCAAGGTAATCTCTATCGGTACTTGGCTTGCCGGCGTATCGAAGTCCTTTTCCACCAGGATTGGGAAGTCCCTGATGATGGTTGAATTCTGCCACTTGCTAATGAAGCAATCTGGAGATATAGATACGTTCCCGGTTAGTGTAAGCGTGGCATTGTCGAACTCAATTCCTTGCGTGATGGAAGATCCGTCGAAGTCAATCTTCCCAAGTGCATCGTTAGCCTCCAGTAGACTAGCTTTTACGTTCTTAAGGGAGAGATCAACATATGCATCTGTGAAACGAAGGTCGGCAATCGTCGAATCATTGAGAGTAATCTCCGCTCGCCCAGACAAGTCTAGGCTCCAGCGGTTAGTTGTTGTATCCTTCAATTCAACCTTTGTAGCACAGTCGATCTGATTGTCCCGGTGCAAACTCCATGAGACAAAGTGGCCAGGGACAAGGCCGTGCAGAGAACCTTTGGCTTGGCCTAGGTTCAGTAACAGCTCATCAAGTTTGGAGTTGACAATCCTTACATCTGCTCCCTCACCAACAAAGATCGACCATGCTCCCACTGATGTATTCTGCAGAGAGATGTGGAACGGAACGCTCTGAGCTGTTGGAAACTCCCAGTTATCAAACTTGCCTGGGGCAACATCCGAAAGCACGATCTTATTCTTCCCATCAAGCCCCATCCTAACTGCCCAAGCAAGCTGGGAGTCCTGGATAGTCATGTCGGCAGATTCGAAAATATCTGCCTCGAAGAGGCTGGAGGATGCCACTTTCATCTGTGAATTGCCGTATGCCTGGAGATGTATGCCCGAACTGTCGCCGGAAGAAGTAACGTTGTCAAGATGCACCACTGCTTGATCATGAGATGCTAGCCATATCGCCCCTCCTGGAAGGGCGAAGACCACGTTGTTGATCTCTACGGTTGCGGAGTTAAAGACGTCGAATTGCGCCCAGTTGTCCCAGAAGCTCGGCGTAAACTTGTCCATACGCAGAGTGACATCCTTGAGAACGAGTTTCGCGTTGTCCTTAACCAGGATATTTCCGTGCACACACACGGTCTCACCGGTGATTTCCAGTACTTGGTGCCCCGTAAGTACCAGATCGCCGTCATATGTGCGCGTGCACTGCGTCGAAGCCGCGAAAGCTTGCACCAATCCCACTGAGGTAACCAACATGAACAAAAGACTTAGCACCAGCGCCAGAAAAGCAGCCCAGTTACCTAAGAACCGTAAAAAACCACCATCCAATCCCTGTTGTGAGTGTCTCACTGCTTATCCCCTCCCTTCTGAATGTCGTGTCATCCGCACTCCTCTGCTACTCGTCACTCAACAATGCTCGAAATTACCTGAGAATCGCCAAGTAATTCATGCCGCGCCTCAGCATGCCCCTACGGCGTCGTCTCCTTCAATTGCACGCCACAAATCGAGCCCTTGCCGTTGTCCGCTATCGTGTGGCTGCAGGTATAGGTTGAGCTATCATCCCTAAACCCGCCCAATTCTGGCCTCACCTTTCTTCTAGCCCTCTTTCATGTCCTTCCAGATCGGGTAGAAGTAGATGGGTGGCAGACGTGCTGGTGTGTCGTATGTGGAGTAGGCCCACCCTGCTATCCAAGGCTGTTGCACACGCATGACACTCCCACGCCAGAATACCCCAAGAGCACTTTCTTTCTCCATAGGTTCCAAATCACATAGAAGCTCCTTTACCGCCGTTTCATGCATAGTACGAAAGACTTGTTGTACAAGCTTATCACAAGCGGGCATGTCATCTCCTCCAAAAACACCTGTGCTATTCTCAAAGGCGTAGGAAGGGTCAAGAATCTCGTAGTTTCTCGTTTTGAGACCAATAACGAAAAGAGGCAAGGAATCGGCGAAGATCTTAGCAACCATTGAATCAAAAGGAATTCCAGAAACTAGTATATGGAACCTTGGATTGAGTCCTTCAACTCCCTGCTTGAGGGTTTCGGCAGCAATCCTACGGACCTCGTTTCCTTTGTTGTAGGTGATTGCCACCGTGAAACCGGTGTCCCAAAGCCTTCCACCCCAGGCATGCTTGAAATGCTCGATTGCCTTGGCGGGATTGTAGGAATATTGGCTTTCATAGTCCGGGCAAGCTTTGCCTGACGGACCGTCGTATCTATCGGCTTCTCCTGGGAGGGCCGCGTTGGCAAACGCCCCAAAATCAAAAGAGTAGATAAAACCCTTTCGTGTGTCGATGTCGCTGAAGAAGTCCATCGGGATACTACTCTCATCTAGACTTCCTGCGGGCAATAAGGCATCCTCGTTAGTCTTGCCCGTGGATCGATTGAAGACCACGAATTCAATAGAGGTGCCCAGTAAGTGTTGATAAGTAGCAACTCCTGGAATCGATTGAAGGTCTAGCTCATGCTGCTCGTTTCCTGCTCTCAGACCGAGGTAGTCGATCATGTCAATCTTCCCGCTCTTGAGATCCTGTGCGACCTCTTTCCAATCACCGACCGGTGTCAGTATTACTCGCTTCAACTTGGCGGGTGTTCGCCAATACGTCTCGTTTCTCACCAGAATGAGCCTTGCGTTAGGTGTGTAATTCTCCAAGATGAACGGCCCAGTCCCGTTTGCCTGTGCGTTAAGGGGTGCTTCATCTGGAGCAAGATTAGAGTAGCGCTCCCAGTCCTGAGGTGTGCCGTTCCAACCTCCGTTTGCGGTCATCCATCCCTTACTGAGGATTGGGTATCCTGATAGAGTGGCAAGAGTAGGAGAGAACGGGCGCTGTAAGTGCAGCACTACTTCATCATCATTTGTCTCCACGGCCGCTTGCACCCTGCGGCTCACCTCCTCTAAGCCAACCTGCTTGATTAGGTCGTTGCACGAATCTGTGCCGAGCACAGCCTGTGTCAATGTTGGGCTAAGGGCATCTTTCAGGTTATGTAGCAGGCTTAGCTCGAGGCTGTACTCCGCATCTGCAGCGGTAAGGGGAGTTCCATCGTGAAACCTGACCCCGGCCCGAATAGGGATCGTGATATCGCATGCACCATTGGCTCTAAGCTTGATAAGCCCGTTCTCTACCGTAGGTACCTTGGCGGCAAGGAGCGGCGTTACTGCCAATGGTACGTTGATGTCTGCCAAGAACAGGGGTTCATAGACGTTGTAGAACAGGCTCGCATTCCCGTTCCATCCAACCTCGTACGGATCGAGAGATCGTAACGCCCCCGCCGTTGCTACAAACAGTGCATCGGAGGAGGTATCCGCGCGCAGCAGGCTGATCGTAACTGGCGTGCTTTCGAGAAATCCGACAGAATGCTTGATCTCCTTCTTTCCAGCGGCAACTTGAAGCTGGCAGGTATCCTGGTAGGTAGAGGCTGTAAACGTGCATTGAAATGAGGTTTTACCGTTATCGTCGGTTGTCTGGTAGAGCTTGCGCCCGTTTGGCAGGGCAATCTCCACAGGCGTGTGACTAGCTGGTGTCTCAAAGTCCTTTTCCACCACGATTGGGAAGTCTCTGATGATGGTTGAGTTCCGCCACTCGCTAACGTAGCAATCGGGAAAAAAGGATAAGTTACCGTTCACTGTAAGCGTGGCGTTGTCGAATTCGACACCTCCTGTAATTGAGGAGTCGAGGGATGTTATCTTTCCAAGTGCATCGTTAGCCTCCAGTAGACTAGCTTTTACGTTCTTAAGGGAGAGATCAACATATGCATCTGTGAAACTAAGGTCAGCGATTGTCGAATCATTAAGAGTAATCTCCGATCGTCCAGACAAATCTAGGTTCCAGCGATTAGTTGTTGTATCCTGCAGTTCCACCTTTGTGGCGCAGTTGATTTGGTTATCGGCGTGCAAGCTCCATGAGACAAAGTGGCCAGGAACGAGACCGTGCAGAGAACCTTTGGCTTGACCTAGGTTCAGTAACAAGTCGTCGATTTTGCAACCAATGATCCTTACATCTGTTCCCTCACCAACAAGGATTGCCCACGCCCCTACTGACGTGTTCTGCAGAGAGATACGGAAAGGAACGCTCTGATCTGTGGGAAACTCCCAGTTGTCAAACTTGCCTGGGGCAATACCGGTAAGGAGGATCTTCTTGTCTCCCTGTAGCCCCATCTTCACCGCCCAAGCAAGCTGAGAATCCTGGATGGTCATGTGAGCAGATGCGGAAATATCTGCCTCGTTGAGGCTAGACGAGGTTACGTGCACCTGTGAGTTGCCGTCTGCTTGGAAATGTACGCCCGAGCTGTCGCCAGAAGAAGTAACGTTGTCAAGATGCACAACCGCTTGATCGTGAGATGCTAGCCATACTGCTCCGCCGGAAAGGTCGAAGACCACGTTGTTGATCTCTACGTTTGCCGAATTAAAGACGTCGAACCGCGCCCAGTTGTCCCAGTAGCTTGGCGAGAATTTGTCCATACGTAGAGTAACGTCCTTGAGAACGAGTTTCGCATTGTCTTTGACGACAACATTTCCGTGCACGCACACGGTCTCACCGGTGATTGCCAGTACTTGGTGCCCTGTAAGTACCAGATCCCCGTCATATGTGCGAGTGCATTGGCTCGAACCTGCGAAAGCTTGTACCGATCCGGCCAAGGCGACCAACATGAACGAAAGACTCAGCACCAGCACCTGGAGCGCCATCCTCTTGGTGAAGAGCTTTGAAGAACCACTATTTGCTCCCTGTCCCGAATATTTCATCCCGCATCCCCTCCTTAGGAAACTTCACATCACACTACATCACCTATCGTTCCCCTCAATGATGATGCTCTACTTACTATCCGTTGCGGCCTTGCCCTTTGCAGAAAGATGTACGTTGACGGGAGAGCTGGACATAAAACTGACAGGGCAAACGACGCTTTGATCACCAAGTGTTGCAGTCAAGATCCAGTTTTCGGAGTAGTTGGAGTCGTCGAAACTAATACTGAAGGAAGCAAGACCCTCCTCGTCGGTGGTCACAGACAAGTGCTTTCCGCTTGGCGATTCCAGATCTAGCAATGCTCTCGCAGCAGGGAATCCATTTTGGTCTTCCACACTGACATTATACGTTCTCAGAATCGTCGAGTTTCGCCAGTCCTCAATGAGTTTTCCCGATCCGAAATTCACAGACCCACTTACCGTTAAACATAATGTATTTTGAACTTTGAAGCTGTGGTCGATCTGCACATCTTCGAACCGGATTTCCCCCATGATGTCTCTGAAATTGGTGTTAGACACATGGGAGGAAGAAACGACCACATAGCAATACCCGGAGTCTAGGCTAAGTGCATCAATTTCTGAATCACGCAAGTGGAGTCGTACGTCACCGGATACTTGGATCCACCATGCAGGGGCTTTTGTGTTCCGGACTTCGAGATCCCAGGGACATGGGGTATCCAGGGGGAACACCCAACTCGCAAGGTATCCAGGTCGGAGGTCACGGATCTTGATAGCAGGATTCTCGGAGAAACCAAGATTGATAGCTCGCGACACTAGGCAACCGCTGATTAGGACGTTAGCATGACCTCGAACATGGAACTCTGAAATCTTGGAGAGGCGTACGACCACCTTAGAGTCATCATCCGCTTCAACGACCAAGCCATGCGCTGGTACATTCATTCCCTCTATATAAAGCAATGTTCTATCATACGCACTAATCTGCAAATGTGTGTTGATCGCTAAGCTAAGCCTGAGACTTTCAAATACTACACGAGCGGAATCGAGAATGTGGATATAGGTATCTTCTTCCTTGTTTAGCATCTCAATCGTCGCATTACGGACTACAAGTTGCGCGTTGTCTCTTACGACGATATTTCCGTATTGGCAAAACGTCTGGTTTGAGATGGTGAAGACCTCGTCTCCCTTGATGATCAAGTCTCCGTGATGCTCTCGTGTACAGTCTGTTCCTAGTGCGATGACATTAATACCGATAAGTAGGGCGAGTATTGCTAGAATCAAGCCCTTGTGATACTCCCTCAGGAACAATCTGTTGCTAACCATCCTCTGCACCTCCTCCTTGGGATGCTCCCCTGCGTCCTGTTTGTTCCCCGATGGGCATTGTCTGTATGAGGACAGCGGCCTGTATGAGGCTGCTTGCCTAATTTGATCATTGGCCCATCCACCAGTGGTACTCGTATTCGTCAATTACCTTTCCGTCAGCGTTGACTATCCGAACCATGCCACCAAGATCGTTCCATACGTATGAGCCTTCCGCTAAGTCCTGCCACTGACCATAGAGATCTGTCTTCGAGGGAGAGCCACTTGTATTCTGCCCGGTCATGGGTCCCGGTCCTGAGTGAACCCTGAGCTTCCCGTCCTTTGGGAGGCTGCAGCCGGACGGAAAGACAAGCGTGTGCTGAACTTCACCTGTTTCAGGATTCACAGCCTGCAGCTTCCATCCAGTGAGGTTCACGTCTTCTTGACTCCAATTGGCTATGGTAACGAACTCATCCGGCCCGGTGAATTTGATTCCCATGGCCACGACGCTTGATTTCCACGGGCGCATCAAGGGATACCTATCTACGCCACCGCCCTCTATCTTGTGCGGAGAATCACTAATTCCATCGCCGTTTGCGTCCCAGCCAGAGAAATTGCTCCAGTAGTTTCCTTCAGTTGCGTTATCCCAATGATTCGGTGGAGTAACTTCCTCTGTTGCTGAAGTGCCCATTAGGTTGTTGTAAAAATATCTGTTTCCGGTAGTTACGCGGGGGGGATCATTATCGTGTTGACTGGAATCATGCAGCGAGGCCCTCACCTTTCCATTGGCAAGAGGGTAGATTGTATTTCCATAAAAGGTGTTATTATCACCATCACCTCCGAACCCGCCTGTCCCAGTGTTTTCATAGACAGTGTTATTTGATGACTCTAGCAACACCACTGCATCAGAGCCGCCGCCTTGGAAATAACGAATGACAAAAGTGTTTCTTGCAATTGCATTGCCATGGGAGAACTGAATCTGTATTCCTAGTGGTATCTTATCAAATAAACAATCTTCGATTCTGCCATGCGTTACGGTGTCATGGAAAAGAGTTCCTATAACGGCACCTTCACCGAAAAACCGTACTTTGCGAATTACAAAGTAGGCGCTTGTTTTGGCGACAAGAATCCCAACATTACGAATGTCATTGTGGCCATGCCATCCAGTGGTGCAGTCGATCTCCCAACCCTCAATTATGTACGGATCGTCCTCAGTTCCTGAGCCGCTTACAACCCCATTCTCAGTTGTGAAATCGCTGTTCCCATTTATGTAGATTGGCGCATGAGGCTTAAGTATTGTATCTCCCACGCCTTGTGCCGTCCCCAGAAGGGCAAATGTCAGTACAGTCAGAAATAGCATAACAACCAGTTTTTGGATCATTCTTGACCTCCTCTTGAAAGAGAGTAGGAACATGGGGAAAGCGCCAATCTGGTCAGTTTGCAACCCAACATCAGTATTGCGCTTCCAACGCACATACCATCCGGTAATTCCAGCTCTTGTACAGCGCACAGGTTCCCTCCCTGGCAACCTTATCTGCACGTAGCATACAAAAACTAACAGGGAGATAGCAAAAGCGTAAGAAACATTTCCTGCACTTGTCTAACGGCAGCTTGACGCAAGGCACTCCACTGCATTAGGATGCGTTGCTAACGGTTTTGCGAACAAGGAGGCGCGAAATGAAGAGAGTATTGGTGGTAACAGTGATGCTCATAGTGATAATCGCGTTCAGTTCTGCAGCGATTGCGGGAAGCGGCGTGTTCCTGAACGATTCTGGCCATACGGCAAGGGCGATTCGTATCACCTTCTCTGAACCGGTCGAGATCACTGGATTCGGGGATGGGTTTAACTACCAGTCACCAAAAGGGAAGGCAACGACGTTTGTCTTCACTGGGATGCCGCTCAATGAGTCGTGGACGTTCTGGGTTTCGTGGAGTCCTGACTCAGCAACGGTGGTGAAGAAAGAATGGCTAAAGACCGGCGGCGGTGTGCAACTGGACATCGCTATCAATGGCGAACCGGAAACCTTGGACCCTTCTCTTGATTCCGGAGGTTCCGCCGCTGCATGGGTGGTCGAGCAGCTCTTCCTTGGATTGGTGGACTATGACGAAGATGGCGATATTGTTCCTGAATTAGCGAAGTCATGGGAATCATCCTCAGATGCGACAGTCTGGACATTCACATTGCGCGATGATGTGACATGGAGCGATGGCGTGCCAGTGACGGCAAAGGATGTGAAATGTGGGCTCCTCAGGGCCCTCGATCCGGAGCATGCGTATCCGTATCCGTATGTATTTGACGCGATTCGTGGAGCCAGGGCCCACTACACGGGTGAGGTTACGAACTCGAACGAACTCGGGGTGAAGGTACTCGACGAGCATAGAATCCAGTTCACCCTAGATCGACCTGCATCTTACTTTCCCGCCCTTGCAGTGATCTTGCCGTTCTTTGCGGTGCCTAAGCACGTGATAGATACAATGGGAGATGCGTGGGCAGAACCTGAAAGCATTGTCACGGACGGACCGTATCGATTAGTGAATTGGGTACATGGCGATTACATTACGTTGGAGAAAAACGAGAACTACTATGCTGTTCAAGATGTGCAGATCGAGCGTGTGGTGATGTGGGTCATCGACAAAGAAGCGGCGTGGGTGAAGTATCGGGCTGGGCTCTTAGACACCGTTGATATCTCTTCTGGAACGCTGGAGGCAGTTACGGATAACTCTAGCCTTGCAGAAGAGATAAAAGAGGTGCCCGGCTGCGGAAACTACTTAGGCCCTGGAACGTACTTCTATGGATTCAACGTGAAGCTGCCTCCGTTTGACAATCCCCTAGTTCGCAAGGCATTTGTGTCTGCGGTTGATCGTGACGGCGTAATGAAAGCCGCTTCATTAGCTGGTCTGATAACGTTTCCTGAGTTGGCACTCACTCTCGTACCACCTGGCATCAGCGATCATGTAAATGGCGAGGAAGAAGGGATTGGAATTCCATACGACCCAGAGCAAGCACGCGAGTGGCTTGCTGAGGCTGGCTACCCTGGCGGTGCAGGGCTCCCACGCATCACGCTCTGGTTCAATGACAGTGTGCCATACCATCAGGCTGCCGCGGAGTATGTGCGCAAGAACTGGATCGATAATCTAGGGGTAACAGTTGAGCTTCACAGCATGGCCCTGCGGGATTATGTCGATAAGCTAAACGCGGGCCAGTGCCAGATTTGGAGACTAGGTTGGTGTGCTGATTATCCGGATGCGTATAACTGGGCATATGATCTGATCAATGTCTGGTCCCATTGGAGAGATCAGACATTCGATTCACTCGTTGAAGAAGCTGCTCGTGAGCTTGATCCACAGAGACGCAAGGACCTGTATCAGCAGGCGGACAGGATCCTCGTGGAGACGGACGCGGTTATCATGCCTCTGTTCTACTACGGGAGCTCAATCGCGACCAAGCCATATCTTCAGAGGACGTTTCCGTCATTTGGCGCCCCAGACATCGCGAGGTGGAGGTTACTTCCTGAATCGGGCAATCATTGAATCACTCGATTGCCCGATCGTTTAATGGATCAGCGTCCCCACGCGCTCGCCGCGGCAGATCATCCCCAGGGCCTCTGAATCTGATAGGTCGAAGACGACGATCGGGAGCTTGTTCTCCCGGCAGATCTCGACTGCCACCTGGTCCATCACCCCGTAGCGGGCCGCGAGGAATTCGTCGTATGTCAGCTCTTCGAGCAGGTGCGAGTCCTTGTCGACTGCCGGATCGGCGCTGAACACGCCCTTGACGTTCGATCCCTTAGCGACGAGGTC
Source organism: Candidatus Bipolaricaulota bacterium (assembly GCA_027007005.1). Taxonomy (GTDB): domain Bacteria; phylum Bipolaricaulota; class Bipolaricaulia; order UBA7950; family UBA9294; genus M55B144. The sequence continues at coordinate 479 of JALTFO010000026.1, read as the reverse complement.
GGCGCCGATCGCCGCTGCGCGCACCGCGGCTGCGGTGTCTGTGGTGACGAGCGGGTTCCCCGTCCCTCCGGTGAAGATGACGATCTTTCCCTCAGAGAGGGCCTTGCGCGCCTTGCGGGGGCAGATCGGCTCTGTGAGCTCGGTCGCTACGGCGGACTGTACGATCGTCTCCTTGCCCGCGCCTTCCAGGTACGTCGAGAGGGCAAAGCCGTTTAGGACGGTGGCGAGCATCCCCAACGAGTCGGCATCGACGCGGTCGAGCCAGGGGCTGCGCGCACCACGGATGATGTTTCCCCCACCGACGACGATCCCGATCTGTACGTCGGAGAGAGAGGCAATTTGTTGAGAGATGCGGCGGAGGGCCTTGGGAGAGAACGCGCCTTCTTCTCCAGCGAACGCTTCACCGCTCAGCTTGAGAAGAAGGCGCGCGGGGGAGGTCACTATCCCTCTTCCCCTATTTCGTAGCGGGCAAAGCGCTT
>JALTFO010000025.1 GCA_027007005.1 Candidatus Bipolaricaulota bacterium | reverse complement strand
GTCTGGCTCGATCGCTCGACTTGCATGTGTTAGGCGCACCGCTAGCGTTCATCCTGAGCTGGGATCAAACTCTCTTAGTTTTAGCTTTTGATCCTTACTGTTAACTCAAAATTGACAAGGTTCCTCAACAACGAGGAACTCATTACCACGCTATCCACTTTTCAATGACCAGTCACTACAAACGGAAGTATATCAGGCCTTGCAGCACGTGTCAAGGAAGCTCCAAGAGCAAATCCAGGGCCGCTTTGCATGCCTCTTCCTTCCGTTGTTACTACTAATACCTACAAGTATACTCCCACGTGCAAGGAGGCTGCAAGTGAAAGCCAAACGGATCGGTGTCCTGGCAGGAGGAGATTCTCCAGAACGCAAGGTATCTCTCACCTCGGGAGCGCAGGTACACAAGGCGTTACGTCAGATCGGATATGACTCTGTCCTGCTCGCCATTGATAGCACAGACGATCTCGTGCCCGCACTTTCTGGGATCAATACTGTGTTTAACGTACTGCACGGAGGCGCGGGAGAAGACGGAACGATCGCTCTTCTGCTCGACGTGCTGGGGATAGCTTATCCTGGATCACGTCCACAGGCGTGCGCACGGGCAATGGACAAGCCCCGCGCCAAGGACATCCTGGCACGCAACAATCTACCTGTGCCTCCAGGGTGCATGTACATCGACAAAGATGACCTTTCCTTGTTCTGTGCAGATGCGGTTGTTAAGCATGGACTCCCGCTCGTCATCAAGCCGACCAATCAGGGCTCAAGCATCGGTGTCCACATCGTGAGAAGCAAGATAGAACTCCTTGCACGGGCCAAGGAGGTAGTAAGAAGATTTGGCTCATTCCTTATTGAAGAGTACATCCCCGGCCGTGAGTTGACCGCGGCGATACTGAACACAGGCACGGGTGAAGAAGTGCTGCCCCTTGTGGAGATCGTACCCAAGCTAGAATTCTTCAACTACTCAGCAAAGTATGATGAGGGAATGACAAACTTCATCGTGCCCGCCAAGCTCGATGATGAGGCTAGCAACAACATCAAGAAAGTCAGCCTCGCAGCGCATCATGCAGTTGGGTGCTCTGGATACTCCCGTGTTGACATTCGCCTGGCCCCCGATGGAACACCCTACGTTCTGGAAGTAAATACCAACCCGGGGATGACACCGATGAGCGACCTTCCGCGCGCCGCAGCCGCGGCGGGGACCGATTTTCCGAGTCTCGTGCAGATGATGCTTCAAACAGCAAACTAAGGAGGCAGATAGATATGAAGATAACGTGGATCGGACACTCATGTTTTCTCATTGAGGGACAAGACGTGACCATAATTACTGACCCATACGATGAACACGTTCCCTACAAAGCGCCAAGTTTTCCCGCTGATGTAGTTACTGTGAGTCACGAACACTTCGACCACAATGCCGTGAATCGTGTGCCCGGATCTCCAGAGATCATACGCGGAGCAGGAGAACACACAGCACACGGGATCAAGTTCACCGGGATCAGAACGTTTCACGACGAGGAACAAGGTAAGAAGCGTGGGGAGAACACGATTTTCACCTTCACAATAGATGGGATTACCCTGGCACACTTCGGCGACCTTGGACACCTCCTCAATGCAGAACAACTGTCCCAGCTAGCCGCGGTAGAGATCGTGATGATCCCGGTGGGGGGGTACTTCACAATCGACGCTACGCAAGCCGAAGAAATCGTGGGGCAACTCCCGCACGTAAAGGTGATCCTCCCCATGCACTACAAGACGGACGTCTTGGGCCCAGACTTCCCAATCGATACAGTGGAGAAATTCACCTCCCGGATGCAGAATATCGTGGAAATTGGAAGCGAGGAGGTTACGCTGACACAGGATAGCCTTCCCGCTCACCCGGAGGTGTGGATCTTAAACTATGCTTGACGTATCGGAACGAACTAAGCAAATGAAAGGGTCGCCTATCAGACGCCTCGTCCCCCTGGCCGTCGCGGCAAAGAAGCGAGGGATCGAGGTATACCATCTGAACATCGGTCAGCCAGATATCCCCACGCCACGCTCGTTCATGGAAGGGATCCGTAATGCGAAGATCGATGTTCTCTCCTACGCTCCAGCGCGTGGGATACCAGCAACGATCGACGCTCTGCTGGAATTCTATGCAGGAATGGGGTTCGAACTAACTGAGGACGAGTTGCGCGTCACCATCGGGGGGAGTGAAGCATTCGTCTTCTCATTGCAGGCAACGTGTAACCCCGGCGACGAGGTGCTGATCCCAGAGCCATTCTATCCCAACTACTACGGGCATGCGCTGATGAACGGAATCAAGGTCGTCCCGATCACGGCGAAGGTCGAGAGTGGATTCCACCTCCCACCGATCGAAGAGATCGAGGCACTGATCACCCCGCGCACAAAGGCCATCCTCTTCTCAAACCCATCCAACCCAACGGGTGTTGCATACACACGTGACGAGATGCAGGCCGTCGCCGATCTGGCACTCAAGCACGATCTGTACGTCATCTCCGATGAACCGTATCGCGAGCTGATGTACGAAGGTGAAGCGGTCAGCATACTGGAGTTCCCGGAGCTACACGATAATGCGATCCTCGTTGACTCAATTTCCAAGCGGCTATCGGCGTGCGGAGCGCGCATCGGAACACTCGTCACCCGCAACCGTGAGTTGATGAAGTCAATCGACAAGCTGTGCCAGATCCGCCTGTCAGCGCCTACATTCGAGCAACTGGGCCTGGTCTCTTTCCTCAAGGATCCAAACTACAAGGAAGATATCGCAGCAATGCGAGAAAAGTTCCACTCCCGTCGCGACACCCTGTACGAGGCTATTCAGAGCATCCCCGGTGAAATCAGCCGCAAGCCAGAGGGGGCGTTTTACGTCTTCGTCAAGTTCCCGCAGCTCGACGACTCCGAAGAGTTCGTCAAATTCATGATGAACGACTTCAACCTCGATGGTGAGACGACGATGGTCGCGCCCGGGGCCGGATTCTACGCCACGCCAGGAGTGGGAAACGACGAGGTACGCATCGCCTACGTGTTGGAGGAACCCAAGCTCATCCGCGCCGTAGAAGTCCTGAAAGCGGGATTGAAAGCGTACGTGGAGAAGCACGAGCGCATCGCAACACCGGCAGGATGAGGGAACGCCTCGATAAGGTTATCAAAGAGAGGGGCCTGATCCGCAGCAGGTCGCGTGCCCAACGAATGATCGCTGCCGGGCGTGTCACCGTTGATGGGAAGATCGTGTTGAGGCCTGGGCATCCGATCGACACCGAGGCACAGATTGAGATCGTCTCGCGTGAGCGTTTCGTTGGCCGCGGAGGTGAGAAACTGGAAGCGGCCCTCGATCAGTTTCGTATCGATCCTAAGGGCCATATCTGCCTCGATATCGGAAGCTCCACCGGTGGATTCACCGATTGCTTGCTGCAACGCGGGGCATTGCGCGTGCACAGCCTCGATGTTGGACACGACCAGCTCGACATGCGCTTGCGCAATCACAAACGTGTCGTTGTACACCAAGGGATTAACGCCCGCTACCTTGTGCCACAGGACATCGGCGAGCCGGTCAATCTCGTAACCATCGACGTGTCATTCATCTCGCTGAAACTCATCCTACCACCGCTTGTTGATATTCTAACTCCGAACGGCGAGATCATCGCCCTCGTCAAACCGCAGTTTGAAGTAGGTAAAGACAGCCTGCCGAGCGATGGAGTGGTGAAGAACGCAGATGATCGCGAAGCTGTGCTAAGAGACATTCGAGAGTTCATAGAGAACGAGACGTCATGGAAGGTCATCGCGAACATGCTCTCTCCCATCCAAGGCGAGAAGGGAAACGTCGAGTTGTTCGTTCACGCGCGATAGACACAAGTGCGCTGGAACCATCGCTCTAATTTGCAATCAGCGCCGCTTCGTAATTCTCAGGGGCATACTCATTCTTGGGAACGCCACTTGATTTCTATCTACTAACCATTCTGCCAGGGGAATGGTATGCTAGTGTCCCGCAAAAGGTAACGCAGATTGGCGCTGCGAGAAAGCTCCAGTTAATCGCCCCCGCAATGTGCAAAAGCGGCAAGGATTTCCACGTACTAACTACCGAGGAACGTGCTTACTTAACAGCTGAGTCCTTAGGGTACGAACACGGTATAATAGTAAAGGAGGTATCATGGAGTTTGGAATAACTGTTGCAATTAGCCTTCTTGGGACATGGTTCTTCGCCTGGTTGTTCTACCGGCTCGGCTTCTCAGCGAAAGCCCCTCGTTGGGCAATTCGAAGCACCCCTGTTATCACCTCTAGCCATAGGAGCCTCGAAGGCATCAAGATATGGTATCGCGGCCAGCAGGTTTCCACGCTCACTGTGAGCACGATCCTTTTCTGGAATGCTGGCAGAAGCGCGTTAGATAAGACAGACATCGCAACTGCGGATCCGCCCAGGATTGTAGCCGGAGAAGGCGTAATGATACTTGAGGGTGCAGTTGTAGAGATGAACAACCCTTCAAGCGACTTCAGTATTCAACTGGATCCTGAAGGTAAAAGCCTGACGCTTCTTTTTGAGTACTTGAATAATGATGATGGAGCTGTGATTAGGGTTATACATACAGGCCCTTCAGCAAGTAACGTACATATCACAGGTGCTTTGAAGGGAGTTAAGGCAATTAAGTGAGTGAAGAGCTTTGAGTGGATCAGATTTACGGTTCTTTCCGTGTCGATGTTGACAATGACGATAATGTTGCTCGCTCTGCCTAGTGTTTCTCAGCTTGGAGCACTGGTTCAGAGCCTCCACCCAGTTCTCCGATTAGTCGCCGTGGTTCCCTTTATACTTGGTTTTGCCCTGGTAGGGATGGCCCCGGCCTTCTGGTTGGTAAATGGGCGACGCATCGGTCGCCCGCCAAGGGGACTGGACGCATTCGAGCGCGGACAGGGTAAAGAGTGATGGATCGCGGCTGACGGGGTCTGGTCTTGAGACTGCCACCCACCTCTTGTTCGATGGGCCGGCAGCCACGCCCTGCCTCTCAACGCTCTGTTTGAATAGGATAGGCAACGCTGACCACGGTGTCGGATCAGGGATAAGGGATGCCACGTTGGGGTACAGCTACCTCGGGCACTCGCGGGCTTGAGTTCCTATTCTTGATGCTTCTCTTTGTTTCCGTCTCTGTACAAAACGCAATGGTAGACTCCACAATCTTCACAAGTTAGAGACATTTACTGCACCCCTCCCAATCAAGCGCTGCTCACCACAGGGCTACACCTGTCGGAGGCTGGACGAATACTATCCCTTACTCACTACCTGATTGGATTGAGCTTGGCGTGCTTTCCTGTTTCGAGTCTCTTCTTCAGTATCTCTCGCAGATGGAACTTCTGGATCTTCCCCAATTAGATCAGTGGACCTCATTGGGAATCTCGACGTATCTCGGGACATTTCGGCAATGGGGCGCGACCTTCGCTTCGCTATCCGATCTCATCCAAGCTGAACGCCTTCCCGTGGCCGGGGTATACGGTTCGGATGTCCAGACTCTTTACCCGCTCGAAGCTGACTTTCAACGCTTCGGCGTCGTCGACAAACGTGGCGACAGACGGACGGGTTCTGTTTTCGAGAAAGTCTCCGCTGAAGAATGATCCGTCGTCGGTCAACACGGCGATTGAACCACTCGTGTGCCCAGGGACGTGCAGGATCGTGGCAGCCAGCCCATACTCGTCGAGACGGTCGCCGTCTTTCAGGAACAGGTCCGGCGTAAATCGGTCACGCTTCCGCAATCGAAAGAGACGCATCAACGGCTTCAACACTCGCCTCAGAAAAGGGAGCCGTCCCCTGCTGAGGAACATATTTCCCCGTTCGACGGCCGCTGCCTCCGCTTTGTGCATCGCAATATTCGCCCCGTAATTCGCCCGCAGGTAGGCAGCACTACCGCTGTGGTCAGGGTCCCCGTGGGTGATCACGATCAGCTTGAGATCGCCGGGCGTGCAACCCGCATCACGAAGCTCGTGTTCGAGCGTGGAGCGGTTGCCCGCCATTCCGGTGTCGATCAGAACGAATCCCGCATCGTTCTTCACAAGGTATGCATTTACCCATCGAAAAGTGAGAGTTCGAATCGATTTCATCATCTTATCCTCCCGTACAACTATGCGTGGTGGACTCTTCAAACGCAAGTTGGATCACCATCAAGCGAGTGCTTGAGTGAGACGATCGATGGCTCGGACAGTGGTCTTGGCGCGGCGAAACTTTGACCAGTTGACAACCGCTGTACCACGCATCGTCGCACCTTTCGATTTGCATAGCTTGTGCATCTGGCGAATGGCGCGATTCCCGCCCATCCAACGATATGGAAAGAACTGGGTTACAAGACAGGCGATCCTCTTACCATCGAGCGAGCCGATCCCCCGCAGGTATGTTGCCAGCACCGGCGACAGGGAGAAAGCCTCGACCGCCGAGCCAAAGACCAGCGCTTCGTATTGCGCTGCATCTGGCCGTGTATCGAGCTGGAAGTTTCTACCTCCCGCCTTACGCCCGCCGACGACGGTCACTTGTTCAATCTCCGTTGAATGCCCCGCCGCAACAAGCCTCTGCTTAAGCTTCTCGGCGACTGAAAGCGTGTTTCCGGTCTGCGAATAGACGATGATCCCGATCCTCATCTTGCACCTCCCAATCAACCCATCAACTTGAGCCAGCCAAACAAGACTGCCAAGATTGCCGTCCTGGAGAAGAGTACTTCGAAGGGAATCTGAAAGCCAAGCGCCATCCTCGACCTTGAACCCGGAGAAGCAGTCACGTCTTGCAATCCAGCTCCAGCGTAAGCTCAACGTTGTTGAGAGCGCAATGATCAACTCTATCGCTTCCTTGCCGCACTAGGCCAAGAGAGCTATTCTTCTCCGGGGATGACACAGACGAGAGTGTTTAGGTGTCTTAGATAGTTTACAACCGAGCTAAGAAGGAGATGCGGATGGAATTTATCGATCTACGCAGTGATACAGTGACTAAACCAACAGATGCAATGCGCGAAGCGATGGCCAGCGCCGTCGTTGGAGACGATGTCTACGGCGAGGACCCGACGGTTAACCGCTTGCAGGAGATGATGGCAGATCTTGTGGGGATGGAGGCGGGTCTCTTTGTGGCTAGCGGGACGATGGGTAACGTCGTGGCTATTCTCACACACGCCGGACGGGGCGATGAGATGCTGCTCGGCCATCTCGCCCACACGTTTCTCTACGAGGGCGGAGCCTCTGCAGGACTGGCCGGCGTACATCCGCACATCCTCCAAAATGAGGAGGATGGCACGATCGATCTCGACGCGATCGAGGAAGCGATCCGCCCGGATAACGTTCACTTCCCGATAAGCCGTCTCCTCTGCCTGGAAGACACGCACAATCGCTGTGGCGGTGCAGCGATCGGCGCTGACTACCTCGATGCCGCTGCGCAGCTCGCACACAGTCACGGGATGTCAGTTCATCTAGACGGTGCGCGCCTGTTCAACGCCGCAATCGCACTCGGCGTTGCTGCATCAGAGCTGACCCGCAATGTAGATTCCGTTATGATCTGCCTCTCTAAGGGATTGGGAGCGCCCGTAGGTTCCGTACTCTGTGGAACGCGCACGTTCATTGATCGTGCACTGCGAATGCGCAAGATCGTCGGTGGAGGAATGCGCCAAGCGGGAATTATAGCCGCCGCAGGAATCTACGCCTTAGAGAACAATGTCGAACGCCTTACTGAGGATCACGCCAACGCCGCGCGCCTCGCCGCAGGAATTGATGCAATACCCGGCCTCAGTTGCACATCGCACGATGGCTCAAAGATACCCACTAATCTCGTCTACTTCACCGTTGATGGCGCAAGCATCGGCAACCCTGCCCTCGATGCCAATCTTCTCTCACAGCGTCTTCGCGAACATGGGATCCTCGCCAATTCGCTGGGAAGTTCAAACCAGATGCGCATGGTCACGCACATCGGAATCGACGGAGGAGACATCGAGCAGGCGATCACGGCCCTGCGGTCATCGCTTGAAGAGACATAGGTCCAGCCACATCCTGAACTAGATCCAGCGCCTGGCGGAGGGATGACCTACGCCGTACGGAAGCAAGCCCTTACTCTGGTCATACGGGTGGTGAGAGGAGTGTTTCCGTTATCAACTGGAATCCTCCCCTGACCCACAAAGACTGGAAAAGGGGGATATAATGAAGGGGCTAGTGACTGTGACGGTAATTACGCTCCTGTGGGGAACGTTAGCGATCGCAGGACCGCTGGAGTTCTTCACCGGTGCTGGACCATCTGCCGCCGCTCTGGGAAGCATTAACGAGGGGATTGGCGTAGCTAACCAAATCATCGGTGATCTCAATGATGATCCCCGATTCGAGGGCACCGTGCCGATTCTTCCCAATCTGGGAAGCGGCCTTGCCTACACCGCAGGGGAACGCTACTGGGTTAACGATAACTTAGCGTTCGGGGGCGAGCTCACTTACTTTAAGAGCACGACCGCTACCTCTGGCACGTACACCACCACATCTAGTAGCGAGGTCTCGAACATCTCACTTGACCTCCAGTGTCAGAGTATCGGTCTTCTCGTTGGAGGCAGATTTACCTTCCTTGACGTCGGTCTAAAGCTTGCTGTTGATCTCGGCGTGGGCTACTACTACTCCGGGTTCAATACAGCAATTACCTTCGAGATGCCAAGCTCCTACAACCCGATAAATATCCACTTGCCCTCTGGGGATGGGCACTACAACGGATCCAGCTTGGGTATTGAGGGTGGTATATCACTCTCCTTTTCGATCACCGATTGGCTAAATATAGGTACAACAGTTCTCTACCGTTCACTTACTGTACAACACCTAGCTGATGCCGAGGGGAATGGGTTTGACTTCGACGGAGACGGCACGCCGGAGGTTGGTGATTTCAGCGGGATCACTGTCCGATTCAATATTGCGTTAGATATCAATCTCTCCCTGTAAGAGGAGAAAAGGAGTGATAGCATGAAACGAACGAGGCTCTACCTTCTGCTGGGAATGCTGGCCCTCGTCGGGCTGGCAATAACGGGCTGTCTTGGGACTACACAGAGTGCGCCAAAGGCAATCTTCACAGCCTCACAGCTGCAAGAAATGATACCGTTTACTGCAAGCTTCGACGCAACTCTTTCCTATGACCCGAACGGGCAAATCAAGTCTTACCTTTGGGATTTTGGCGATGGTTCGTCAGGGAACGGGCCCCAGGTAGCTCACGATTATAAGACAGATGGCACGTACCGTGTTTTGCTGACAGTAATCGACAACAAGGGCGTATCCGGATCGAGTTCCATGACTGTGCAAGCCCTCAACATACCTCCCAAGGCAACGTTCTCCTATGCCCCCAAGAGTGAACTCGACAATGACTACATTGTAGGGGCGAGTGAGTGGATCACGTTCGACGCATCGGACTCAACCGATGACCAAGAGATCGTATCGTATAGCTGGAACTTCGGCGATGGTTGGAAGGATGAGGGACCGGTTGTCAAGCATCGCTTCCTGTGGGCGGGAACATACAATGTTGCCCTTACTGTTACGGACAATGACGACGGGAAGACAACTTATGTGCACGCAGTTCGCGTCATGGGTGGACCGCCTTGCAATGCGGATCTGGAAAACATAGACCAATGGAATGCGGGGGGTCATAAATGAAGCGGATAGCAGTACTACTAATCATCGCTCTGCCGATCATTCTTACCGGCTGCGCCTTGGATGACGTGATAAGCCCAATGGTGAACAAGATCCCTCAGGCCGTGATCGACGCATCTCCGCAGCAGGGACCGGCACCGCTGCAGGTGCAGATGAGTGCCCACTATTCGCACGACGACGGAACGATCACCAGCTACTACTGGGACTTCGGCGATCCGCAGGATCCGGCACCGGCTACTGGCATGACCGTCAGTCATAACTACGTCCACCCAGGCACCTACCTGGTCAAGCTGACTGTGACGGATGACAAAGGGAAGATGAATTACGAGAAGATCGCGATCACAGTAACTAACCCTCCTCCAGTTGCAAGCTTTTCCATGGATAACGATGCGCCCGTAACAGGCGATGATGTTTCATTCACCGCAGCAGGCTCATACGATGCTAATGGTACGATTGTCTCCTACGATTGGGACTTTGGCGATGGGAGCACGGGGACTGGAGTAGAAACCACTCACACCTACAGCGACATTGGATACTACATCGTGATCCTAACTGTAACCGACAATGATGGAGCAACCACTGTCGTCCGCCACGCGGTGGATGTGCACGAAGACACTGGCTCATCCTGCAGCGGTGGACACTGCGGCGGACCGGATATCCCACTGGCAGTGATCACCGGGCTCCCTTCGTGTTCTGGGGGAAAGACGGGAGTGGCAGTTGAGCTCGATGGTTCCGCCTCGCGCGCTGCAGACGGGGTGATTGTCTCCTACAAGTGGGAGTTCGGTGATGGACAAACAGGGTCAGGTGAGCAAGTCACACATGTATATCAACAGAGCGGCAGGTACGTCGTTACTCTCACTGTAACCGACGATGTGGGAACTAAGGGAACAGCATACGGATCACTCGACATCAATACCAGCGGCTGCGGTGTGCCTACGCTGTAACGAAGGATAAGGCACACTAGCAAGAAGAAATGCGACCAGGTCTCTATTTTGGTGTTTTGTGACGCTGCTTGTTGCACAATGACCTGCAGCATGCCTGTGTTAAGACACCAAAAAGGGACCTAGCCCCCAACTTAGTATTCGTTGAAATATGTGTGTGTGATTTGATCTACGTTCATTAGAGTCCCATCACCGGTGAAGTACTCGGCGGTAACGATCAGAGGCATCGTCCCGCGCACATCCAGGGCACCCCACATGCCATCACTAACCGTGAGAATATCGGAAGTCATGTAGTACTCCGTCTCGTGTGGATCAAGGACGACATCGGTTGTGTACTGCATCTGCCCTTGAGCATCGTAGAACTTTAGTGTTGCACCAGCAGAAGAATCGTTCGGGTTGACGATGGCGATCCCTGTCTTCTGTCCGGACGTGTTAGAATAGTTGAGCCCGTACCAGTAGTGTGAGTAATCTTTTGTGTCCGGGATTGGGTCGATGACGTTGTCCGATGACATCCAGTGGTCAGAGATGAACGTCTCCACGCCAACTGTAAGTATGTTTGGAGTCTGCAACAGCACTAATCCCCAAGACGTATCCGTGGTTCCTGCGATGTCACTTAAGACCTTGTAATCGGACTCGAACGGATCAAGATCACCCGACACGGCATCGATCAGCGATCCGTAGGCATCGTACACCTTGAGAGTGTAGTACGTGTCCTGGCCACCCGAGTTCATGATAATCAATGCTGTATCCTGATCGGCGTAGCTTGCATAGTAAACCCCGTAGTTGTAGGCATAGCCAACCGCGGCAGATGCTGCCATCAGCAATACTGCCAGAATTGTGACGATAAATCCCTTCTTCATAGCATCCTCCTTTGAGAGATAAGTTCGATCTTTTGGCATTCTACAGGAGTTGAGAGTGAAAAGGAAACCTTTGCCTGTGATCGGTCATCTTTAGGAAAGCACTCAGACTGGAAAAGCATGAGGCTGTGCTAGTCGTAGTTGCGAATAGTCACAGACGCAGAATCCTTCAGAACGCCGACCAGGTACTCACCAGTGTACGATCCCTCTGTGTGCGCGACCTCTTCTGGTGTGCCTGTAGCAATCACCTCTCCCCCTCCGTCTCCGCCCTCAGGGCCCATGTCGATGATCCAATCGGCAGTCTTAATCACGTCCAGGTTGTGTTCGATGACGACGACGGTGTTTCCTGTGTCGACCAAGCGATGGAGGACTTCCAACAACTTCCCGACATCGGCTGAGTGCAGTCCTGTCGTTGGCTCATCAAGGATGTACAGCGTCCTGCCTGTCGATCTCTTGGAGAGCTCCTTGGAGAGCTTGATCCGCTGTGCCTCACCCCCAGAGAGCTGCGGTGCTGGCTGGCCAAGTTCGATATAGGATAGGCCGACGTCGTACAGGGTCTGCAACTTGTTGCGCACACGCGGTATATTGTAGAAGAAGTTGAGCGCCTCCTCGACGGACATGGAGAGGACATCGGCGATCGATTTCCCCTTGTACTTGATTTGCAACGTCTCCTTGTTGTAGCGCGTTCCCTTGCACACCTCGCATGGGACGTAAATGTCTGGTAAAAAGTGCATCTCGATTTTTCCCTGTCCCTGTCCCTGGCAAGATTCGCAGCGCCCGCCCTTGACGTTAAAGCTGAACCTCCCGGCAGAGTACCCGCGCAGGCGCGCATCCGGCGTACGGGCAAAGAGTGAACGAATGTCATCGAACAGCTTGGTGTAAGTTGCTGCATTGGACCTGGGGGTGCGCCCGATCGGTGACTGGTCGATCTCGATCACCTTGTCGATCTTGTCGATTCCCAGGATCTTGTCGTGCGCTCCGGGACGCCGTGTCGATTGATAGAGCTGCTGCGCCACGCCACGGTAGAGGACGTCCTCCACGAGAGAACTCTTCCCCGAACCAGAGACCCCGGTGACGCAGACGAACTTCCCAAGCGGGAAGTCAACATCGATCTGCTTCAAGTTGTGCTCTCGCGCACCGATGACGCGGATAAATTCCCCATTTCCCGGGCGACGCTTCTCGGGAATGGGGATGAACCGCGTCCCGGACAGGTACTGTCCGGTGAC
>JALTFO010000024.1 GCA_027007005.1 Candidatus Bipolaricaulota bacterium | reverse complement strand
AGAATTGATGTTATGACTCTCGCGAAGAATATCGAGCAAGTTCGGGCTGAGCTGCCTGAAGGCTTGAAGGTGTTGTTCGCAGTTAAGTCTGATGGTTACGGGCACGGGATTGAAACTATCTCCCATGTTGCCGAGGAAACGGGAATCGACTACTTGGGAGTGGTTACAGTCGAGGAAGGAGCGAAAGTTCGACATGCTGGTGTGAAACTTCCCATCTTGCTGTTTAGTCCCGTTCTTCGCTCAGAAGCGAGTCTCGCTCTGGACCTCGATCTAACTCTTCAGGTATCAGACATCGACTTCGCTCAGTTCCTGTCCCACTTGGCGCAACAAATGAGAAAGGAAGTGCGCGTTCAGGTCAACGTGGACACCGGGATGAGACGGTTTGGAGTGCTCCCAGAGAACGCGATGCTCCTTCTTACTCAACTCAGCAGCCTTCCCGCGCTCCATGTTGAGGGAATCTTTAGTCACCTTGTGAGAGCGGCATCTGAGTGTTCAGAGGACCAGGCCTATACGCTGGAGCAGATCGACCATTTCGAGTCTTTGCTTGGCGAATTGGAAAACGCTAACCTCCTCCCTCCGCTGCAGCATATTGGAAACTCGGCGGGGCTGATTCAATATAAGGATCGAGTGACTTCCCCTCGCATGAACATGGTAAGGATCGGAACCCTCTTCTACGGGTACCCTGAAGTAAGACGCCCATGGGTGAAGGGGATAGCACCAGTAGCCACGCTTACAGCGCGAATCGTTGGGCTCAAGCAACTCTCTTCAGGAGATTACATCGGGTATGGCCGAACCTACAAGTCCTCTCATCAGCAGCTGGTTGCCATCATCGCAATTGGCTATGGATCAGGACTATCCCCAGCACTCTCTAATTGCGGGCAGGTGTGGCTGAAAGGACAGTATGTGCCTATAATTGGAACAGTTTGTATGGATCATATCTTTGTTGACGTTACAAGCGTAGATGGAGTTTCAGTGGGCGATGAGGTTGAGATATTCGGCCTTCATCTGCCTGCCGACCAGTTGTCCGAGATGGCGGCGCTCCCAGTTTGCGAGGTTCTGGTACCGGCGTTGCGGGGTGCCGGTAAGCGTGTGGTGGAAGGATTTCCAGAGAAGTAAGATCGAAAACGGACAGGGTTGAGAGTTTAGCAAGTGTTCATCCCTCACTGAAATGCAGTGTAGACTCAACTTGGAACTCTAGCGGTGGGAGCTACGCTGCTAATCCGCCCAGAAGTTGTGCGACATCTTCTAGGAGATTGCGATCATCGTCCACAAACGCATCGATACTATCGCTATCGATGTCAATCTCGCCGACGACTTCATCACCTGCGTAGATTGGCGCGACGATCTCCGATCTTGTCTGCGGGAAGCAGGCAAGATAACGCGGATCGGCGTTGACGTCGCCGACGACCACTGTTTTCCCTGTGCGCGCAGCGAGGCCGCAGATCCCTTGCCCAACGGGGATGCGTACGTGCTGCGTCGCCTCCGGTCCGTTCCATGCGGTTAATACGAGTTCCTTCCCTTTGCGCATGTAGATCCCAACCCAGTTAAAATGAGGGACAAGGTGGCGCAGCTCACGCACCGTGATCTCGCATGCCTGCTCAAATGACGGCTCCTCAGCGATCTTCTCTTTCAACGACTCGATCAGGGTGTTCATATTTTGATTGTAGCTAGCTCACTACCTACGCGCGAATACACAACGCCCCAGCGTGATACAGATCACATTAGGAAGTTTGTTGTCCCCTACAAGAAGAGGAATGGTCGGATGATCGCCCAGGCGATCGTCCCCGTAAACAGAACTGACAGCCAGCGAGCGGTGGGGCTGGATGTCCCCCTCCACAGTCGATACTCCACGTAGCCTAGTATGACTAGTAGCAGAATTTGCATGATTGATAACAACACTGGTGTCAGGATCATCCTTCCATCTCCTCCCACAACCGCGCGGCAAGAAACACTAGTAACCCGGCCAGTAGCACCGCCCCTACGATGTCTCCATAGTGCACAATACCCGGCACAGCCATCGTTAACATGCTCCCCTCGCCCTGGCTCGGGATTCCCGCCAACCGGTTGAAAAGATCGGTGATCCCGGGGGCAGTGGTCCACACGGGAAGGTGATGATCCAATCCATTGATCCCCTGGTAGATCAGCGATACCGGCGTACCTGCGCAGATAGCGATCACAGCTATCCAACTCAGGTGCGACAGGCGATAGGCGTTAGCAAACAACACGAGCAGGAGGACCCATGCCAGCGTCGGCAGCAACAGGGTAACGACCCCAAATGCCGGAAACGTTGCCACTAACTGCATGATACTGCTAGCGCCCATGTGTGCCCCGGCCTGTGAAAACACCCACCATACAAGTGTTCCAAGGCCAATGGAGTAGATCAGTCCTACTCCAAGAGCAAACGCTAAGCGCGAAACGATATGCAAATACCCGGGGATTGGGGAGAGAAGGAGCGTTCGGTGTTCGTCGCGCTTGATCTCAGTGTGCAACCTGCCAACCATGAATGAGAGGACGATCACTCCAATAGTAAACGCCACGGTAATGATGAGCGATCGTACTGCTAACCGATTTTCAACTCCCTCATTACTGACCATTGTTATGATCCACGCCCATAGTCCGAGCGAACCAATGAGGCCGATGGCCCACCCACGTGAGCTGCGGTATTCCCTCCACAACAGAGTACGCAGTCCCTTCATCCGAGTACCTCCAAGAACGTGGACTTTACGCTCTCTCCACGCTCACGCAGTTCCTCGGCAAGGGCATCGAGGACAAGGACCCCTCTTCTCAAGAAGACGACCCGCTCGAACAACCCTTCTGCTTCGGCGACCGCGTGAGTGGAGAGGATGATCGAGGCATCGGCTCGCCACTGACCCACTATCGACTGAAGGATCCGCTCCCGCGACACAAGATCGATCCCTCCGAGCGGTTCGTCGAAGATATAGAGTAGAGCCTCGCGGGCAAGGGCCATCGCCAGTCGCAGCCGTGCCCGCTCACCCTTGGACATGGCTCCTGCCCTGCGGTTTGGGATCTGCAGAGAATCGAGGAGTGCCCGGTAGCGCTGCGGCCTAAAGTCTGGATATAATCCTGTCATCAACCGTTCCGCGTCTGCTGGGCTTATCCAGCGGTAGACGGCATCCGTCTCACCAAGAAAGACAAGCTTCGCCCGGTTCCGCCTCGGAGGCGCACCAAGCACGCTCACACGCCCACGAGTTGGGAGGAGCAACCCCGCAAGCAGTTTGAGGAGCGTCGACTTTCCGCTTCCGTTTAGCCCGAGCAGCCCGACTACCTGTCCCTCCGGGATGTCCAGAGTGAGGTTACTCAGGCCGCAACTCCTGCCATAGAGCTTGGTTACGTCATCCAACATCGCTAGCATCGAGCGCCTCCCGTACGATCTTTACTGCCTCTTTGCTTGAGAGGGAGAGCGCCTTTGCCTCTTTCGCGTAGCGCTGTGCAGCTACCATCAACAACTCGTGCTGTGATATTTCTAGGGGAATATCCCCTCTGATAAACGTTCCCAAGCCGCGCTTGGTCTCGATTATTCCTTCCCTCTCCAACTGAGAATAAGCATGCACGACTGTGTTCTGATTCACCTTCAGCTGCTGTGCCAACTCTCGCACCGACGGGAGACGGTCCCCGGGGTTGATCATCCCACGTGCAAGTGCACGGCGCACGTGATGAGCAATCTGCCTATAGATCGGCCCTGCGGCCATGTCTAGCTCCCAAGTCTTTCCCACAGTCATAGTGTACCAGTGTAATAGAACACATACTGTGCGTCAAGTTGGGGACATGCCGAGAAGGCGAGATATCAGGAATGATCGATGATGTCTTGCAAGTAGAGGCTCATCTTGTCGTCTTAGTTGACACGCGCAATGTTGTGTATAAGCTCTATGAATAAAAACTGATAATTTATACGATCAGACATGCCAAGGGCGTTCACCGATGCAGAGAAAGCTAGAATTCATCGGAGACTACTCGATGCCGGCCGTTTGTGCTTCGCCCGCTACGGTTTGAAGAAGACGACGCTCGACGATCTGGTAAAAGAGCATCGAGCCGACTAACGAATCAATGATACCGGCCACCACTGCTATTGCCAAAAGATTCCAACCAACCAGTCTAAACCCAGATGTGATGATCTGGTATGGAATTACGAAGATAAGGGCGAACAGTGGGCGGATAGAGCCATATGAGAACATATCCATGTAGCGTAGCACAGGCTTAGATAGGACGCTCACCAATACCCATGCGATTGCAGCTCCGGTGGCAAGTAAGATCGCAATAATCGTCACCAAGGCCTCCTCGTGGTCCTTTCTAGCGAGATTGGCCCATTGTAACAGTCGTTTCCCGCTTAACGACTGCGCTGTACGGTTGTACAGCCGCCGGAGACAGGCTACATTGTATACCATGAGAATAGCGAGGAGGAGCAAACTATGGATACTCCCTTGTCAGAGCACCGCAGTCCAATAGTACTCACGGAGATCTCCACCCCCATCGGAGCGATGCTCGCCGGGGCAACGGAGGAGGGGATATGTCTGTTAGAGTTCACCGACGGTCAAAGGAGTGAGAAGCAGCTAGCAAGATTGCAAAGGCTGCTGCAAGCTGAGACCATATCAGGGATGAACGCTCACCTCGATGCACTCTCGGTCCAGTTGAGCGAGTACTTCTCCGGAGCAAGGAAGGAATTCGATCTTCCTCTTGTCCTCGCCGGAACACCATTTCAGAGAACTGTGTGGGAGGGGTTGCGCACGATAGCCTATGGTGAAACTATTTCATATCAGGAGGAGGCGCAGCGCATCGCCCGTCCGAGGGCGGTTCGCGCAGTGGCGCACGCCAACGGTGATAACCCGGTCTCGATCGTCATTCCCTGCCATCGCGTGATCGGCAAGGACGGTAAGCTCATCGGCTATGGGGGAGGGCTGTGGCGCAAGGAGAGGCTCCTCGATCTTGAGAAGAGCGCCCTCATGCAGAAACGCAAAGAACGCTAAGAAGGCGAAGAATGGCTTTTCGGGGCTAGCCACTTCATTCAATGCCGCAGCACGATGAGGTAAGTGAAGTCCGCTCCATCATCGTCGAGCTCGACCTTTGCCCCAAGTTCGCTCTTGCAGCGTGTGGCTAGTTCTTCGGGGACGGTTGTAAACTTAAGTCCCGCCTTGCGCCCACTCACCAAGTGTGAGAAAACGATCCCCGTACGGCAGGCAGAAAAAGAATTCTCGATGATCCCCATCATCGAGCGCATCGGGTCGTCTCCGAGCGGATAGCCAAGAACGCTTAAGATGTATCCCGTATCGTATCTTGCAGGAGCAAGCGGCTCTTCCAGCACGTCACGACGCTCAAACGAGACTTCACTCCGGCCCGAATATCGCTTTGCCGCCTCATCTATCATGCGTGAGCTTACGTCGATGCCGTGGTAGTTTGCGTATGGAAGACGCTTTTCGTCGAGGCAGGAGATGAGGTGCCCTAGACCACAACCAAGATCGAGGATGTCTCCCTGCGGAGGCAGGAGTGTGATCGCGCGAGCAAAGAGCCGTTGCTGCGCCTCAACTCCAGAGTACTCAAGAACCATCATATCGTCTCCGGACAGAAGGCCGACGCGGGCGTCATAAAACGCGCCGCATGCTTTGGGGTCTGGAAACCCCGCCGGCGTGTAGCGAAACATGCGCTTCTTAAGCCTCTTGGCTATCGACTGTAGCGGATTCAAACTCTACCTGAATCCGTGGAAAGATGGAAGAGTGTCCACTTGAGAGGACTGTTCAGTCATCTTACCTCCGATATGTCACCGCTTTCCAGACTTCTCGCTCCAACAGAAGATAACGCGTAGTTGAAATTGACGTTAAATACGTTTCGTCGCCCATTTTCTTCCTCTTTGTGCAACATCCTGCCCACCATGCTTCATCGCTCTTCCCTCTCTATTCATCCGCCTACCAGCCTCAGGCTATCACCATCTGTAGGTATACCTTCTGCTAGGTGCCATACCACGACTGTGTGCCTGCCACAGGAGCACCAGTTCGCTCGTCTTGAACTTCCCCGACGGTAATCTCTCCAGATCAAGGTCGGTCTTCAACTCACTCTGAAACTGCTCACTCGTCCCCTGCTTGTGGCACGCTTGGTCACTCTTGCCACATCTATATCCAACGATGTCCAGTAGCTCTCTACCTCTACCTTCGGAAAGAGCAACACCTGCCCATCCGCCTCCAGTGTGCGTTTGGTCACGTTGACTTTCTTCTCGGCAATAGCATTTGGGCCGTACTGCGCACGCCGCTTTTGCACTTCGGCGGAGGTTAACCCCTGTGGGCTGCTGCCCAGCTTGGTGAACAGCTCATCAACGCTTGCCTTTTGGATGTCAGTGTTTTCGGTCGAACCTGGATCCGGCATTTGTCCCTCCTAACGGTCAGTGCTATCGGTCTTCGGAGATGATGTCTTCCGTAGTTTATACCAAATAATGTACCCAGCGACCAACACAACGACTCCCACCCCGGTGTAAAGCGTGATCTTATGAAGCGATCGCTGCAGTAGCCCCTGGTTGTTGCCGATGAAATAACCAAGCAGGGTGAGTACGCTCGCCCAGATACCAGCGCCGAGCCCGGTAAACAGGGTAAACCGGGGGATCGACATGCGCGCCAGCCCGGCGGGAAGCGAGATGTACTGGCGTAACCCGGGAATGAGCCGGCCGACGAATGTAGAAATTTCACCATGACGGCGGAAAAAGTCCTCCGCCTTCCCGTATGCCCGCGGGGTAAGCCCGACATAACGGCCGAACTTAAGGATCAGGGGCCGCCCGAGTACGAGTGATATCCAATAGTTAAACCCGGCTCCGAGAAGCGAGCCGATGGTCCCAAGCAGGACAACGACCCACAGACTCATTGTCCCTTGACTCGCGAGATACCCGGCTGGGGGGAGGACAAGTTCGCTTGGAAATGGGAAAAACGAGCTCTCGAGAAACATCGCGGCGGCGATTCCGGCGTATCCCATCCTGTCAACGATTGCCACGATCGCCGCGATAATCGGGTGCATTAACCTCTCCTTAACACCCGCGTTTGCACGTGATGGATGTAATCAGCGACGCGATCGATCCACCTCCCTCCCCAATAAACCAGAAGCGCAACGACCGTGCCCAGCCCCGCTCCGGCGAGGACATCGCTCGGGAAATGCACTCCCACGAAGATCCGCGCGAATCCGACGAGCACGGCAAGGGTGATTGCATACGGCCCGAGCCGACTGCCGGACAGAAGCAGACTTACCGCCACTCCAAAAGACACTGAGGCATGATCGCTCGGAAATCCATTATTCGCCGCATGATGGATGAGCGGGCTTCCCAGCCCAAGGACAAATGGGAGCGCCTGGTAGTGCAACAATCCAACAATCGGGGCGAGCACGAGCGCTCCGGCTCCACTTACCGCTGCCCGGAACGCGGCGCGTCGTTCCCGCGGCCAGAACCATGCCCCAATCAGGGTGAGGGCGAGAATAATGGGAATGTACTGCGCGCAAAAAACCATAAATGCGTCCAGCACCGTGTTTTTGTAGGCCAAGTGGTTGATGGCGAGGAACAGCTGCTCATTTAGATGCATGTGTTCGCCTCCGTTACGGATGCTTTTTCCGTAGCTTGGTTTTTATAAACGAAAAAACACGATAATCTTTATTATACCAATAGATAAGGGCAAACAAAGTAAGGCCGCCGGCGGCGAATCCTCCGATCACGTCTGTTGCCCAGTGCGCACCGAGATAAATACGACTGAGTCCGATCCCCAACAGCAAAATGGTGGTGATTATTCCCAACGGCCATCGTAACCGCGGGTAGCGGCGTGCGAGAAAATAAGCGGCCGCGCCGTATACCGCGGTCGCCGTGGTGGTATGTCCGCTGGGGAAGCTGTAGCTGTGCAGGACGGGCGACCAGCTGAACGCTGGCCGCAATCGATGAAAGGAGAGTTTCAGGATCAGATCGAGTAACGAGCTGACAACGCCGGCGAGAACCATCGCCACCGCCATCCGTTTTTGTGCTTTGATCCAAAACCATATCGCCAGTGTGCTGATCACCACCACGATGACCATCCACGATCCCATGGTGGTGAATCCGTGCATTACGTGGGTCAACCACGGTGCAGCATACGAATGGACAAACAGCGACACCGTCCGGTCAATGTGAAACGACTCGTGGGCGGTTACATCTTGGGCGATCTTGAGGAAAAGGGCGACGGAAAGCATTTCCGAACTCAGCAAAACCAGCTCCCGCAACCCCAATACTTTCGGCAAATGCTCTTCTATCTCTTCCCTTACCCGGTGGGAATAACGGATCGCGACGACGATTAGGGCGATCAAAACGGCGAATCCCAATACAAGCATACTGCCGCGGCCGACCCACGCGACAAGGAGCCTCCATCCCCCTTTGAGAAAATACCCGCCGGCATATCCAGTCATAGTGATGACCACAGCCCATGCCACCGCTCCGGATGCGTTGTAGGTAAAAAACGTGCGCCAGTGCATCCGGGATATGCCTGCAAACCACGCCGTGAGTTCCCGCAATCCGGAAACGAACCGCGCGAAGAACACCGTCTTATCGCCGTGGCGGGCGAAAAACCGCTCTACCAGCGCAAGCTTGTGGTCATTGATAAACACGAAACGGCCGTAGCGTTCGAGAAACGGCCGTCCAAGCTTCTTTCCCAACACATAGCCGATGTTGTCTCCGAGTATCGCTCCAACCACTCCGAGCACTATTACCACGAACACGTTTAGATGTCCCTGAAACGCGAGAAACCCGGCCACAAGGAGGGTTGTTTCCCCGGGAACCGGTATCCCCGCGTCCTCGATCATCACTCCGACGAGAACGATCGGGTAGCCGTATTTGATCAGATAGCCAACCGCCAAATTGAGCCAATGCATAATCAGAATCCGTGGAAAGATGGAAGAGTGTCCACTTGAGAGGACTGTTCAGTCATCTTACCTCCGATATGTCACCGCTTTCCAGACTTCTCGCTCCAACAGAAGATAACGCGTAGTTGAAATTGACGTTAAATACGTTTCGTCGCCCATTTTCTTCCTCTTTGTGCAACATCCTGCCCACCATGCTTCATCGCTCTTCCCTCTCTATTCATCCGCCTACCAGCCTCAGGCTATCACCATCTGTAGGTATACCTTCTGCTAGGTGCCATACCACGACTGTGTGCCTGCCACAGGAGCACCAGTTCGCTCGTCTTGAACTTCCCCGACGGTAATCTCTCCAGATCAAGGTCGGTCTTCAACTCACTCTGAAACTGCTCACTCGTCCCCTGCTTGTGGCACGCTTGGTCACTCTTGCCACATCTATATCCAACGATGTCCAGTAGCTCTCTACCTCTACCTTCGGAAAGAGCAACACCTGCCCATCCACCTCCAGTGTGCGTTTGGTCACCCGGTATACAATATTCCCTTGCCTGATCTCGATTCCTCTAGCTCACCATCCTCCATGACAATATTCAGCCACTCTTCCCTGCTCTGCTCTCTGCTCTCTTTTCTCATATTGCGCTTGATGATGTAGTGCACCTCCTCTCTTCGACATACCTTGTTGTCAAACGGACTGACATCGATATCGATCGGAACCAGCTCTCCTTCGCTGGGGTCAGCACCGCTGCAAACCACCGCACCATCCTGCCGGCTCTTCCAACAGGATGCCAGCAAACGCTCCGTTGGCACTGTCCAGTCGCTGCCTGCGCGTCGGACTGGCCGGTAGCACGTCCAATCTTAATGCCGTAGAAAACAACTTATCATTACAAAACGACTCGATGAACAGCAAAGTCCGGCTTACCCAGACAGATCAAACCGATCATCGCTTTGGCCACCTCCCCGTGACTGATCACAGGACAGGAATGCTCCTTCAGTTCTACCTTGTCCGAACGCTGAAAAAGTCAAATTGTATCCAGCATCCCTCCTAAACCTGGCCCATGAAACCTTGTTTCTACGGGGCAACCCTGAATGACTGGAAAGTAGTTCCCATCCCTGTAAGATCTCAAAACGCATCTCCTATGCACCTCCTGGGTGATCAATTTACCTCAGTGTTCACATCACGAAGTTGAGCATCTTCACCGCATTAAAGACAATCTCTGCCTCAGTTAGTCCACGGATCCAGGTCTAGATTCTCACGAATGCCATGTATTGAGAGATCTAACGATTGAGTGATCGGATAATTGTTGAGTTGCTCAATCTCCCAATCACCCGATCACTCAACCCTATTTGACTGCTTCCTTGACTGACTCTTCTTCGTGCTCTTTCTTGGCCTCCTTGGCACGGGCGAGGACCTCGTCGATCGATCCAGTCATGTAGAAGGCCTGCTCCGGCACGTCATCCAGCTCGCCGTCGATGATCATGGCGAACCCCTTGATCGTGTCCTCCAGCTTGACGTACGCTCCCGAACGGTTGGTGAAGTGCTCGGCGACGTGGAATGGCTGGCTCATGAACCGCTGCACTTTGCGTGCCCGGCGCACGGCGAGCTTGTCTTCCTCGGAGAGCTCATCCATCCCCATGATGGCAATGATGTCGCGCAGATCCTCGTAGCGCTGCAAGATCTGCAGTGTCTCCTGGGCAACACGGTAGTGCTCGCGTGAGATGACATGGGGGTCGAGCATCGTCGAGTTTGACTGCAGCGGGTCAACAGCCGGGTAAATCCCCTTTTCAACGATTTTCCGATCGAGGGTGATCGCCGCGTCAAGATGGGAGAAGACCGTCGCTGGCGCGGGGTCGGTGAGGTCGTCCGCCGGGACGTAAATCGCCTGAACCGAGGTAATCGAGCCTCTCTTGGTCGAGGTGATTCGCTCCTGCAGCTCGCCCATCTCCGTAGCTAACGTTGGCTGGTAGCCGACCTCCGATGGCATCCGTCCGAGGAGGGCTGACACCTCGCTTCCCGCTTGGGCGAAGCGGAAGATGTTATCCACGAACAGGAGGATGTCCTTTCCCTCCTCATCGCGGAAGTACTCGGCCAGGGTTACTCCGGTAAGGGCGACCCGGAAGCGCGCCCCAGGAGGCTCGTTCATCTGTCCGTAGACAAGGGCGGTGTTCTTGAGGACGCCGGCCTCCTTCATGTCAAGGTAGAGTTCGTTGCCTTCACGCGTACGTTCACCGACGCCGGAAAACACCGAATATCCGGAGTGCTCGTAGGCGATCGATCGGATAAGCTCCATGATCAGAACAGTCTTTCCAACACCAGCCCCGCCGAATAGCCCGATCTTTCCCCCTTTCGGAAACGGTGCGACGAGGTCGATAACCTTGATCCCGGTCTCGAAGATCTCGCTCTCTGTCTCCTGATCGAGCAGGGATGGGGCGCTGCGATGAATCGAGTAGCGCTTCTTTGTATCTGGTGCAGGAAGCTCGTCGATTGGGTCGCCAGTGATGTTAAGCATCCGCCCAAGTGTTTCCGGCCCGACGGGAACCGTGATAGGTCCACCGGTGTTCTCTACCTGCGTTCCTCGTGCCAGGCCATCGGTCGAGTCCATGGCGATTGCGCGTACGACATCGTCTCCCAGGTGTTGTGCCACCTCGAGAATGAGGTCTCTCTCATCCTGCCGCACGATGCGCAGGGCATCGTTGACGCGTGGGAGTTTTCCTTTCTCGAAGCGTGCATCGATGACCGGGCCCTTGATCTCCGTAATACGTCCTACTGATCTCTCATCTGCCATCAGATATCCCCCGTTCACTCAGTCTCTCAATCAGCTAATTTCTTAGTGCCTCTGCTCCACCCATGATGTCCGATATCTCTCGTGTTATCGACTGCTGCCGTGCCTTGTTGTACGAACGGGTGAGGTTCTTCAGCAGGTCATCCGCGTTGTCGGTAGCGCTGCTCATCGCCTGACGGCGGATTGCATCCTCGCTCGTCTTTGTGTCCAGCAGTGCATGGAAGATCTTCCCCTGCAGGTAGAGGGGAAGGACTATATTTAGCATCCGTCCTGGGTTCGGTTCGAGGAGCATGTCTCCGGCCTTTGGTTCTGCCTTGATCGGCAGTATTTGCTCGACGCGCAAGTGCTGCGCGAGGTCGGAGATAAAGTGCATGTAAACAACAAAGAGCCTGCCGTACGCCTTCTGTTTGTACAAAGAGATCAGGTCCAATGCGATCACCCGGGCGATCTCTGGTGTGGGATCCTCGTAGAAGTGTGCATAGGTTCTCAGTGTCTCCACCCGGCGCCGCGCAAAGTAGGCGCGCGCTTTCTCCCCACCGAGGAGAAACTGTGCTGTGCCCGATTCATCATGAGCAAGCGTCTCCGCCCTGTGGTTCAACTCTCCCTTGAATCGCCCGCACAGGCCGCGATCCGCGTTTAGAACGAGAATCCCCACATCCTGCGATCCATTTGCCGCAACGAGAGGGTGCGCAGAGGCGACATCGGCGTGCTGGCCAACGAGCGAGGAGAGAACACCTTCCAGGCCTTCCATGTACGGTTGCACCGCAGCAAGGCGACGCTTCATTCGAGTAACCTTGGTCATGGCGATTGCATTCATCGCCTTGGTGATCTGGCGAATGTTCTCGATGTTTCCGATGCGCGTCTTGATCTCGCGAACGTTCTCTGCCACTTATCCTCCGAAGCGTTCCTTGAACTCGCCAACAGCTCTCTCCAGATCGACCACGATCTCGTCGGTGAACTCCATCCGGTCGTGCATGGCAGTGACAATCTCTCCGTGCTCAGCATGCAGGAATCTGATCCACTCTTCTTCAAATCGCCGCACAAGCGAGACTTTCACACTCGCCAAGTGGTCCTTTACCGCCACGTAGAGTGCGAAGACCTGATCCTCGACGTCCATGGGCTCGTATTGCCGCTGCTTGAGGATCTCCATCAAGCGATCACCGCGTGCTAACTGCTCTTTGGACTCCTCATCCAAATCGGAGGAGAACTCGGCGAACGCCGCCAGCTCGCGGTACTGCGATAGCTCCAAGCGCAACTCACCGGCGATCTGCTTCATCGCCTTTGTCTGTGCTGCACCGCCAACACGGGAGACCGACTTTCCGACGTTGATCGCTGGGCGGAACCCCTGGTTGAACAGCTCGCTCTCCAGGTAGATCTGCCCATCTGTGATGGAGATCACATTCGTCGGGATGTAAGCGGTGATATCGGCGGCCTTTGTCTCGATTATCGGGAAGGCGGTGAGCGATCCCCCGCCATGCTCGGCAGAGAGGCGCACAGCACGTTCCAGCAAGCGTGAGTGGGTGTAGAAGATGTCGCCTGGGTAGGCCTCACGGCCGGGTGGACGGCGCAGGAGGAGAGCCATCTCGCGATAGGCGACCGCGTGCTTGGAGAGGTCATCGTAGACGATGAACGCGTCCTTGCCGTTGTACGTAAAGTGCTCGGCCATGGCGCAGCCGGCGTAGGGGGCGAGGTACTGCATCGGGGCCGGAGAATTGGCATCGGCAACGACCACGATCGTATACTCCATCGCTCCGTGGCGCTCTAGAGTATCTACGACACGAGCAACGGTGGATGTCTTCTGGCCAATGGCGACGTAGATGCAGACAATTCCTGTTCCCTTTTGGTTGATGATCGTGTCGATTGCGATCGCTGTCTTTCCCGTGCGTCGGTCGCCGATGATTAGCTCGCGCTGTCCACGGCCAATCGGGGTCATGGCATCGATCGATTTCAACCCCGTCTGTAGCGGAGTGTCGACAGGCTGGCGCTCAATAACGCCCGGGGCCTTGATTTCCGCCTTGCGGTGTTCTTCTACCTCTATCTCACCTTTCCCGTCGAGCGGACGTCCGAGCGGGTCAACAACTCGTCCCAGGAGGCCTTCCCCAGCGATCGTCTCCAAAACGCGCCCCGTGCGGCGTACCTCGTCTCCCTCTTGCACAAGTTCGCTCTCCCCGAATAGAGCTACACCAACGCTCTCTTCCTCTAGGTTGAGGACGAGGCCACTGACGTCATTCGGGAACTCCACGATCTCTGATGCCAAAGCTCCCTGCAACCCGAACACACGGGCAATTCCATCGCCCACCTCGACGACGACGCCGACTTCGTTCATGTCGAGGTCGTATTGGAATCCCTTTATCTGTTCCTTCAGGATGGCACTGATCTCGTCTTTACGTGTTGCCATTTTCATTTTCCCCTTTACCCTGTGAGAACCATTTTCAGCTCATCGAGCCGCGCGCGCAGCGACCCATCGAGGACCTTCCCCCCGACCTCGATGCGCACGCCTCCAATCAGGTTCTCATCGATCTGCTCATCGAGCCGTACCTTGCCTCCGAGGCTCTTTTCCAAGTGATCGGAGAGGCGTTTCCGATCCTTGGCGGTGAGCCTCTGTGCCGTTGTTACCTGCACCAAAGCAATTCCCTCTGCACTGCCGCGCATGCCTTCAAACTCGTCGTAGATTATGTCGATGTAGCCCTCACGGCCGTTTCTCACGAGTATAGCAAACAGATTGTGCAGGTATTCCGAGATGCCCGGGAAAGCTTCCCTAAGGAAAGTGACCTTTGCGTTCCGCTCAACAAGAGGATGTGTCAGGAAGCGAAGGACGTCCGGCAGATCTTTGATCTCTTGGACGACACCATGGTAGTCGTTGTCGATCGCCTCCACGCAATCCTCTTCTACAGCCAGCGTGTACAGTGCTTCGGCATAGCGACGTGCGATCTCCTGCGATTTCATTGCCGCATCCTCAGTGCATCGTCATCGACCTCGGAAAGAAGCTCGTTTAGGAGCCGTTCGTGATCTTCTCGCTTCACCTCGCGGCTCAGAACGCGCGACGCTCCAAGGACAGCGATCTCGGCGTAGGATCGACGCAGATCCTCTTTCATCTGTTCACGCTCCTGCTCGATTTGGCGTTTCGCATCGGCAATGATCCGCTCAGCCTCTTGCCGTGCTGTTCCTTTGGAATCACCAACTATCTCCTCAGCACGTGCGCGTGCGTCCTCCAGCGTGCGATTTGCTTGTTCGCGCGCTGCAGAAAGCTCCTGTTCACGCGCTGTGGCAAGTTCCTCTGCTTTCTCCTCACTCTTGCGCGCCGCCTCCATTTGGGAAGCGATCCGCTCGCGGCGGCGGTCGAGATAATCTAGCGCCGGCTTGTACAGGAAGCGCTTCAGCAGGTAGAGCAGGATCGCGAAGTTTATGAGGTTCGCAATGAACGTCCAGTTGAGGGTCTTGACGACTGTCCCCCACTCGAGATGCACTCTACCCTCCTAGATTACGAACAGCAGAACAATCGCTATCAGAAGCGAATAGATACCGGTCGACTCGGCGATTGCCTGTCCCAGAACCATCGTTCGCAGAAGCGCCCCTTCCATCTCTGGCTGGCGAGCCATTGCGTCCACGGTGTGCGCAGCGGTGATCCCTTCACCGATTCCGGATCCGATTGCTCCGATCCCCATGCAGATACCAGCACCAAGGTACTTGGCCGCATTGGCGATGTCTGCCCCGGAAATCTGACTTACAACGTTTTGTGCTTCTTGAAGCATATCTCCTCCTTTCTAACTCTCTACAGCTACATTGATATAAGCAACAGCAAGGATACTAAACACGAATGCCTGGATCATCCCTTCAAATATCCCATAGAAGGCGGTCACTATCAAGGGAAATCCGACTGACAAGAAGGTAAATGAGTAGATAATTGAAAGCATGATCGCCCCACCGAACATGTTCCCAAAGAGACGAAACGAGTGCGAGAGCGGCTTTGCCATCTCTCCAACGATGTTCAAAGGGAGCAGCAGCGGATATGGCTCGATAAAGCCCTTCAAGTACTTGCCGAGTCCCTTCTTCCTGATAGCGAAGAACTGCGACATGAAAAAGACAAGCAGCCCAAAGCTGAAAGTGACGTTCAGGTCTCTCGTCGGTGATTGCAACAAGGGGATGATAGAGAGCCAGTTGCTCAGCAGAACAAACATGAACAGAGTGGCGACGAAGGGGAAGAGTTCCTCGGCCAACCTGCTCGATGAGAAGTTCGATGTCAACTGGCTCCTTATGAGATCAATCAACACATCGAGCAGCGCTTGCACGCGGTTTGGCTTCTCATCCACGTCCTGGCGCAGGCTTCGACGAAGTATGAGGGCGAGGGCTACCAGCAAGGCAATGACGATCCAACTCATGATGATCGTGATCAGATCAAAGCTTATCGGAAACCCTCCGATCGAAACATGCGCTATGAGTTTATGCCCTAGAGGCCCGAACATCTTCTCCCAATCCTCCCTTCTATGAGAAGTACTAGCTGCAAGTTTACCTGTCCTGCCAACAACCCGCCACAGGCGGCAAAGAAGGCCACAAGGCCGATGTGGATCACGAACGCCAGCGCGACTGCAAGAAAGAGCATCCTCCCCAAACTGGACATCATGGCGATCATCTTACTGTTGCGGCGTGACTCGGAGGAAAGGAGTGACTTTCCTCCTTCGTACAAGAAGAAGAGGTTGACAATATAGAGAAATGCTCCGATGAGAAGTCCAATGGCTGCCATCCCAAATCCGAGGGAACCGAGCACAATTCCCGCGACTGAAGTGACGAGAAGAAAACTGGGCAGCCTAAACAGACTAATAAAATCGATTTTCTTTCCCTTATTCATCTGACCTGTACAGAACTAGATGACCTGTAGCTGCTTGTCCTTCTCAGCGATTAGATCATCAATCTTCTTCGAGTAATCACGGACAGCCTCGTCGGTCTTGTCGCGGTAGCGATGATACTCGTCCTCGGAGATGTCGCCGTCGTCCTTCATCTTCTCAAGCTTGTCGTTGGCGTCGCGGCGGACGTTGCGCAAGGCGACCTTGGCCTCTTCTCCCTTGGCTTTGATGATCTTCATCAGCTCTGTTCGTCTCTCCTCGGAGAGCTTAGGCACCTTGATGCGGATGACTTTGCCGTCGCTTGCCGGATTCAGCCCGAGATCGGCTGCAAGGATCGCCTTTTCTACCGCACCGATCTGCGTCTTGTCGTAAGGCTGTACAACAAGGAGATTCGCGTCCGGAGCTGCTATTGTCGCCATCTGCTTCAGCGGGGTAGCGGTCCCATAGTAGTCAATCCTGACGTCCTCGATCATCGCTGGATTAGCACGCCCGGTCTGCACCTTGGAAAGAGCGGACTTTAGGACCTCTGTCGTCTGCTCCATGCGGCTGTTCATCTCACTCTTCACTTTTTCTGGCATTTGCAGGACACCTCACGTAGCGTGATTCTAAGAGTAGGCGAGGGCCGATGCAACGAACAAACGTGCTTATGGTCGTCTACTTCACACCACTCTGGCCTGTCTTGTCCTTAAATGAGTGCAAGAAGCTCAGTCAGGTTGCTGGGAACCCGGGTCTGGTTGCTTGCTGTATCTTTGAGACCTTGCCCCAAGCGATTTCACAGGCTGCGTCGATCGGCAATGGTGGGATAGGGCGCATGAACGATACAACTCCGCGGTAACGAAGTCACTTAAAACAACCGAGTTGACAGGCACGGATGCGAATGTGGAGTTCTTCCGCTGTTGCCGATACCAGCATCTTTGCCACCTTTAAGTCAGCGGCTATCTGCCAGGCTACCGCACACGGAAGCTGTCCATCGACGAGGCGCGAACTGACAGCCTCTCGCAACTCATCGGTCACTTGCCCTCTCATCTTCTCCACTGGGCGCTCGCCCTTAGGGTAGCCGAACAGGCCAAGCTGGCAGTGCGAGATTTTGATTGATTGCTCAGTCGCCACGCGACCGACTTCGATCGGATCGACGCCCATCTTCCCTGCAACAGCAAATGCCCTTGCGCACAGGAGCTTCCCGTCAACCAGAACTTCTTTGATAGCCTTTTTCAAGTCATCCATGTCAATTGGTATTCTCCGTCACCTCACAGGTAAGCACAAGGCCTTGCCTGACAAAGAAACATCAAGTAAGGTAGCCTGCCTGTACTAAGCACAATCGGTAAAAGGGGATATATGTTGATCTGGACCGGTTTCTCCCTCTCGATCGTCGCTCTTCTCTATATTTCTCGGCGCAGCCTTTGGCTGGCAATGACGATGGCTGCTGTAGTGCTTGGCCTGTTCACCCTGAGCACAAGCCAGATGCTAACAGTCCTTACGCGCACATTTGCTGACCCATCTGTACTCCTCATCGCATTTGTCGTTGGGATCATCCCCCTTATTGGTGGAGCGCTCGAGGAATCGGGGGAGATGGACAGGTTGGTAACGAATATGCGCATGCGGAAGAGGCCCTTCTTTGCTGTTGCCCCAGCACTCCTGGGGATGCTCCCCATGCCCGGCGGAGCGCTTCTGTCTGCGCCACTAATCCAGCGTGGAGGAGAGGGCATCACAGCAGATGTCAAGGCGGCAGGGAATGTTTGGTTTCGGCATGCGTTTCTGCTTGTCTATCCACTCGGATCGTCACTCATTGCCTCTGCGAAGATTGCCTCCGTCGGGCTGTATCAGGCGATACTCTTCCTTTTCCCGGCGTTTCTACTCACGGTTGTAATCGGCTACTTCATCCTGTTACGCCACGTTGAGGGAACGATGAATTACGAGGGACGATTTTCGCTACCTGGCCTTGTTGTCCCGCTGGGCATCATCATCTCCGCTCCTGTAATCGACATCGTTATGAAGTCGACGTTGCCTCTATCTCATCCCGAGATTGGTACTGCTGTTGGGGTGAGCGCAAGCTTGCTACTGGCAATAGTAGTTGGACACATCGGGGGCAGAAAGCTGCTGGTAATAGGAAAGAAGATGCGGCCATGGAAGTACGCACTCATCATCCTTGCAATGTTTCTCTTCTTGAATGTGTTCACGCTTTCTGGTTCGCCGCAGACGCTGGCCTCGCTTGGCCTATCACCAGTCTTACTGTGCATCGCGATTGGATTTGTGCTAGGGATAATCACCGGGCGCATTCAAACGCCGATTGCTATTGTCGTCCCCATATTCATAACCGCCCACGGAGCAATGTCCCTTCCAGCCTTTGCCGTCACGTATTTTTCCATCTACCTGGGATACGTGATCAGCCCTGTACACCCGTGCGTCTCCGTCTCCATTGAGTACTTCTCGATACCGATGTTTGCGTTTCTGCGACGCATGGTGCTACCGGTGACGATCGCCTTTGCTGTGGATCTT
Source organism: Candidatus Bipolaricaulota bacterium (assembly GCA_027007005.1). Taxonomy (GTDB): domain Bacteria; phylum Bipolaricaulota; class Bipolaricaulia; order UBA7950; family UBA9294; genus M55B144. The sequence continues at coordinate 65,853 of JALTFO010000024.1, read as the reverse complement.
GTTGTTGCGTTATTTATCCTGTGAGACTTTCATCTCGATTGTCTGAGTTGGGAAGGCAAACTCGATTCCCTCTTCCTCGAACTGACGTTTAATCTCCAGGTTCATCTCCTCCATTGAGCGCAGGTAGATCTCATAGTTCATCTCTTTACACCAATGCTGCACGAGAATGTCAAGAGAGAAGTCTCCAAAGTGATTGAAGTAGGCGCGTGACTGAGCAGTTGAAGGGTGCTTTGCCATGATGTCTCGCAGGATGGAGATGGCCCGTTCGAGCTTCTCGGTAGACGTATTGTACACGAGACCAATGGTGAAGTTTGTCCGGCGCGTCGGGCGAACGGCAAGGTTGGTGATATTGGCAGCTGCAACAGTCTTATTCGGGATTATGACGAGTGTCCCGTCCCACGTGCGCACACGCGTAGACCGCAGGCCGATCGTCTCGATCGACCCGTCATATCCTTCCAGACTGACCGCGTCTCCCACCTTGAACGGATGATCGACAAAGATCATCACCGCGCCAAAGATGTTTGCAATCGTATCCTGAGCAGCGAATGCCACCGCTACCCCGCCAATCCCTAATCCGGCGATCAGACTAGAGATATTGTAATTAAGGACGTTCTGGAGAAAGAGGAGGAGGCCTATCCCCCAGATAAACCCCTTGAGAATCTTCCCACTCAGAGGGACGAGTTGATCATCGAGCGGCGATGCGGTCTTTGCTGCACGCACCTTGAGAATAGCGACCATTGCGTCGACTGCTCTTGCCAATAGGTAGATAACAAGCAGGGTGAATATCCCTAAGAAAAAGCGGCCGATGATCGTCTTTACCGACTCTGGAATGCGAAACAGGTAGATGGAGATCCACACAGCAAGCACCGGAAGGCCACCACGCAACATGCCTAGAATAGCGTTAAACGTCCCCTGTCCACGATTCTTGTCATCCGAACGAGCGCTTATCCGTAGGAAGATTGCCCGCACAAGGCGGTAGAGAAGAAAACAGGCGAGGAACAGAAGGATAACTGCGCCATAGCGCCAGACTTCATTACCCATCAACAAGTAATCCAACCAGCTAATGCCTATCATTGCACGGACTAGGGTACACAACATTCGGCGCACTCACAAATGGGAGGATCCTGCAGGCAACGGGCCAGAGAGCGATCTACTGCTGTGCGTTTTGTTTTGTGTGGATCGGCGTGTAGAATAGTGATTGTGGACATGGTGTTGGATGGTCCAACACCGAAAATGGAAAAGGAGGCGTTCGTGAAGAAAGTGCTAGCCCTATTGCTGGTTCTTGTGTTGGGGGTATCCCTGGCCGGACTAGCAAAAGCAAAGGTCGGTATCGTACTTGACGTCGGTGGACGGGGAGACCTCTCGTTCAACGACATGGGCTTCAAAGGAACAGATCAGGCAGCAAAGGACTTCGGTCTGGAGATGGATGTCGCGCAGAGTTCAACTGCAGCCGACTACCTGCCGAATATTAGGAACATGGCCCGCTCTGGAAACTATGACCTTATCCTCTGCGTTGGTTTCCTGCTTGGTGATGCCCTAAAGTCAGCCGCTACAGAGTTCCCGAATCAGAAGTTCGCGATCATCGACTCGGTTGTGGATGAACCGAACGTGATGAGCATCGTCTTCCGCGAGAACGAGCAGTCTGCACTCATCGGTGCGTTGGCAGCGATGACCGCGGCTGAGAAAGGCTACAAGTATGCTGGAATAGTCCTCGGCATCGAGATCCCTGTTCTGTACCACTTTGAAGCAGGATTCCGCTTCGGCATGGATTGGGGACTAAAGAAGTACGCAGAAGTGACAGGGAAGACCCCGGATGTCGGGCTCCTTTACACCTACACAGGGACGTTCGATGACATCGCTCAGGGCAAAGCCGCCACAGAGGCGATGCTTGCCCAGGGTGCTGTTGGTGTGTATAACGTTGCTGGCCCGCTCGGCGTAGGAGACCTCCAAGCAATTACAGAGGCGCACACCAACGCCGGGACAACCTTTGGCCCTCCCTACTACTTTGGTGTCGACTCCGATCAGGACTGGATGGGTAACGGTTATCACGGTCTTGCTAGTGGTATGAAGCGCGTCGACAACGCCTGCTATTCTGCAGTAAAGTCTGTTGTTGACGGCACGTTTAAGGGCGGTGTCGTTAGCCTTGGTCTGAAGGAAGACGGAGTGGCGATCAGCGGAATCTCACAGCTTGCTGACTTCATCGATTTTGGTATCGCCGGTGGAGCCGTTAAGGCTGATGACTTCTACAACATCATCGCCAACTGGGCGCAGGACCGAGCAACGGTTCCTGCCTACATCTGGGACGCTGTTGACGAGTTGAACGCCGGTATTCTGTCCGGGAAGATCGTCGTCCCGACAGCGAATACCGGTGATGAGATGAAGGCGATACGCGCGCAGTACACCCTTGGTGCGCCGTAGAGTATGACTCAGCATTGACTAAGACAAGGGAGGGAGGACACTCTCCTCTCTCCCTTTTTCCTACCTTGCTGCAGTCAGCACAGGAGCACCTTATGACAGAAGAAGATCGTTTGACGAAAAGCAAGTCCGCTCCAGATTACTACCTGCGTGCAGAAGGGATCACCAAGGTCTACTCCAACGGAACAGTGGCATTGAAAGAGGCTGATCTCGAGATCCATCGCGGGGAGATAATTGGCCTATTGGGAGAAAATGGCGCAGGGAAGACAACTTTCACAAAGATTCTTTCCGGACTCCTTCCGCCGACAAAGGGGCGTGTCATTTCACCACGTGGCCCGGTGCGTTTCAAGAGCCCGCGAGAGGCGCTCAGTTTTGGCATCGGCATGGTATACCAGCACTTCGCCCTGGTCGGAACGTTCAATGCTGCAGAGAACGTCGCACTCAGCCATGACCATCCGTTCAGCCCAATCCAACTCACGACGACGAAGAAGAAACTGCAGGAACTGATGGACGAAAGCGGCCTGCATGTACCGCTTGATGTACCGGTGGAGAAACTAGCTGTGGGGGAGCAACAGCGCGTGGAGATATTGAAAGTCCTCTCGCGTGACGTCGATCTCCTAATTTTGGATGAACCAACATCGGTGCTAACACCGCTTGAAGTGGACGAGCTTTTCTCACTGTTGCGAAGACTCAAAGCAGAGGGCAAGTCGATCATCCTCATCACCCACAAGCTAAAAGAGGTCGGCTCGGTCACTGACCGCGTCGTCGTCCTCAGGCACGGTGAGATGGTGGGAGACGTGCCGACTGCACAAGCATCCACTGAACAACTCGCACAGTTGATGGTCGGTAAAGCTCTTGAAGAGGCGAGCAGCGCCGTGGAATTACAGGATAAGGGGCTTCCCGCTGGCAAGAGGACACGGGCGAACGTTCGCACCAAGCAGCCAGTACTTGTGGTTGATGGCCTCACTGTCAAGGGGAACACCGGCGAAATAGCTGTGGAAGACTTGTCCTTTGAAGTCTACGGCGGAGAGATATTTGGGGTCGCTGGCGTTGAGGGGAACGGCCAATCGGAACTGGTGGAAGCGCTGACCGGGTTGCGCCACGCAGAAAGCGGGAGCGCGTCGATCAACGGCAAGAACATCCTCGGCCTTGACCCGCGAGAGATCTATATGATGGGCGTTGCGCACATCCCCGAAGATCGGTGGCGGTTAGGCCTTGTACTGCCATTTACCCTCGCCGAGAACGCGATCCTTGGAGTGCAACGCTGGGAGGAGTTCCGTGGGCCGATGTCATTCCTGCGTTGGGGAAAGATCAATCAACACGTGCGTGAGCTGATGGATCGATTCGAAATTAGGGCTGCTGGCCCTAACGCTCCGGCAAAGAGCCTCTCTGGAGGGAACCAACAGAAGCTCATCGTAGGAAGGGAACTGGCCAAGGACCCACACATAGTTGTTGCTTCTCAACCAACTCGCGGACTTGACATCGGAGCGGCAAAGTACATCCGCGATTTGTTAGTGGAGATGAGGAACAAGGGGCGTGCCATATTACTCGTGTCTGCGGATCTGGACGAGGTGCTGGCGCTGTCCGATCGGATTGCCATCATGTATGAAGGACGTTTCATGACCATTGCCTCACCAAGTGATCTCGATCGCGAGACGATCGGTATGCTCATGGGCGGCGTGGCCGTAAAGGAGGGGGCAGCATGAGCCAAGAGCTAGCAGAGACCGCCCCCCAGAAGGAGAAGCTCGTTCACCGCACACTGACGGGCCTCAACCCAGCGATAGAATCACTCCTTGCCGCTGCAGTTGGCCTAATTATCGGTGCAATTCTCATGCTAATCTGGGGATACAACCCGTGGAAAGCGTACGTCGCCCTATTTCAGGGAGCCTACGGAGATACCTATGGATGGGCTAGTTCTGCCGCACGCGGCGTGCCGCTGATCCTTACCGCTCTCACTTTCTCCATCTGCGTACGCGCAGGTATGTTCAACATTGGGGCGGAGGGACAGGTGTACATGGGTGCAGTGGCGGCAGTATTCGTGGGCTACTTCACATTACCAGTCGGTCTACATCTGATCGTTGGCCTCATCTTTGCCATGATTGCTGGTGCTATTTGGAGCCTGGGACCGGCGATCCTCAAGTTGACTCGCGGGGTGAACGAGGTCATCTCGACGATCATGTTCAACTGGATCGCTCGTTTTCTCACCTTCTACATGGTCGCTTACATCCTCGTTGACCCGGTACGGGGAGAGAAGACGATAAGCATCCCAGTGAGCGCCCGTTTCCCGGTCCTAGTAAACGGGACCGACCTCTCATGGTCGATCTTCGCTGCAGTAGCGTTTGCCATTGCGATCTACTTTGTCCTGTGGCATACAGTGACCGGCTACGAGGTGCGTGCCGCCGGGCTGAATCCCTCAGCCGCTCGCTACGGAGGAATAAAGAGCAAACGCACTATGCTGCTGGCGTTCATCCTTGGTGGCTTTGGCGCCGGCCTTGCAGGAGCAACGATTGTGATGGGTAATCCTCCAACATATGCCATTATCAGCGGGTTGCCACAATTGATGAACACCGGATTCGATGGCATGGCAGTGGCCATGGTTGGGAGAAATCATCCCATTGGGATAATCTTTGCATCGCTTTTCTTCGGCGGTCTAACTGCAGGTGGCCGGACGATGCAATTCACCGCTGGTGTTCCACTAGAGATGGTGCGTGTGGTCGAGGGAGTAATTGTTATTACGATGGCTATTCCTGAATTGATCCGCGTATTTCGCGCGATACGTTCATCGTGGGACAGATTGATGAACGTACTTCGGAGGCGATCGGCATGAATTGGAGCTTCTTAACAGATCTACTGCGCATTTCACTCCATGCCATGGTTCCAATAACCCTGACTGCTGTTGGAGAGATCGTCGGCGAGACAGCGGGTCTATTTAACATCGGCCTTGAAGGGATCCTCCTTATCAGTGCACTTGTTGGAGCACTCGGCGCGGAAGCGGGTGGCCCGATTGTCGGATTAATCGCCGGGATGCTCATTGGCGGCCTGATCAGCCTCATGTTCTCGGTGATCAACACCTACTGGAAAGGCGATCAGATGATCACTGGCATAGGAATTAACCTGTTTGCGGCAGGGTTTGTGGCCTTTGGCCTGATCAAACTTGGTTCTCCGGGATTCCATGCTGTCAGTCAAGCAGCGCAGATTCCCAAGTTACAAACGCCGCTCGGAGCCCTCAGCCCGATAATCTTCGTGGCCCTAGTGGTACCCTTCATCATATACTGGTTCCTCAAAAGGACACGTGCGGGCCTCATACTAAAGGCGGCCGGAGAAAACCCAGAAGCGGCCGATGTAGCTGGGATTAATGTTAACCTTGTCCGATTGTTGGCGACCACGTTCGGTGGCGTCCTTGCGGGACTGGGCGGGGCATACATGAGCATCGCCTGGTTCGGGTCGGTAACGAAGGGCATCTCCGCAGGAAGAGGATTCATCGCGCTAGCGACGGTCGTGTTTAGCGGATTAAATCCATTACTTGCTCTGCTCGGCGGATTTATCTTTGGTTTCTTCCAGAGCCTGGCCACGTGGATTAAGACCCTGCCATCTAAGCCAATCCCATGGCAGTTCGTAGAGATGCTCCCCTACATCGTTACGCTGCTCGTAGTCGCTGGAGCAATCGGCCGCGTTCGCTTCCCAAAGGAGTTGGGCAAGCCGTACAAACGCGAGTAGCAAAGTTGACTTGATGAAAGATAAATCCTATGATAACAGTAGTAGCAAAAGGTCGGAGGAAACGGCGCAACCAAAAAGAAAGGCGCCTATCCTCTGGAGGGTGCTTCAAAGATATAGGAGGTGGCAGTATGCGTAGGATTGTGGTATTGGCCCTAGTTGCCACGTTGGCGCTAGGAATTTTAGGCTTCGCTCAGCAAGTTGGGACGAAGGATCACCCGATTTATATGCTCTTCCCTCCCTCAACAAACGGAGCAGTTGCTCAAGATTACGGGGCCCAGATCGCTGAAGATCTGTTCAATCGTACCGGCCTGTTCATTAAGCCAGTACTGGAAGCTGATTACACAGCGATGATTGAAGCGTTTGCGGCTTCCGATGGCGATACACTTGGTGTACCAACGACCAATATGTATCTCAATATTTTCGATCGGACAAAGGGAAATGTTACGCCTCGGCTCGCTGCTGTACGGTACGGAAATTCGTACTACTTCTCGAGCATCTACTACTGGCGTAACTCCGGGATCAAGTCGTTGAAGGATCTGGCTGGCAAGACCTGGATCTACAATGACCCTGGATCTACATCTGGGTACGTTCTTCCCACGTTGTTATGGAAGAAACTAGGCCTTACCTTTGACGAAAACCATATCGTCGAGAGTGGTGGCCACGTGAATTCGTTGGTTGCACTATTGAACCATCAAGGCGATTTTTGCACGGCGTATGGTTCCCCACCCGTTCCTCCCGCTGGCTGCAGCCTGCAGTGGAAGTACGGCGATGATCCTGAGATGTGGCTCTGGGATCGCTACAATAACAAACTCTACCGTGACGGCCTGCGCGGAAAATGCTATGACCTCCGCGAGTCGGCATTTAAGACCTACGGTGAAGACACGGTTCTCTCTGAGATCGGTGTTCTTGCCACTATCGGGCCAGTCCCGAACGACTGTATCGCGTTCGGTCCTAATTTCCCGAAGGATCTGCAGGACAAGCTTGTTGCTGCCATTGAGGCACAGTTCAAGGACGCTAAAATAAAGGCGTTGTGGAGCGATCCACAGTTTTACCAGTGGACTGGTACAGCGGAAATCAACGATGCATATTACGACGGCTATCGCGGTCTCCTCGGTGTTCCGATTCCGAAGAGATAAGCGTTTGCGCCGTTAAACTGCATACAGTAAAATGATCCGGGAGGGGAGGTTTCCCCTCCCGTTTCTTAATGGTGATATATGGCCGACCAACTGATAATAGAGCATTTGACGAAGGTCTACGAGCGAGGAGATGTCCTTGCTCTTGATGATGTTAGTTTGTCAGTAAAAAAAGGTGAATTTCTGGTCGTGATTGGCCTTTCAGGATCGGGTAAGTCCACGCTGCTGCGATGTGTCAATCGCCTCATCGAACCGACAAGCGGCAAAATCATCTTTGAAGGAGCCGATGTTACCGCTGCCTCTGGCGCTGAGCTCAGGCGGTTACGGCGCAAGATGGGAATGATCTATCAGCACTTCAACCTGGTCAGACGCTCATCGGTGCTCACCAACGTTATCGCTGGCCGGCTGGGGTATGTTAATCCATGGCTTTCCGCTATTCATAAGTTTCCTTCGCAGGATGTTAATATGGCTCTCAGGAACCTCGATCGAGTGGGTATCAGAGATCAGGCGTACAAGAGGGCTGACGAACTCTCCGGTGGTCAGCAGCAGCGAGTTGGAATAGCGCGAGCTCTGATGCAGGATCCCGAACTTCTGATGGCCGATGAGCCGGTATCGGCGCTTGATCCGGCGACTTCGCATTCGGTGATGAAGTACCTGGAACAGATGAACCAAGAGGACGGCGTTACGGTAATTACCAGTCTGCATTTCTTGTCGCTCGCCCGCCGCTACGGGACGCGTATTCTGGCGCTGAAGGACGGGAAGATCGTATTTGAAGGGCTGCCTTCCGAGATAGACGAGGCGCGGTTCAAGGAGATATATGGCGACGAAGCAGAGCAAGTCGAAGTCCGCTAAGATCCTCACCCGGTGGGCGGCTCTGAAGCCGCGGTTTTTCGCACTCTTCCTGGACTGGGTTTCTTGGGGGTACATTGCCTACGGGATTGTGTACCTCCTCAACCACTACTGGTACACGAACATCCACTATTACGGGCGGCTGAGCGTTCCGACATGGGGCTGGCCCATCGTCGTTCTGGGAACACTGGAACTTGCCGTTGTCAGTCACGCGTTCGGCCATTCTATCGGGCTTTCCATGTTTGGGCTGAAGCTATTAACCAATTCCTACCAGGTCCCATCACTAGCCAAGCGCTGGCAACGCTACTTGATGTGGCATATCGCCATAATCTCGTTTCCTGTGACTATTTTCTCTGCTGGACAAAAAAATCACTTATTGCATGATCGTGTCTCTGGAACGCAGATGTTCATTGTAAAGGAGATCAAGGATCATCTTTCCGATATTGTACCGCGCGCCTGGTATAAAACTAATCGTGGTGCGATGAGTGTGTTACTGATTGTGGCCACATTATGGGTGGGATGGCTTGTCACCCAAATTGATTTACACACAATGTTTAGTCGCGCTAATGCGAGCATCTACCTGTGGGAGGAGCTTCTTTCGCCCCATTTCACCCACCTCATCACCCCTGACCCGACGCTTCAGCAGTCCATCGTAGGCGGAATGCTGGAGACAATCTTTATGGCTCTGTTGGCGACATCTTTAGGAATGGTATTCGCGTTTCCGTTAAGCTTCCTTGGGGCACGCAATATCATGGGGATAAACCCCGTGGGTTGGTTGATCTTCACTGTGGTGCGCGGGCTATTTAATCTGATCCGTTCTGTTGAGGCGCTACTTTGGGGAACAATCTTTGCCGTCTGGGTTGGGTTCGGCCCTTTTGCTGGCGCTCTTGCCCTGATGCTTCACACAACCGCTGCGCTAGGAAAACTCTACTCAGAACAAGTGGAGGGAGTAGATCCTGGCCCATTGGAGGCGATCGCTGCCACAGGTGCACGGAGATGGCAGGTGATTTTGTATGGGGTTGTTCCGCAGATCATCCCCTCTTACCTTGCGTTCACCCTCTATCGCTGGGACATCAACGTGCGGATGGCCACCGTGATCGCCCTGGTCGGCGGCGGTGGCCTGGGGCGAATGATGTTCTTCTACAAGAGCCAAGTGGGGAGGCTACCGGATGCCTGGAATCAAGTCGGAGCAGTGATTGTGGTTATCGTTGCGGTCGTATGGGCACTTGACTACATCAGTGGTCGAGTGCGGGAGAAGATCGTCTGATGAAAGACCGTTACTACGCCGGGTTCATGAACGATAAGCCGCAATTCTTCCTCGAATTCACTAAAGGCCTTGGCATTTTGCGCCGGCGTGCTTCCGTCGTTCTCGTCGACCTTGTTGTACTGCTCTACGTGTGGGCTATGGGATCATTTTCAGTAAACTTTATCCTTTATCATACAAAGAACTTTATTGGTGTTCCCTGGTGGGCAATGCTGATTGCAGTGGTAGAGTTGGTTGCCATCTGGGAGAGCTTTGGGGTATCGATCGGGATGCGCCTTCTAGGCCTGCGCCTTGCACCAATAGAGAAAGACACCATCTGGAGCCATTTCCTCCGTTACTTTTTTTGGCACTTGGTACCCTTTTTCTCACTACAGCTTTTGATAAACAGTAATTCTCTCCTCTGGCACGAGCGCTTGAGTGGACTAAAGACCGTGCGAGCCAGTGAAATCAAGGAAGAACCTCGTCGCTGGTATACTCGCAGTTGGTCAATCGGGGTACTTGTAGTCCTGATTGTGTCGTATACTACTGCTTCGTTCATTACCAAGGTTAATCTGGTGGCTCTGTTTACAAAAGCGTCTGGGACGGCTGTGCTATGGGATAAGTTGGTACAGCCGAACTGGGCCATGTTTGGACAGGGGCTGCAACTGCTGATCGTCACAATCTTCATGGCCGTTATGGCTACCCTGTTTGCGATTATCGTTGCTGTGCCACTAAGCTTCCTCGCCGCTCGTAACCTATCACATGGAGTGATTGGACGCACGGTGTACTTCGCTGTTCGCACTGTAACTGACATCATGCGCTCCGTTGACGCCATTATCTGGGCGATTATCTTTATCGTCTGGGTGCGGGCAGGCCCATTTCCCGGGATGCTCGCCCTGTTCGTGCAGGCAACAGCTAATTTGACTAAACTCTATTCTGAGCGCTTGGAGTCGATCGATCCCGGTCCGCCGGAAGCGATTCGGGCCACTGGAGCGAACAGGTTACAGGTGATCCTGTACGGGATTATCCCTCAGATTGTCAATCCTTACCTCTCGTTCACCTTGTACCAGTGGGACATCAATGTGCGCATGTCCACGGTCATTGGTCTTGTCGGAGGGGGAGGGATTGGGCAGTTGTTGATCCAGTATATGAGAATATGGGACTACAGTAGCGCAGGGATGATGATGCTCCTTATAATGATTACCGTTATGGCAATCGACTATCTGTCTTCTCGCCTACGGGCACGCCTGAACTGAACCGATTCAGTAATTGAGTGATCTCTTCAACTATGAGACGAGGTTCTCCAGATACTCGCGGATATCCTCTAGCCCGTAAGTCGTCTTCAGGGCCTCATTGTCCTCGAGCCACGCGTCCTTGATAGTGTCATCGCGCCGGATCTCGATATCCTTGATCCCGAAGCTAGCGACCATCTTCTTTGCCTCTTCTTCGATATGTCTATCCTTCACACGAAATAAGAATCTAGGGAAACTGGGCATTGCGCCACCTCCATTGCGGTAAGTATACCAGGCCGGGGTCGTTTCTTCTCGGTATCTTCTAGAAATCGAACAAGTGCGGTTCCATCTCACCAGGACGCATGTACTCTAGTGCTGCCGGGATGATGTGCAAGAGGGTGAAGCTGGGATCCTCCGGTCCGCTCCAGTAGTCCTTGAAGAACTCGGTGTGGGATGAGATCCTCTCCCTTATTGCTGCATCCATTACGATTTCTGCTCTTCCGCTCAGACGGACATAACCGCTGTTCTCCCCTTCGGTGAATGTGAGGCACAGCTCGATCTTCGGGTCATTCCTTATCTGGGCGGTTTTGGCACTTGCCGTGCCCGTCTCGATCCAGTAGGCGTTACCGTACTCAATCAGCGTGACTGGACGAACGTGCGGCCCGTTGGCATCGACTGTCGCCAGCATGACCGAGCTGTACCCGGCAAGGCGCGATAGTGCTTCCTTCTTCGTATCTTCCACCACATCGATCGACCTCCCTTGGCTTGCACGCCCTGTAAACGCACACCATTTCCTTTCTACCACATCGTGCTCTTACGTGCAAATCTGGCGTGTTCATCGACGGAAGACCAGGCCTGCGGCAGCAGCGAAGCCGGAGCGCACTGCTCCCTCAATCGTTGATGGCCAACCGGTCGCCGTGTAGTCGCCTGACAGGAACAAACCCTTGATCGGCGTTGTGGAGGTTGGTCGCAGCGCGTCTACTCCTGGTGCTGGAACAAACGTGGCAAATCTGCTCTTGATCACGAGTGAGTCGATGAGGTTTGCATCGCGCGCTCGGGGGAGCAGATTGATAAGTCCAGAGAGGAGCCCATCCACGATCGATGCGACCGGCAAATCGATCCAAGTGGCAGCCGCGCTCTGAGAGATGACGACATGATGCTTGTCACTGTCATGGTGAGCACCGGAGACATCGAAGATCGCCTGTACCGGCGAATCCACACCGATGATGAACGACTCGCCCATAACCTGACGATCGAACCACAGGTGCACGTTAACAATCGGCGCGTAGTCGATCCCTGATAGGCATTTGAAAAAGGGATCTTCTTCCACAGGTGTAGGAAGAAGCGCGGGAAGATCGCAAAGTGAGACAGCACTGATGACGGCATCGGCCTCAATCGATTCTCCATCACTCGTCTCCACCCCGCGGACACACCCCGCATCTACGATGATCCGCTTGACAGAGGTTCTAATAAGGACCCTTCCCTGGCGTGCTTCAATGAATGGGATTACCGATGTGAATATCTGCGAAAGCGGCCGGATAAATAATCCGATGTCAGCCCCGTGCTTTCGGAAGAATCCGCGCTGGAAGACAACTCGAGCCATGCGTGCGCTTACGCTCTCAGCGTGTGCGTTGAGGGTAGCAACGCAGATCGGGTCCCACAGTGTCGAGATCTCTCTTTCCCTCTGTCCGTGAGATGCAAGCCATTTGCCAAAGGGCACATCCTCTGGGTCCTTGAGAAGAAGTGAGAGGCCCGAGCGCATCACACTCATCCGTGCGCGCATGGACAGAAAGCTGTAGGTGAGGAGGCTTGGAAGGAGGTGAAGCACTCCGGGAAGGGGAGATGAGGCGATGGCATCTTTCTTCCCTCCGTCTGTCATCGGTACCCAAAGAGATGCTTGAAACGAGATCGAACTCTCTTGCCCGAGGAGTTTCAGCAGATCGATAGTACGGGTACAACAGCGCATCAGCACATGCTGTCCGTAGTCTATCTCCTCGCCCATCCGGGAGTAGAAGAATGACGCCGCTCGCCCGCCAAGGCGAACGTTTCGTTCTATCAGGATGATCTTTACTCCCCTTGCGGCGAGGTAGACCGCGCTCGCGATTCCTGCCGGCCCGCCTCCAATGATGACGACCGGCTTCATCGCCCAAACCATGTGCGCAGGATGAGGCGAATCTTCTCTGCTCTGGAAAGTGATAGCCTCTCCTTGAACACATCGTAGTTTCTCGCTTCTGCCATTTCCAGGATGCGCGTGTAAGTTCCAGCAAGAAGCTTGATGCAGCCCCGTGCGTTTCGCGGAAGGAACTTGGAGACGCTCTCTCCTTCACGCATGTAGCCAAGTGCTCTCTTGCTCTCAAATGAGAGGAGATTTCGCATACGATCGTTCAATACACCCTCGCGAAGCATTTCCTCGGTCACTTCGAAGCGACGCAAGTCCTCCTGCGGGATGTACACACGGTCGATCATGATGTCTTCTGCCACATCGCGCACAATGTTTCCTAGTTGCATCCCTAGACCAAGTTTCTCCCCAAGAGCCCTCGCCTCTCCTGGCAGCCTCTCTCTGCCACCGGCAAGGATGGGAAGTACGGAGAGACCAACAGCAGAGGCAACACGGTAGCAGTAGACCTGCAAGTCGCCGAACGTCTCGTAGCGGGAGATCGTAAGGTCCATCTGCACTCCATCGATCACGTGAGCAAGGTCTTGGAAGTCGATTCCAAAACGCGCAAGCACATCTGAAAGGGCTAAGTCGATTCCACCCAGTGGATTGCCCGCGCCCGCACGCTGTAGCCGTTCCCGCAGCTCTCTCAAGCGTGTCTTCTTCTCTTCGATCGGCCGGTTGTCATCTGCGATGTCGTCCGCCTCACGGCAAAAGGCGTACACGGAGTAGATCGCCTGCCGCTTCTCGGTTGGTAAGGTTATGAACGCGTAGTAGAAGTTCCTTGCCTCACGTCGTGTTATCTGCCTGCACAGGCGATACGAATGCTCTAGATCCATTTTCTCCACCTACGGCTAAGAAGCGTTAAGAGGAAGAGCCTGACCTTTTCTGACTTAGCAAGCGTTGGGCGAGCCTTTAGTGTGTCGTAGTGAAGCTGCTCGATCTTAGCAAGGATTGCCAAGCCTCCGCGGGAGAAGAGGGCGATATCGACGCGCAACGAGCCACGCACGCGGTCGATTAGAGGAAGGCCATCGCGGAAGTAATCCCGCGCCCGCTCTACCTGGTAGCGCATCAGGTCCTTGAACTGCTCTGTTGCTCGCCCTCTTGCTAAATCGTCCTCGCTTATGCCATACTCCTCCATTTCGTCGTGCGGTAGGTAGATGCGACCATTCTCGTAGTCGCGTTTAACGTCCTGCCAGAAGTTAGTAAGCTGCAGCGCGATGCATGTCTTATCGGAGAGAGCGAACAGCTCATCATCGTGGTAGCCAAAGAGTATTAGAAAGAGCCTTCCCACAGGGGTAGCGGAATGGTCACAGTAGTGCAGAAGCTCAGCGAAAGTCTGGTAGCGCTTCTGTACTTGATCCAGGCGATTGGCGGTAATGAGGCGTTCGAATAGGTCTCGTGGCATGCCGAAGCGCTCGATTGTCCCTTTGAGGGCGACTAGAACCGGGTGATGGGGAGTTCCCTCGTAGGCGGCGGCAAGCTCAGCCTCGAAACGATCTAAGAGGACGTTTCGATCACCGGGGGCCTCGTCTCCGATGTCGTCCACCGTGCGGCAAAACGCGTATAAGTTGTAGAGAGGCTGTCGCATCGTACGGGGGATAAGGTACGATACAACGGTGAAGTTCTCATAGTGGGACAGCGCCAGGCGTTTGCAGAGCGCCTCGGATTCCTGCACAGAAGGGGGAGCCTGCGGCAGGTCGATAAGCGCTGCGATGTGCTCTCTTACCATCCCTGTACTTGTATGAATACCTGGCGCTCGCGCGGTCTATCGAGCTCAATCAGGAAGATCCGCTGCCATCGTCCCAGTAGAAGCTCGCTATCAACGACAGGAATTGTCTCGCTCGTCCCTAAAAGCAGATGCTGGCAATGAGCGTGCCCGTTTGGGCACTCGTCCTCAGTCATATTTGCCGTGCGGATGAAGAAGTCATTGTGCTTGTAGTCTCCATCTCGTGGTGCAATGCGCAGCAGGAACTGCTTGAGGTCCTCCATCAACAAGGGCTCATCCTCGTTGATCTCGATCGCTGCCGTTGTGTGGCGGGTGAAGACCAAGACTGATCCCTCGCGAATCTCGGAACGTGCAAGGACATCCTTTACCTCCTGCGTAATATCGATGAACTCCGGAGCTCCGCTTGCCGTATGCTTCAGAATCTCCCGATAAAGCCGTGGGACCGTCATCTCCTCCACCCGTGTGCTTGCTGTTCCTATTACGTCCTGCATTATTCCCCCTTTTCCTCATTCAAACGGCGCACGACATCCTCGATCACCTTATCTGGAGTCGATGCGCCGGCGGTGACACCGCACCGGCTACAGCCGGTGAACCAATCCTCTTCTATCTCATCCGAAGACTCAATGTGATGTGTAGAAACGCCGGTGGCGCTGCATGTCTCCGCCAGTTTCCGTGTGTTTGCTGAAGACCTGCTCCCAACAACAAGGATCACATCGACCTTCTTTGCTAGCTCACTCCCCGCCTGATAGCGCCTGCCGGTTTCCGGGCACGTGGTGTTGACAATTCTGATTTCCGGAACCCTGCGGGCGAATTCTCGCGTTGCTCGCTCGGCAAACTGGGCAAACTGCTGCGGGTTCTTCGTCGTCTGCGCGATGACGGCGACACCGTTTGTTCCATCCGGTATCTCCACCTCCGGCGTCTGAGTGGCGATCCCTCGTCCTGCGGTCCAGGATAGGATCCCTTTTACCTCCGGGTGCTCCGCTTCACCGTATACGATGACGAAGAAACCCTCTTTCACCAGGTTGGCTGCTGTTTGTTGTGCACGTCTGACAATCGGACATGTTGTATCGATCAACCTTAATTCGCGCTCGCGGATGGCAGCATAGACTTCTTCTCCTGCACCATGGGCGGTGATCGCCACCGCCTCAGCAGGAAGGACCTCATCGAGATCGCGCACCAGCCTGCCTCCCTTTTCAGAGAGGCTTTCGACAACGTGTGTGTTGTGCACAATCGCGCCCAGGGTGCACAAAGGACCGTTCTTCTCAAGTTCTGTCTCAATCATTGTCACTGCTCGGCGAACACCGAAGCAGAAGCCGAGGACGTCAGCCTTTATTACCTGCATCATGTTTTCTCCCCAACTTCATCTCCGTGCAGAGCGTTACGGTAGCGTCCGAGGGCCATCACCGGGAAGATGTCACGATAGAGATGGTAGTTGATCATAAAATCAACCGGGAATCCCGTCCCCGTGAAATAGGGTTGATCCCAGCCCCCATCTTCTCGCTGAGTTCGCATGAGGTACTCGATTCCCGCCACTGTTACTGGATGTTCGATCTCACCCGCGGCGATTAGTCCGAGAAGAGACCACGCCGTCTGCGATGGAGTGGATGATCCTCTCCCACGCCAAGCCTCGTCCTTGTACCCCTCGATCCGTTCTCCCCAGCCGCCGTCTTCGTTCTGATGATCAACCAGCCAGTTGACCGCTCGTCGCACATAAGGAGATCCCATGTCCTCGCCGATACCGGCAAGAGCAGGGAGAACCGCTCCAATTCCGTAGGTCAGGTTCACTCCCCAGCGTCCGAACCAGGCCCCATCCGCCTCCTGTTCCCTTTTAATGTAGGTAAGGGCACGATCGATTACGCTTGATCCCTTCTTGTAGCCAATCATTCCTAAGTATTCTACAATGTGAGCTGTCACATCAACCGACGGGGGATCGATCATCTCTCCAAAGTCTGCAAACGGAATCTGTCGCAGGAAGGCTTTGGTGTTGTTCCTATCGAACGCTCCCCAACCACCATTTGAACTCTGCATGGCCAGGAGCCACGTTAGACCTCGCTCTAATGCCTGCGATTTTCTCTTCTCATCTAACTTTACCCGCTTCAGACCCATCATTACCACTGACGAATCGTCGGTATCCGGGTAGATATCGTTTGCAAACTCAAAGGCCCACCCACCGGGCTGAGCATCACAGCGCACCTGCCAATCTCCGCCGGTGAAGATCTGCTCATCGAGTAACCACTTGCCGGCCTTGACCAATGCCGGATGATCATCCGGAAGACCAGCATCTTCCAGTGCTACTGTGGCAAGCGCCGTATCCCACACAGGGGAAAGACACGACTGCAAGTGGAAAGCGTTATCATCCTCGATGGCAAAACCCTTCTCCCCGTAGAAACCGGCAAATCCCTTCTTGAGCACCGGGTCATCCATGTCCCTACCGAGAGCACGAAGTGCAATCAAAGAGTAAACCCAGGGTGGTTGGATACCGCCCCAGGAACCGTCTTCTTCCTGGCGCTCCTCGATCCAACGTTCCGCCCTCTTCATTGCCGTCTTTCGAAGTGGCTTGACCTTCGAGTGCTCGTATACTCGAAGAATGCAGTCCAGGAAAGAGAACAACTTTGCCCACGTTGTATTCTTCCTGGGAAGCGAGAGATCAGCTCTAGCCTTCCCGTTCACGAACAGCTCATCGATGTGAGCCCAGCGGGGAAGGGGGAAAACAGGTCGCAATGTGGCGATGATCGTCATCGGGACGACAGTCCCCCGTGCCCAGCACCCAAAGTCGTAGATGTTGATTGGAAACCACTTAGGAAGGAGGATGATCTCTGGGGGCATCATCGGCGTGCCTCGCCAGTCCCATTCGCCGAGGATGGCAAGCCAGATCTTGGTAAAGATGCGCGCTCGCTCCACCCCGCCGCGCGATAAGATAAATGATCTTGCCCGCTCCATTTCCGGCGCGTCGGGGGAGACGCCTGCCATCTTAAGGGCCACGTAGGCTTCAATCGTCGTCGAGAGGTCGGCCGGGCCGTCATACCAGATCCCCCATGTTCCGTCATCTCGCTGCTTAGTGAGCAGATAGTTGGCGATCTTCTTCCACTCCACCTCATCGCCAACCCCAAGGATGTGAGTTAAGAAAAGATGTTCGGCGGTGATCGTCACGTTCGACTCTAGCTCGCCCCACCAGTACCCCTCATCGTACTGCAAATCTAACAGGTGCGAGACCGCGCGCTCGATCGTGCGATCGAGCTGCTCAGGCATCGTTTGAACGGTTTGCACCTGTAAGGCTGTCTTTCCTCTCATTCTTCGTTTCTCCGCTCTCTCAGATACTCTCGTACTGTGCTTACGAACTCATCGGCCAGCCTATTCTCGGGGACCGCACGTTTCACTGGCTTCCCAGCGATGCTGATCGTCCCGTTCCCCTCTCCTCCAAACAGGCTGATCTGCGCATCCTTCGCCTCGCCGATCCCGTTTACGATGCACCCCATTAGTGCGACGACTAGTGGCTCTCTCACATCTGAAAGCCGCTCCTGAATCTCGTTTGCTATCTTGAACAAGTCGATCCGCGTGCGCCCGCATGTCGGACAGACACGGTAGATGATCCCTCGCTGACGCAGATCCAACGCACCGAGGATCTGGTATGCCACGCGCACCTCCTCTACAGGATCACCGGTCAGTGAGACACGCAGCGTATCTCCCAGCCCGTCGGCAAGGAGGATTCCAATACCAACAGAGGACTTGATCGTCCCACCCCATGGGGTTCCCGCCTCGGTGATCCCGATGTGCAGAGGATAGTCGACCTCGCGCACGATCCTGCGGTAGGCCGCGAGCGTCATCATCACGTCGGTCGCCTTGAGCGAAACGACGATATCGGTGAAGTCCAGATCCTCCAGCAGCCGGATCTCCTTCAGCGCACTATCGACCATCCCATCGGCAGTAGCATGTCCATTCTCATCGAGAAACTCATCGGCAAGCGAGCCGGAATTTGCCCCAACGCGGATCGGTATTCCTGCACCCTTTGCCGCCAGCACGACCTGCTCAATCCTCTTTGGATCGGTAATGTTCCCGGGGTTTAATCGTAATTTGTCCACACCGGCGTCGATCGAGGCCAGGGCCAGACGGTGATCGAAATGGATGTCGGCAACGAGTGGAAGATCGATTCGCTTCTTTATCTGAGGAAGGGCGGCCGCTGCGTCTGCATCGGGGACCGCCACGCGCACGATCTCGCATCCCGCCTCCTGCAATCGCTCAATCTGTGAGACGGTGGCATCGACATCGCGAGTGTCGGTGTTGGTCATCGACTGCACGGAAACCGGATTATCTCCACCGATCTTCACATCACCCACATTGACTACGCGACGCATTCTTCCCCCCTTGCGGTAAGTTCAGTTGCGATCGCGGCAACAGCACGCCCAATTACGCGCCCTGAGACGATTAATGTTCTTAGAAGCCGCAGAGTAGAAATCGGATTAATAATAAAACGAAGCGCGTCCAGGCGATCACCAACGAACGGAAGCCTCCGATCTCTGCTATCGAGTACAACTCGCACTGGCAGAAACTCGATCTTCATATCACGCGCGGCGCGAGCGAGCGGGCCACTCTCCATGTCAACGGCAATGCTTCCGCCGCCCGCAAGCTCGTCCTTCTCCAGTGGTGACTTGATTACACTCTTCTTTGTCACGATCTTCCCCACGCGGAACGGCAGACTTGCACGGGCGAGAGCGCTTCGCGCGCGTTCAATAAGCGAGGAATCAACTGACATCTCTTCTCCTTGGAAGTCGATCGCCTCCCCGATGATGATCATCCCCGCCTTTAGATCGGGTGAGAGCCCACCGCAGAACCCCGTACCGACAACGATGCTTGGCTTGTCATCCACAGCGAGCAAGCGAGCGAGTACCTCTCCAGCCCTTTCGCCCATTCCCGTCCTCACTCGGCGCAGGCCGGGCAGGCGCGGGATCCAGATTCGCTCGGCATGGGATGCTGCGGTAACCATGATCACTTCCTTCGTTCCTCGCGCGCAACTGTAAGCAAGTCCAACGGGTGAGAGAACGCGTGCAGGATGCTAGCCCCTTCAAACGACGAATGCATCATGCAATTGGCACACCGACGATCCTTCCCTGGACCGTAGTGCTCCCAAAGCTTGGGATCGAACAGCTCGTTTATATCTTCTGTGTGCTCGTCGGCGAGGATGTAGCATGGTTTGCGCCACCCGCGCACCGTGTAAGTCGGCGTTGTCCACGCGGCGCACCCGTACGTGCGTTCTCCGCGTAGGAAGTCGAGGTATAGGGGGTTGTTGTAGAACGGGAACCCCTTGGAGGGATCGAGGATCCTTCGGAAGACCTTGATCGATTCCTGTCGCTGCAGGAACAGCTCGCGATCTGATACATCCTCGTAGGCGTACCCCGGTGAGACCATCAGCCCTTCCACTCCCATCTTTGTCAGGGTACCGAACAGCTTGTGCAGCTCCTCCACATTAGATCCATGGAAGATCGTTGTGTTCGTGTTCACCCGGAACCCGCGCGCGATCGCCGCGCGGATGCTCCGGATCGCTTGATCGTACGTCCCTGGGTGACGTGTCACCATGTCATGGATATCTCTTGTCCCGTCGAGATGAACGACAAAGGACAGGTATGGCGATGGCTTGAACAGGTCGAGCTTCTCTTCCAGCAACAGCCCATTGGTACACAGGTAGATGAATCGCTTCTCCTCCAGAATGGCACGCGTGATCTCGCCGATCTGCTCGTGTAAGAGGGGCTCACCACCAGAGATAGAGACGATCGGCGCACCAGAGGCATGCACCGCCGCAAGCGACTGCTCCACCGTCAGGCGATGGTTGATGTAGTCCTTGTATTCAATGACTCGACCGCATCCAATGCAGTGCAGGTTACACGCCTCAAGCGGTTCAAGCATGGTGACAAACGGGAAGTACTTTCTTCGTTTCGCCTTCTGCGCCATCAAGTAGCGCGCCATCTTCATATCCAACTTCACCGGCCGTCTCATTTCTCCCTCCTCGCCAAATACTCGATCAATTCATTCATCAGCCCTCTTCCTTCCTCCGATAGCGGCAAGCGCTCGAGGTATCCACTGGCTTCTTTGAGATGCCTCTCGACCGTTTCCTCTCCGCTTTTCTTCACGCCAAGATCGGTCATCATCCCTATCACGCGTTCAACATCGCCATCTGTGACCCTCTCTTGAGCATAGACCCGTTCCAATAACATCTTCCCCTCCTCGTCGGCCCGCTGCATGGCGAGCACAACGGGAAAGGACTTTTTCTTTCGTCTTATATCAGATCCCTGTGGTTTTCCAGTCACATCGCCATCCCCCCACACTCCGAGCAGGTCGTCCCTGATCTGGAAAGCCCTTCCCAGTTCCCTCCCAAGAGATGTCAGTCTGTCGAGGGTAGCACCGTCTGTTTGCGCGATGATCCCTCCTGTGCGAAATGCACAACAGATAAGAGCTCCCGTCTTCTTATCGATCATATCGATGTAGGAGTTCGCATCGACCCAGCGGCTTTCAAAGGAAAGATCGAGCCCCTGTCCTTCGATCATTACCCTCGCCGCGTCGATGATCGCGCCCGCGGCGTCCGCTCCAGCAACGAGAGCGTTTCTTATCGCAATTGAGTACATCAGGTCACCGGCGTTGATCGCCTGCGCCACCCCAATCAGCTTCCACACCGTCGAGCGCCCACGCCTGAGTTCATCATGGTCCTGGATGTCATCGTGGATCAATGAGAAATTGTGCACCAGCTCCAGTGCAACTGCTGCGGGGAGAGCCCCCTTGACATCTCCCTTCAGTTCCTGCGTGGTGAATAGCAGAAGCGAGGGGCGTAGCATCTTGCCCAAGGCTTTCTCAGCGCGTCCTTTTTCATCATACAAACCGACATGGTAGCGGAGTATCGTATAGAGCGAATCAACATTATAGGATACCCCTTCCTCGGAAACCGGATCGCGCAACGCTGCTACAAGTCCTCTTTCCAGGATGCTACGGTACAGCATCAATATCTGTGGTATGCTCACTTCAATCCTTTGGGAGGGACTAGTCTCACAACACCCAGTTTCTCCGCTGCACGCATCAATTCCGCAGCGCTGTGTGCCCCCAGTTTTCTCATCAAGCTCGCGCGGTGATTGCGCACTGTGTGCAGGCTCCTCATCATTACCTCGGCGATCTCGCTGTTCTTCTTTCCTTCAGCAATAAGCTGGAGAACCTCTCGCTCACGCGGGCTGAGCAGGTCGTGCGTCACGGCTGGCACAGGGTCCATTGGGAAACTCTTCTCTCCAGCGGCTACTGCACGGATCGCTTTAATCAGCTGCTCTGGGGCTTCATCCTTAAGTACGTATCCCCACGCGCCGTGTTCCCATGCTTGAGCGATGTATGCTTCGTCAGAGAACATCGATAGCATGATCGCCCTTGTCTGCCGGGAGATCCGCGAGATCTTGCTTAGCGCGTCAAGGCCGTTAAGAAGTGGCATCGATATGTCGACGAGAGCTACGTCTGGCTGAAGGGATCTCACCTTTTCTAGTAGGCCGTAACCATCTTTTGCTTCACCAACAACGCATATGGAGTCGTCCGCTGCAAGCAGCGAAGACAACCCCTGGCGCACCAGGGTATGATCGTCGGCCAGCACCACCCGTATTGTTTTCATTCTTGATCCTGTAGAAGTGTATCAAGAACTGAGGAACCGGGAAATAGGGCGAATGTACTAACTTGCGGAGGCGCTTATTCGCCGCGCATGTACGACTAGCCCAGCCTCCGTATGAATATTCAGCTTATCCATGAGCTGTTGCCGATGGTGCTCGACGGTCTTCTGACTGATGGAGAGGACCGTCGCAATCTGTTCGCTAGTCTTTCCTGATCCGATCAAGGAGAGAACCTCGCGTTCACGTTTGGAGAGAGAAATAGGTGTTTTCATGACTTCTCCCCTTGCTGCCGCCAGTATTGCCCTCAGAAGATCTTCCGGCGAAGAGGCCTTGGAAACAAGTCCCTGCGCACCACGAGCAACCGCCTCCTGTTGGTATTCAGGTTCGTCGTGCATGGAAATGAGGAGGACATGCGTAGTTGGGGAAGCATCTTGAATGCGTGATATCGCTTGCAGTCCGTTGAGGTTGGGCATGACGATGTCAAGCAGGAGAACATCGGGATTCGTTTCCTTGGCAAGGAAGATTGCACTCTTCCCGTCATTAGCCGTTCCGACGACCTCGATCTGTGAGTAGCTTAAAAGAAGATTAGCTAGGCTAGCGCGAACGATCGCGTGGTCATCCGCGATTGCCACGCGCACACGCGTCATCAGGCACCTCCACTGTGATTGTCGTTCCCTGGCCTGGGGAAGAGGCAATCTTCATGCTCCCTCCCACCAGATCAACACGTTCTTCGACTCCTCGTAGGCCAAGGCCAAGCGGTTTCCTTGCTGGAATACCGATCCCATCATCCTCTACAGTTGCAATCACTGAGTCGTCTCTCCTGTAAAGGCTAACTATTGCTTGGTGTGCCTGGGCATGGCGCTCGACGTTTGTCAGCGCCTCGCGGATGACGTAAAAGATGAGACTTTCTATATCTGAGTTAAGGCGAAATCCATCTTCAAGATCCGTAGTAACTGTGAGATTCGTTCCTGCCTCCACCATCCGTGCCAGACGCCGAACAGAAGGAGCAAGGCCGAGGTCGTCAAGAAGTGGTGGACGCAGGGAATAGGCAAGGGTGCGTGTCTGCGCAATTGCTTGATCAACAATCGCGGTAATCTCCCGGAAGTGAGAGCCTTCTATCTCGTCTCTCAGCGAAGCAAGCTGAAGCTTCACTGCGGCAAGTGACTGGCCAAGATTGTCGTGCAGCTCATGTGCTATGTGTTGCCTCTCTTCGTTCTGTACGGATACGAGCTTCAAAGAGAGATCAGAGAGCTTCTCCCGCTGCTTAGAGAGAGCCTTGTTCTTGCTCTGGTAGATGTTGGTGAACGAGCGCACGGTGTAGGTAAGGACACCATAGATTGTCGCTGTGCCGACAAGGATGGTGGTCAGATTGTAAGATAGACTAGTATGGGCCATCCCCATCCCCGGGAAGAGAAAGCGATGCGGAAGTATCCCTACATACTCAAGCATAACTACCAACGCGTAGAGAGCAACAACCAGGCCGGTAACAAGATAGCCCTGCACTTCGGGGAGGAAGAAGTTGGCGTATATCACGGTGAATATGTAGAACGCGTTTCCAATCCATTGGCTCCCGCCGGTGAGATAAACGAATAGCGTGATGACCACGGCCTCAACGATGAAGTAAGAAGCATGAATCCAGTGAATCGCCGATTCACTGTTTTGGCGCTTCACCAAGTACTGAAAGGGGAAGGTTATCAGGAACCAAGCAAGCGGGGCATAGAAGAGCGGGTTAAACCAACTGATCCCCGCAATTGGCATGACGATCAATGCAACCGCGGCGAACGCTCCCAACGTAATTCGCCGCGCGAAGATCGTCTTCAGGATGGTGTGTTTCAGTCCTGGGAAGGTTCCCTTTTCCTTCACCACAGTATTGCCTTATTTCAGCTTCGGCGGCAATATAATCTTGCCGAAGTTTTTCTCGTAGCGTTGAATGTTTTCTCCAATTGCCTGATACAACCGTTTCATATGTCCTGGGTTAAGGATCATTCGCGAGACGAGTAGCGCTTGATCGGCCTTAGCCGTCTGTGCCTGAGGATCGATGAACAAGAAATCAACGACGAACTCCTCCTTGCGGTGTGAGATCAGGGCAAGGTTGGAATAAGCTCCACGACGGGTCTCATTGTCGGCTGTAATCTGCATCTCTCTATTGGGCATATTCTTTTCACCACCTTATTGTGATAACACTGATGGTAGCTTGCCGCTTGTCTTATCACAACTCCTGCGCACGACTTGCCAAGTGCTATTGGCTGAGAAAACGGTTGAAGAAGCTCTCAATTGTGTCGCGGTAGTGGCCAGGGATCAGAACGTGATGGTTTCCCAATGGGGATGAGAGGAGCGGATCAAGTGACCCATCGATTGACAGTGTCACCTGTGTGCGGCAAAGGTCCTCACGCGAAAGCGATCCTGTGATCGTGCCCTCGCGTACAAAGAGTCGATTTAGCCTGCTTCCGCCAAGGCGAAATAGGGTACATGGACCAGGAGGGATCTGCGCAGCAATCCCCACGCCAATACTTGACTCGAAGTGGCTACGAATGACAAAGCCGGTGGATAACGAGAGTGGACAAGTACAATGGGCGATAATCATCTTCCGATCGTTTGTATCAATAGAGGCGACATTAGCCATGAATGTAGCTCCTCCAGAAAGGAGATATCCAAGATACATGGAAAACATGGCTTGCATGTCTCCTTCACATCCAGCAACGATCTGTTCGTCGTTCAAGCGAGAGAGGGCGTAGCAACCAGTGTTGTGCAACCGCTCCACCAAGTCGAAGCATCGGACCGTGCATGCGGAGAGGCGATACTTGTCGATGATCGAACGCAATCCTTCGTAGATAGCGACGCTACCATTCAGATCAGCCTTGTTTGGTTCCTCAACGCTCTGTGCTTGCTTTGTGAACTTTCCGATAGCGCTCCGGCTCGGTTTATGTGCGAGAGTCTCTTCCACCAATTCATCGATCGACACATTGATGAGGTCAACCCCTATCTGCCCCTTGAGGAACGCACGATCGACGTCGCTTGCTACCAGCCAATCTGACGGCTCACCAATCATTCCGACGCGGCTGAACCGCAGTGTCTCCCAGGCTGAGTTGATGCGCAACTCCCTCTTAAGGCCATCTGCTATCGCATCGGCGGTTCCGAAGAGAATCTCTCCGTTTCCTCCATCCTGGCGAATGCGTGCAAGGATCTCCAGCGATGCAGGAAGGGAATTTTGTGCAGGATGGGCAATCAGTATGATCGGAGAAGGCATCTGCGACGCCACCTTCAGCACTTCCCGTTCTACTCCACCGGTAAGTACCAGGATGGCGGTGACCCCTTCGCCCGATGGGAAGGCCACCTCTTCCAGGCTCAGGTTTCCCGCTGCAGCAATGTCAGCGATGATCTTCTGCTTGAGCCGATCCATCTCCTGCTTTCCATGTAATTGTGATGCACGTGCAATGATTTCGATCTTGTCCATAAACTCAAGCGTATGCCGCTGCGAAAGAGAAAGGGATGAAAGCTCCGACATCGAACTGAGACACTGATCACTAGCGCGTACTGTCCTTGGGAACCGCAAAAGGTGCGCAATAGGACCTGTAGATGCTGCTAGCCCAACGTTGAAGAGCCATCACAGGCAGACCTTGCCTGCCACTATTTGTGGACTACAATGGTGTCATGAAGAGACAGATCATGCTTGTAGCAGTTGCTTTATGTCTGTTGGTATCGGCGAGTGGGCTTTCCTCTCCCGCCTCTGTTGGCTCGGATTTTGCTGATACTTACTCCGCATTTGCCCCACTCTACACCCTATATAAGTCGTATGCTAACTTCCTCTTTGCAGGAACAAAGATCGTCATTCCCCCCGATCTTGTGGGGGCTTGTCCGCAGCTGCAGGATGATCTAAGTACACTGCAAGTCGAGATTATCACCCAGACCGACTCGCAGCGGATCGAGCAAGTAACAAGGCTTGCTCACCTGCGTCAGACCACTGACACGTCCTGCCAAACATATCATGACACGATCTCTGTACTAGCATCTCTCACCGCGGTCGATCTCGACACATTCAAGCAGGCAGCCGATGACGGCCTGTTCGTTGCGATATCGGATGAAAGTAAGGAACTCGAGAAGTTGTTTTCATCAACGCTAGATACCTATACTGGAAATCAGCAGTGGAACTTTGCTGTTGCATTTTCCATGCGTACTATCCTAACGCAGAAAGACCTCGTCAAGCTCGATTCTAGTCTGAGCGAAATTCTTCTTGGACCAGCCGATCACCCGTATGGAGCAGGCATCGTTCCACAGGCAGTTCTCCCGCAGGCACGGGAGCTCGCAGCACTTGCGGGGACTGATCTTGATAACACTGGGCGCCAACTTGCCCTTTCACTGGCGCGTGAGATATATGACTATACAATGGGGAAAAGATAGGCCTGAAAGGGGCTAGGGAAGGTGGGCCTGCTGCTTAGCACCCACCTTCCCGGGGTAAGAACCGTTGGCTGCCCTACGGCATCTTCTTCATGAGCGCTCGAAGAACAGCATGCGGCTGTAGTACTCTAGAACAAAGGGATGGTTGTGATCGCTGCGCTCTCGACGACAGCGAGAACTGGTAAGGAGGTAGCAAGCTTTTCTCGTTACGTAAAGCACCCGATTCTAAGCCCGCTTTGCCCATCTCTTGCTCCTTGTCTTTAGCTTGGAGAGAGGATAGTTCTGCGCAGGACATACAGCGAGGGCAGAGGTGCTATGCATGTTGTTCGTTCAATACGCACAGACGAGGCACCGGTAAGTTATTCTGGGGTCAGGTGTCCACCTAAGACCATACTCGGGCGTTATTATTCTGAGGGGATACGTGCGATTCGCCAGTAATCCTGAACAGTCTGGATGAGACGCTCGAAGTCCTTGGAGTCGACGGGCTTGTGCATGTAGCTTGCAGCGCCACTGTCGTAGGCTCTGATCATGTCTTGTTCTGCCTCAGATACCGTGAGGACAATAACCGGAATCCGCCGTAACTTTTCGTCATTCTTGATCTTTGCCAGTACTTCGAGACCCTTAATCTTGGGTAGATTGAGGTCGAGAAGAATCACATCGGGCCGAGGAGCGTCTTCGTACTCACTCTTGCTACGCCACAGGAAGTCGATTGCTTCCTCTCCATCACGAGCAAAAGACAGATCGCACTTCATCTCGCTCTTACGCATGGCACGCTTGATGATGGTGATATCATCAGGATTATCTTCTACAACAAGGACCTTCATTTTTTCTTGGCTAAGCATTTGACTCCACCTCTCTCCTGGCATCTGCCCTGGGTATTGTAAAGTAGAACGTACTCCCTTTTCCAACTTCCGATTTTACCCAGATCTCTCCCTTGTGTTCCTCGACGATCCGTTTGCAGATCGCCAGCCCGGCGCCAGTACCCTCATAATCCTCTCTTGGGTTCAACTTTTCAAATATGGCGAAGATGCGCTCTTGATAACGCTCTTCAATACCTATTCCGTTATCTTGCACAAAGAACGTACACATACCGGTGTTCTTCGATTCCTTCACCCAACCCACATGTAGTGTAGGAAGGGCTTTATCGTTGTACTTGATCGCATTTATGATTAGGTTGCTGAATAGCTCAGCAATACGGATTCGGCTTCCGCGCACGGCAGGCATGTCGTCATCAATCTGTAGGTTAACCCCGCGCAGGCGTACCTCCAGGTCATCTTTGAGCTCTTTTAACACCTTTTGTAGATTCACGCGCTCGAATGACGCACGATCCATGTGGATGCTGGAGAACTTCAGCAGATCGTTAATCAGCTCGCGCATACGCCCCGCGGCCTTCTTCATCCGTTGCAGGTAGTCCACTCCCTCTTCGTCTAGCTTGTCCTGATAGTCTTCGAGGAGGAAGCCACTAAATGCCTCCACCGTACGCGCCGGCTCCTTGAGGTCATGAGAGACTACATGTGAGAACTGCTCAAGCTTCTCGTTGCTCTTCTCTAACTTCTTTGTCTTCTCCAGCAGCCCCTCTTCCAACTGCTTAATCTTGGTGATGTCTATGTAGTGCTCGATCCGTCCTCCCTTGTAGCGCTCAGTCTCAATGGGGATGGACCGGTACTCCAAGATACGTTCTTCACGCCCCATGCTTGGACGAACGTGGCACGTGTATGGGTCGATCCGTTCACGCGTGTTAATTGCTTGCTCAACGCGGGTACGTAGCTCCTGAGAGTCTTCAAAAACATTGACGTAGCGATCGAACGCGCGGTGAATATCAATCCCAATCAGTCGATCTCGATCTATCCCGAAGAATTCGCCCACCGTCTTGTTCGCCCACACCACCTGCTGCTTCTTGTCCGAGATGATGATCCCCGAGTCGAGGGTATCGACCGCCTCTTCGATCAAGTAACGGTAGCGCGCCTCGGTCTCCATCAGCTGTCGCTGCAGCTCGACCTGGCGTCTCAGATCGCTGGCATCCATCACTCCCACTCGCTCTGTCACCCGCGTTGCCCGTAGCTCCACAGGGATGATGTTTCTATCCTGCGAGATGAAGCGCACCTTGACATCGCGGACCTCCCCCCGCTCGAACAGACGCAGGAGCTCCGCCTTCATCTGGTCGATATCGTCGGGGTGAACGTACTCGGATAGCTGCAGTGTGCGCTTTGTCGGATATCCAAGGACCGAGCGCGATGCCTCGTTTCTCTTGAGGATTGTCCCATCTTTGTCGATGAAGTGCAGGATGTTCAGCGCAGCCTCGAATATCTGGTCGTCAAATTGGTCATCAAGTGTTTTCGAGCGTCGCCAGCGATCCTTCCTTGCTTCGCGATGCTGGTTGATGGTCCCAATCCCTCCGCCGATAACGAGAGACATCACAAGAAAGACAAAGAATAATCCAGTCTCATGCAGCTCAAGGACAAGAAACGGAACAGCAATTGCGCTTGTCACTAATGCGAGGGCAATCCCTCCCTTAAGTTTGAGTACGGTGGCAACTAGCACAAGGGGAATTGCAAGTACAGCAAAAACTAGACCAACAGGGCGATATCCTGAGATAAATACAAGGATCACCGCCAAGACAGCCATACCGTACGTAACGATGCTGATAACAATCTTCTCTGTTTTATTCAGTCTGCTCGTCACTGGTCGCCTACCCTTGTCAACGGGGCACAATAACCCTCCATTAGCAAAGACAAATGTCTGGAACAACTGTAGATACGTAACGGACAACTTGGAAGGACAGTGATCACCGTACCAGGAGACCTTCTTCTCAAACTCCAGGTATTTACTCTTCGGCGTCTAAATAATGAGGTTGGGATTGAGGCTTATGGAGAAAGGCTCCATGATCTTCTGCAGGTATTCCTCACGTAAGATCTTGATCTTGCGGCTCTCAATGGCAATGATTCCGCGGCTCTCAAGCTCACTTAACGTTCGGATTGCTGTCTTTGAAGAGACGCCGGCCATCTCTGCCAGTTCGGCACGAGAGAGCTCAACGCCGCTCTTCCCAAGATGCAATATCAGGCGAGCTAAGCGTTCCTTACTTGAGGAATACGATCTCTCCGCAAGCTTGTTCTGGAAAGCTTTCAACTCCTCCGACAGTTTCTCGTACAGGCGAAAAATCGTCTTTGGGTGACGCTCAAGGAAGTAGAAAAAGTCTCCGCGTTCAATGAAACCAACTATTACCGGCTCAAGTGTCTTGGCATACGCGTTGTGGCTTCCCTTGTCAAACAGGGTTGTCTCACCAAGGATCTCCCCAGGGCCAACTATCTTCAAGATCTGGCTCTTGGCCCGCATGCTGCGCTTGACAAGTTTAACCATCCCTTCAAAGACAAGGTAAAAACCAAACGCCGGTGCTCCCTCCTGGAAAATAATCTCTCCGCGACCGTACTTGATCTTGCGAGAAGCCTCCCGTAGCTTTTGAATCTCTTTCTCCTTAAGGTCAGAGAAGATGCGAAAATCCTTGAGGTCAATCATGGCCACCCCCATTCACCATGGTTTACTGCCGCACTTGTCTCTTTTCTTCCATCCTTCCATCACCCCAATTACATGGTCAAGCGTCCGCCATTGTAACAGATATCACAGCAAAAACCAAATCACCTCAGAAGATTCATTTGCACAAGATTCCATTGCTCGATAAACTGAAGTTGACTATGGTTGAAACAACACATAAAGGCCTATTGGATGTGGCTTTGCTGCAACTCGGGGCCGATGAAGAGAGTGATACGCTGCGTCTAAGCCGAGTAGAGAAGCTCCTCGCGAGGCAGGCTTCTGGGGCAGATCTTATCGTTCTTCCAGAGCTATGGCGCTTCGGCTACTCCAACTTCTCGCTCTACAAGAAGAGATCGGAGACAATGACCGGCGAGACGGCCAGATTCCTTGCCAGACAAGCGCGGCTGCTATCAGCTTACGTGGTTGGAGGAAGCATCATCGAAAAGGAGAATGGCATTTATTTCAATACCTCTCCCCTCTTCGATCGGACGGGTAACCTGATCGGCCGGTACCGCAAGTCACACCTGCTATCTTACCACTCACAGGAACGTGATTTGCTCTCCTCAGAAACTGATGCGCCGACCTTCGCAATGCCTTCTGCGCAACTCGGAATAGCGATCTGCTACGATCTACGCTTCCCCGAGCTGTTTTCTGGGATGGCCACAGCGGGAGCTGAGGTGTTCGTTGTCCCGGCAGCATGGCCGATCACGCGCATGGAAGCCTGGGCGGCCTTGTGTCACGCGCGCGCGGTGGAAAACCAGGCCTACGTCATCGCCTGCGATGGCACGGGCGGTCGGCTTCTGGGGCGAAGCATGGTTGTCGATCCGTGGGGTGTCACCGTTGCATCTCTCGGTGGCGAAGAAGCGGTGCTGCGAGCGACGCTCGACCTTGAGCGCCTTCACAGGTACCGAGAGGAATTTCCCGCCTGGCGTGAGCATTAAAAGACTCTATCACTCGGCGCGGAAAAGGTTCTTCCTTGACAGGGTGAAAGCCTCTCCTTAAACTTGCTTGATGGAGAGAGACGCCGGAGTGGCGGAATTGGCAGACGCGCAGGATTCAGGATCCTGTGAGGATCACACCTCGTGTGGGTTCAAGTCCCACCTCCGGCAAAGCATGTTTCGGTGTCACCTTTGGGCTTATTTCATGTTGCAAGAGTCATTACTCCAATCAGCGATAGATCGAGAGAATACCGATCCCAGCGAGTATCACTTGTGCTATCCATAATCGTGTTACAATCTTTGGTTCGGCCCACTCTATATTAGGTAAAAGATACTTGTAACCGATCCCCTCCGCAGCCTCAAAGTGGTGGTGAAATGGGCTTATCTTGAAGATCCTCCTCCCAGTAAGCCTGAAGTAGGTTACCTGAACGATCACAGATGCCGATTCCGCGACGAGCAACCCAGCAAGGAGTGGGAGGGAGAGTGAGGTACCCGTGGTGAGCGCGAGCGCCCCGATCACCGCCCCAAGGGCAAACGAGCCGACATCCCCCAAGAAGAGGCGAGCGGGGTAAGTATTGACCCACAGAAATCCAATCAGAATCCCGATCAACGGGAGGATAGTTGCGAGCGTTACATGGTCGTGGAAGAGCATCACATACGCGACAAGAACGATGATCGACGTACCGGTTGCCAATCCGTCGAGCCCATCCGTCAGGTTCATACTGTTTGTCGTCGATAAGAACACCCCACACAGAAGGAAGAAGAAGGCTGCTCGTGGCAGGATGAATGTTGCAAGCGAGAATGGAATCAAGATTGCGATGCGTGATAGGGAGGGGAAGGAAAAGAACAGAATCAGCGTAACAAACAGAGAAAGGAGAATCTTCTGACGTGCCAACAGGCCAAGTGATCGCTTGTGAATCTGCGAGAGGAGATCATCGAGTAGACCGATACCGCCGAAGAGCAACGCACTTGAAAATATGAACAGTGTGTCTCGAGAGATATCATTATGGAAGATTCCAATAGCGATCCCCCATAGAACTATGATGACCATTCCCCCCATTGTCGGGGTTCCACTTTTCTTTTCGTGCAATTGCGGACCGTAGTCGCGGATGCGCTGGCCGAGCTCCTCTTTGCGCATGAACCAGGCGAACAGTGTGGCAGTAATCGCAGCTAAAACTGTGAACAGTAGTGAGATACCAACAATACGAGGCACGCCTACGATACCCCGCGAAACTCTCCGTCACACTCGATGATGGCCCTGCGTATTCCTGAGAGATCCTTCGCGCTGGCCCCGCGTTTCTTATCAGGTGCAAGGACACGTTGAACGATCTTGTACAGTGCATATGTAGTGATAAGGCAGAACCCCTGTGATTTACACCCACGTAGGACCTGCGGTGTGAACTCAGTTGGTCGGCGTTTGGGATCGATCGAGCAGGAGGCGCTCACCACGAGGATC
Organism: Candidatus Bipolaricaulota bacterium; assembly: GCA_027007005.1. Classification (GTDB taxonomy): domain Bacteria; phylum Bipolaricaulota; class Bipolaricaulia; order UBA7950; family UBA9294; genus M55B144. The sequence goes on along the minus strand of JALTFO010000024.1, from coordinate 33,438 downwards.
CCTTTTTCTGGTCCCTCACCGCTCGTTCGCGCTCGATCGACGTGATCGAGAAGGTGTCGATAAGCGGGGAGGCCAACAGCAGCGCTGTCCGTCGCGGCGACCGAGACGACGGCGTCGCCCTCGTCGCACCGTACTATGAAATCTCTACCTGATTCTTCCACCTCAAAACCAAGCACGCGCAACGAATCTGTAACCGCCGGGACGACGCTGAATCTTCCGTGCGTGTACAGCATGCGCTTGTAGCGCGTAGCCACCCTCAACTTCTCGGTTATCTCTTCAATCTTCTCTGAGAGCTTATCCCTCCTACTGATGAGACCAGCTAGTTCATCGCGCAGGGAATCCTCGCTTGGAAGCGGGTAAGACGGAAGCCAATCTGGCTGAGAGAAGAACCCCGGCCGCAGCGTTGCCCGCGTCGCGGCACGAATCAGAGCCAACGCCTCTTCCGCCGGAGATACTCTTTCAACCGATGGGAGAAGAACGAGGAGGCCCTCGTTGTATGGAATCTGTGCAGCAATTACGTCCCCCACACGGTTACGGGCAAGAACTGTCGCGAAACGCCCAATTGGAGTGGAGAGGATGTCCTGGTAGACCGCGCTGTAGGTGATCCTTCCCGCAAACTGACGCAAATAGTCCTCAAATGGGGTACCCGTATCCTCGAAGACGATGTCGCTTCCGCGACGAGGGATAAAACGAGCGTTGGAAGGGAAGTTCAACTGATGCTGTTTATCGACAAGCGATACACTTGGAAGCCAACTGTAGCGATCGATGTGCTCTTCGACGCCCTCTTTGCTGACAATCTCCAGTCTCTCTCCACGCGGGTGGAGGCGACAGACGATCAGCCCTCCCGCCTTTTGCAAGAGATCGGACGCCTCATCCCGACGCCGGTGAAAGATCTTCGTAATAACGCGGCCAAATCCGCGGTCAGAATCCGTGTACGTCCGGCGAGCACCATCCTTTTCCACTGGAAGATCGTAGGTCCAGCGATCGCTTATGGGCCTTGGATCGACAAACAGAACATCGAGTGCAGAAAAAGATGGCCCTTCGAAGAAGTCGGCGGGGCTGATCTCCGAGTGCTCAAGTTGCCAGTTGATTGCAGCAAGGATGGGCTTCATTGCACTGTAATCATACCATCATTTGCACAAGATCAACAACTACAAGAGTGCAAGAAAAGAAACGGGGCCGCGCGAGGCGGCCCCGTGATTGATTATCGCTCAGTGTCCTTCTAGCGTGTTGATATCGGTCACCCACATGATGAATCGTACGGTCGTTGAGTAGGTTAGTGCACGCCCGACTCGGAAGTTCATGCTCGGTACAAGCGGCCCACTGCTCCCACTCGGTAGCCCCACCACAAACGGAGCCACCAGCGGATGCACCATCATCGCCCGCAGATACACAAAGCTCTCCGATTCATCGAGCGTCCCATCACCGTTCATGTCCAGCTTCAGGCTCATCCACACGCTCTTGGAACCTGAAACAGTGAACGTGTAGTCCGCGCTCCCCGCCTGTATGCTCCCGTTAAAGACGAGCGTTCTCCCGCTTTCTGTCGGTGTAGGAATAACCCCAAGAGGGACAACTCCTCCACTCGTCGATTGGTTCACTCCTTGGAATGAGCCATCGGTTCTAAGCTCCAAACGGTAGTTGTGCGGACTGGTCCAGCCGGCACCGGCGTTCACCGTGATATGCCACGTATCCGTCCCCCACACGAAGATCCCTGGAGTGTTACCCATCGCGGGCTGTCCCGGTGTTCCTCCGGTAGCCACATTGATCACCTGCGTCGTCGAAGCGGAGAGCCCGTTGTTGTCAACCACAGTAAGGCGCACAAGGTGCGGACCAACGTCGTAGTAGGTCACGGAGACAGCCTTATTGGTGGCGTCCGTCGTTCCGTTGTTGTCCAGATCCCATGCGTACGAGACGATCGTGCCGTCCGGGTCGTATGAGGGGTTAGCATCGAGAATTATGCTCTCACCAACTCCCGGAGAGAGCGGAGAGTAGTTGAACGCGGCGACCGGCGGTTGATTCGTTGGGCCAACCTGCAGCGGATGCGTCTGCGTATCGCTTGCTCCGTCATTATCTACCACCGTAAGGACAACATTGTACGTTCCAGGAGCAGCGAACTTGTGGTAGACCACACTTCCGCTCCCTGTTGAGCTCCCATCACCAAAGTTCCAAGCATACGATGATATGGATCCATCTGCGTCAACAGACCCCGTTCCATCGAAGCGCACCCACTCAGAAACACCCGGAGAGGACGGCGTAAAGTTGAACGCCGCTATTGGTGGCTGATTAGTAGGGCCAACCTGAATGACGTGTGACTCCGTGTCGGTCGCTCCATCGTTGTCGGTTACCGTGAGGACGACGTTGTACGTCCCGGGAGACATAAACTGATGGTAACGGGTAACACCAGTTGATGTCGTTCCATCACCAAAGTTCCAAGCGTACGATGAGATCGTTCCATCGCTGTCATTTGATGCGGAGGCGTTGAACTGAACCCATCCTCCAACCACTGGATTAGTCGGCGAAAAGTTGAACGCCGCTATTGGTGGCTGGTTAGTAGGGCCAACCTGAATGACGTGTGTCATTGTATTGGTCGCTCCATCGTTGTCGGTCACCGTCAGGACGACGTTGTACGTCCCGGGGGCCGCAAACTGATGGTAGCGCGTCATTCCTGTTGATGTCGTCCCATCACCAAAGTTCCAAGCGTACGATGAGATGGTTCCATCGCTGTCACTTGATGCGGAGGCGTTGAACTGGACCCATCCTCCAACCACTGGATTGGTCGGCGAAAAGTTGAACGCCGCTATTGGTGGCTGGTTAGTAGGGCCAACCTGAATGACGTGTGACTCCGTGTCGGTCGCTCCATCGTTGTCGGTTACCGTGAGGACGACGTTGTACGTCCCTGGGGCCGCAAACTGATGGTAGCGGGTCATTCCCGTTGATGTCGTCCCATCACCGAAGTTCCAAGCGTACGATGAGATGGTTCCATCGCTGTCACTTGATGCGGAGGCGTTGAACTGGACCCATCCTCCAACCACTGGATTGGTCGGTGTAAAGTTAAACGCCGCCGTTGGCGCTTGGTTCACAGGTGCGTTTGGAGTAAGCGTAACGTTTAACGTGCGTGTGTGATTTCCAATAACGAATATCCCATGGTTGTAGCTTGCGTAGCCGGTCTTTCCCACCACGATCTGATGATACCCTTGCGCGACATACGTACTGCGCGAGGTGTACCCAACAAAGGTGCCATCGATCGTGATCCAAGCGCCGCTTGGCAGAGAATTGATAACAAGTGTTCCGTAAGACGGCGCGTATCCGGAGACAACTTCGAAACTGGTCCAATCCTCCCCCCACTGCGGGTCGGGGACGACGCCCATGAGCTGTCCCTGTAATTGGAGTTTGAACGCGTTAGGATCGCTTCCCATCAACGGGAACGGAATTGTTATCTGAAACTGCGGTGCGACGTTTAGTGGAACAGCACTTGCAATCAACTGCAGGTACTCCGTTCCCGTCGGTTGGACGACGGTCAAGTTGTACGACGACGAGTCCGGAAGGATGTGCTCACCGGCGCTCACGCGGTTGTTCTGTGAGTAGTAGTTCGGGAAGAGCAAGGTCACTTTGCCACCCGCGTCGATATCGTAGATATACACGTAGGCGTCCTGATTCACCTTGAAATGAACCTGGATCTTCTCCCCAATAGAGTACGCGCCCTTGTCAACCCATACCTGTGCGCTCAGGCTGGCAACATCCGGTGGTTTGATGAGGATCCCCTTTGGGGCCACCTGGGCCACAGATGTAATGCCAACAAGCGCCATAAGCGCTACGAGGGCAAGGACGATTGCTGTTCGTTTAGTCATACTTCCTCCTTTTATTGGAAAATCTTAAGCACAACGGTCGTCAAATCCGCTGGAGATACCCGTTCCAGAACAAGCTGTGCATCTTCGGGCGGTATGATTGGTACTTTCAGACTGGCAAGATCGGTAAGTCGGTTGCTCACCTGTTGATAGAGAAGATGCCCCTCAAGCGGGCTTCCTCCTGACTCCACATAGTCTGACAGTGAGTCGGCAATTTCGCTTACTAGTGTATCGAAGCGAGGGAGCGGAAGCGACTGTGAGACAGCCTTTGCTCCAGCAGGGGCGCTGAAGATTCCTTTTGAGTAAAGAGTATCACGCGTTGCACTAAGCAAGTACTCACGCTGCGATAGTCCAAGTATCGGCGGTTGCCCTTTTTCTCCGCTTAGAATCAACCCCAGCGGAATACTACGAGCCATCCCTTCTTCTGCCTTCTCCACGAGCATCTCTGCTGGCAGATCGTCCTGCAGTGCATGGGCGATTACAAGAAGAATTCCTTCCTTATTCCCCTGTTCTCCATCGTAGTTGATCAATCTATTAATCAAGTGAAGTGCCCCTGCCACTTCCAACCTTCCCTGCGATATCCCCAGCGAGAACGCTTTCATGATCTTATCGGCGTGTGCTGGTGTTAGAGCAACGAGTGCCTGATGAACATCGTTTTCTGTCGGGTTCGCATTTGCAAGAATGGAACTTGTGACGAGCAACAAACCAAAGCAGAAAACTATCAGCAAGCGTCTCATGCCCCTCCTCCTACCTGTCCCACGTAGCGTACGGAGTTGTATTCTCCGAAGCTATGGACATATCCATCAGCAAGTGGATCCTGGCCCCACCAATGACCATCGACTACGAACGCATATTCGTAGCGTCCATCGGGGAGAGGGATGCTCGCTGTCCATATTCCATCACCATTCTTATCGGTAAGGGGGGTCGCCTCCCAGCCGTTGAAGTTTCCGACAACACTGACACTGTGCGCGCCAGGAGCAGGCATCACGAATAACACCTCGTTCTGTCCGTTGGTCCCACTTGCCATCACCGGTGTAAGCACTGTTTGATGGGAAGAGGTGACCTTTCCAGCAAGGAACATGCCCAGCGTCAGGAAGACAATCGCTGTCAGCCCAACCGTCGCCAGTTGTCCAATACGTGCGCCGCGCGATGGGGCAAGCATCCTTCGGAAAAGATCAAGTATGCCCTTTCTCGGAGTGCGTCCCTCTATCTCCGAAACGACTCGCTCTTCCAGTCGATCGATGCGGTACGCCTCTTCCCTCACTTCCTCATGCAGCGTCTCTGAGAGCTCTTGATCTAGGTTATCCACTCTCATAATAGACCACCCCGTCTTTTTCCATGTCCTGTTTTAGAAGCAACTTTCCGCGATGAATCCTCGTCTTGATTGTTCCCTCCGGTAGGGAGAGCACCTCCGCGATCTCCTTGTATGAAAGCTCATTGTAGTAGCGCAACACGAGCGGAGAACGGTACGCTATTGGCAGCCGATCGATTGCTCGCCGCACTGCGTTTGATCTATCCTCGGATGCCACGATGTGTGCTGGATCGTTTCCGCCGTTGACGTAATCTGGAGGCGCGATCACTGGGTGGTAGCGCCTGTAGCGAAGCCTATTTCGGCACAGGTTAGACGCAACCGTGAACAGCCAAGTTGAGAACTTCTTCTCCAACTTGTAGCGATGCAGGTTCGTGTATGCGCGGATGAATGCATCATGAGTGAGGTCCTCGGCGTCGGCGCGGTTACGCAGGAAACCGAGGCAGAGACCGAAAACGGCCTCCTTGTAGCGCACGACGATCTCGCCCCACGCACCGGTCTCTCCCGCAAGTGATGCTCTCAATAGACTCACCTCATCCTGAACGTGATACACGCTTCGCCCTCCTCCGCTCTACTATACACCCATCATCCATGAAATGTTTCGTCCTCGACATCGGTCACCTTCTCCCCGGACGAACCTGCCCCTTGCCATTGGCCGGAGTCCGTCGTATAAAATGGTGTGTAGGCTGTAAACTGATGATCAAGACAGCACTCTATAGAAGAGAAGCGCTTGCTGATAAGGAGGTTTTAAAAATGCCTGCAACGGGAAAGACGGCTGGGCGAGGAAAAAGGAAGATCCTCATTACAGCACTGTTGCTGATCGGCCTCATGGTGGGGCTCGCTGCCTGCCGGGGATTCTTCGGACAGGCGCCGATCGCACTGCTTACAATCAACAAACCGGCTAACGACAATGAACCACCGGTAACGGTCAACTTCGACATGAGTCAGTCAAACGCTCCGGATGGAGTCATCGTTAGCTACGATCTCGACTACGGCGATGGATCTAATCATGCCACCGGTACCAACGTCGATGATAATCTGTCACACCCGTATATGAAAGCGGGGACGTTCACTGTAACCCTCACCGTCATCAACGGTGACGGCAGGACCGGGATGACTACTGGAACAGTCACGATCGGCCCGGCGATGGTCACCTATGCCACCGACAACGCTGGCAACTACGACATCTGGAGGATGGTGGCCGACGGGAGCGGAGCGGCTGCCGTGGTAAATACGGGAGACGATGAGTTGTTCCCAGATCTAGTCAAAGGAACACGCGACAAAATCGCCTATGCCGCAGGGCACGGTGGTGTCTGGAATATCTGGAAAGTAGCAGTGACTGGACTAAGCAAAACCCAACTCACTACTCAGACTGCATCGAACCAGATCCAGCCCAGTTGGTCAAGTGATGGCTCGTGGATTGCCTACGCGTCGAATGCGGATACCACTCAGACACCGTCCGCTGCGACCTGGAGGATCTACAAAATGGACCCGACGGTGCCAGGCATTGGCACAGCGCTGATCACACAGACTCCATCCTGGGCGCCAGCATACTCGCCCGTGTCTGATGATCTCTTGTTTGTCAGGACCAATAGTGCAGGCGGCACGACAATTTGGAAGCGCCATGGCGGAACAGACGCTCCGCTATACCCGACAACAGGAACAGCAGATCACTACGGTGACGCTTCTTCGGGAGTTACTGTTAGCACCGCGCTCAACCTCCCCGCTGGAGCCGGGATATCGAGGCCCGCATGGTCGCCGGACGGATTGAAGATTGCCTTCTCCACAGATAAGGACGCTGGGACGATCAACATCTACGTGATGGACGCAGACGGTAGCAACGTCAAGACGTTGGGGGACTACGTCGATGCGGAGTACAACGTGACAAACAGCGGCATCACTACAACTGATGCTGAGTTCTCCCCGTACTGGTTGGAAGACGGATCAGGGCTCGTCTTTGCCAGAGACCACGGTGGCGTCGTGAATCTGTACAAGGTCCTGTTCGTCGCCACTGATACTGATCCAGTCGGCGCGGTCGTTCAGCTGACTAGTTCAACAACTTATAACAGCACAATGCCAGCAGCAAAACGGTAGAACCAAGCGCGAGGGGCGGGGACTATCCCCGCCCCTTATTCTTTTCTCGCACTTCCACTATTCCTGCGATCAAGATACCAACTGCAAACAACAGATAGAGCGGTAACTCACCGTAACGGGTATAGAACGATTCACCGGTCAATCGTTTCACTCTTGCCGAGAGAGTCCCTTCCGCCTCCTGCGAGGCGATGATCCTCCCGTGCGGATCGATCACGCCCGATACTCCACCATTTGCTGCTTGCAGGAGATAGCGGCGCGTCTCCACCGCGCGGTATACCGCACAGGCGAAGTGAGCGGGAAGCTCTGAGCTACCAGCAAACCAGGCGTCGTTAGTCACTACTGCGAGTAGAGATGCGCCGTTTCTGACAAACTCGTGGCTCGGTGCAGAGAAGGTTGATTCAAAGCAGATCGGCGTTCCCACACCAGCAAGGGGATCGTATGAATTCCCTTGCGTGACTTCCTGCGGTAAGAAGGAATCGATAAAGTGCTTCAGCCCGATCCTCTCCAACAGATTCCTCCCGGGGATATATTCACCAAACGGTACGGGATGGACCATGTCGTACGTTCCGACAAGACCTCCACGTGGCGTGATGGCAGCAACGCTGTTATAGATCTTCCCGTGCACGTAGTCACCGGTCCCAAAGAGGATCTCTGCCTGTGCCTTCTTCGCTAAAGTTGTAAACTGTGGGAGGAGCCGATCGTCACGCAGGATGTAACCGGGGAGGATCGATTCGGGAAACACTATCAGATCAGGATCACGTGCCGCCGCATCCCACCCGAGAGAGATGTAGCGATCGAGAAGAGGAAAGAGATTTCGATCGTCGAGCTTCTCCTCCTGGGATACCTGTGAGGAAACGATCGCAACCTTCGTCTGCATGCCATCATCGTTAACCGGAAGTAGCGAGAAGAGGAGCAATATCGAAATCACCCCGGCAGCGAGGATAGCGAATAGAGCCTTCTTCCTGCGAATTGCAAGATAGAGCGCAACATTCACAAAAGCTATCACCGCGGTGAGGCTCCACGGCCCAAGATATGCTGCTATTTGTATGAGCACGGGATACGAATAGAGTGATTGGTAAAGCGATGAGAAGCCAAGAGCCAACGGCCCGACATTGCGCAAGATCTCAAAGAGCGTGAATAGCACAGGGAAGACTATCAGGAGCGATGAATCGTGTCCCCACTTCTTCCTTATCGCGCCAAGGATCAGACCGAACAGGCCGAAGAAGACGGCAAGATATGCAAAGAGAAGAAGAACACCGGGAATCGCCAGTGTATCGAAACGGGTCAACGTAAACAGCCATCTGAGGTTGATGAGGAAGAAGACAAATCCACAGATGTAGGAAGGAAGGAATCCGCCGCCATTCTCCAACAAAAACAAGAAGGGAATGAGCGCGATAAACGATGCCATGCCAAGCGGGAGCCCTGGCATGACCAGTGCCATGCTCGCTCCAGCAACGATTCCTAATAGAGCTTTCCTAGTGCGTGAGGTCAGCATATACTTATAATCATATCGCTACGTGAGGGGAAATCATGCATCCAATTCTTGTACAACTTGGACCAATCACCATACGTTACTACGGGCTGATGTATGTGATCGCTATTACACTCGGCCTATTCATTCTTTCGCGTGAGGTTAAGCGCAAGAAGATGGTCTGCGGGGCAACCGGGAAACTAGTATCAACCGATGACCTCCTCGATCTGCTGCTGTGGATGATCCCGGCGGCGATCATCGGGGCGCGAATCTACTACGTCGCCTTTCAGTGGGGGTATTACGGGGCTCACCCGGCGGACATCGTGAAGATATGGCAGGGAGGGCTGGCGATCCACGGTGGGGTGATCGGCGGGATCATCGCCGTATTCCTGTTTTCACATTGGAAGAAAATCCGCTTCTGGGCACTCACGGACTCCATCTCCCTTGCCCTGATCCTCGGCCAAGCGATCGGCCGCATTGGGAATCTGATGAACGGAGACGCCTACGGCGTTCCCACCACACTTCCTTGGGGGATCCACTTTCCACCCACGTCGCCAGCGGGAATGGCCTACCCTGGGCAGGCGACGCACCCATCGATGATCTACGAGATGATCCTTAACTTAATGATTTTCGCGTTCTTGTGGCGGCTGCGGAAGCGGGGCTACAAGGACGGATTCTTGACGTCGCTGTACTTCATTCTCTACTCGATCGATCGATCGATTGTCAGCTTTACTCGTGGGGACAGCCTGTGGCTCGGACCAATCCGGGCGGCGCACGTGATCAGCGCGGTGCTCATCGCCGGGTTTCTAATCTTCATCTTCGCTCGCAAGCTGTACAAGCGGACTATGCCCGAAACCTCTCTCCCAGATAAAAACGACGAGCAAGAGGATCGTTGACGATCTCTTCCGGCGCACCCTCGGTGATTATCCGCCCTTCGTTCATCAGGTACGCATAGTCGGTAATGTAGAGCGTATCGCGCACGTTGTGATCTGTCACCACAAGGCCGATGTCACGCTCGCGCAAGGCCATCACATGGTTTTGCAGGTCGGCAATGGAGATCGGATCAATCCCAGAGAATGGTTCATCAAGGAGTATGAATGAGGGATCGGTGGCCAGGCAACGCGCGATTTCCAGGCGCCTTCGCTCCCCGGCAGATAGGCTTCCCGCCAGCCGCGTCCTTAGTTTCTCCAGATCAAACTCTCGCATAATTTCCTTGCATAGTTCCGTCCGTCTAGTCTTTTCTTCACGTTCCAACACGAGGTTAAGGTTCTCTTCAACGGTGGCGCGCGTGAAGACGGAGGGTTCTTGTGGAAGATAGCCAATTCCAAGGCGTGCACGTTTGTAAAATGGAAAACGGGAAATGTCCTTGCCATGGAGCAATATCCGTCCATCATCAGCGGCAATGAACCCGATCATCATGTGAAAAGTGGTCGTCTTGCCAGCGCCGTTTGGGCCCAACAGACCGATAATCCTGCCAGGTTCAACAGCAAGGCTTATGCCATCGACGACACGACGCTGACCATACTTTTTCATAAGGCCCTGCGCCTCAAGTGCCATTACGAACCTCCGAAGAATCCGCTCTTAAGGCTGATGTGGACGCTGCCACTAGCAGATGTTTCATCTTTGCCGATGACAAGTTTACCTGCAGTGATCTCCCCGTGAGAAAACGTGCCGACCACACCACCAGAGAGCGTAGCAACATCGTCTGTTGATGAGTACTCAAGGTTATCTGCGGTGTAGATCTCGTCACGCACGTGTACGCGCACATTTCCTTCTATGGTGATCAAGTCGGCATGCGCATCTGCCTTATCCCCGTTGACTGTCAGAGGGAGTGCCCCAGTAAGTGAGGCCTTCACCCCTCCGCTCATGATCGCCCTTCGATCATCTGTCTGGTAACGAAACTGCGGAGCGGTAATTGATCCGGATTGCACCTCTATTGTCACGTCCGATGCACTGATCTCCCTCGCTGTCGTATTCCAATCGGCCCTCTGTGTCACAAGGCGTATTCTTTCATCTTCGCTGAGTGTAACATTTCCAGTGAGAGTAGCCTTATCACCTGAGTAGGAGAGAGTATCGCACTTTGCTTTTGCTTCAACTTTCTTATCAGAGAGGAAGCTAAGCGAGACACCAGTTAGAGTGCTGTCTTCTCCTTTTTTTGTGTCTCCTTGTTCTGCATGCAGGGCCCACGTGGTTCTGCCCTGTTTATCGTAGCCAAAGAGGGAAATACCACGCGCTTGTGACAACGCTCGTGATCTCTTGGGAGCAGGCGATGACAGCAATAGCCATACAGCGATCATGCCCCCGATCAGGACGACGAGGATGAGGATCCGTTTTCGAGACATGCCTTCACAAAACCGGTGAACAGCGGGTGTGGCGAGAGGAAGTGCGACTGAAACTCCGGGTGAAACTGTACACCGACAAACCAGGGATGGCCTGCGAGCTCAACGATCTCCGCGAGCCTACCATCGGGAGATGTTGCTGCCACGTGCATTCCTTCCTCCTCGAAACGTTCTCTATAAGCGGTATTAAATTCGTAGCGATGGCGATGACGTTCATAGATGTGTTCCTTCGCGTAACACGACTTGCTAATTGATCCCTCCTTCAAGATAGCCTCATACTCGCCCAAACGCATCGTTCCACCTTTGTCGGTAACAGCTGTCTGCTCTGTCATGATGTCGATCACTGGATCTGGGGTATGGGGATCGAACTCAGAACTGTTTGCCTGCGTTAGCCCGAGCACGTCGCGTGCAAACTCAATCGCTGCGCACTGAAGGCCAAGACAGATCCCGAAGAACGGCATTCCCGTTTCGCGCGCGTGTTTAATTGCTTCGATCTTTCCCTCTACACCGCGATCTCCAAAACCTCCCGGGATCAACAAGCCGTCCATTCCTCGCAACAGCTCTGCTTCACCCTTGCTCGTTATCTCCTCCGCTGAAATCCAGGAAATGTCTACCTGTGTATTCAAGTGCATCCCAGCATGTATGAGAGCTTCTTTTATACTGATGTATGAGTCCGTGAGCTCAACGTACTTACCGACGATGGCGATATGCACCTTCTTCTGTGGTGAATGCAGAACCGAGACGAGCTCTCTCCACCTATCGATCTGCGCAACACGGTCGTTTAACCCCAGCCCTCTTGCGATCAGGCGATCGACACCTTGGTCAGCAAAGAGCAACGGGACATCGTATATCGTGAACAGATCAGGATCCCCGATGACATTATCCTCCCTCACATCGCAGAACAGAGCAATCTTCTTCTTCACCGAATCAGAAAGAGCACGATCACAGCGAGCGACGATGGCATCGGGTTGGATACCGATGGCGCGCAGTTCTTTTACGCTGTGTTGCGTTGGCTTCGTCTTGATTTCATCGGTGCTCGCTAGGTGTGGCAGTAGTGTGAGGTGAATAAAGAACGTGTCCTGGCGCGGTAGGTCATCCTTTAACTGGCGAAGCGCTTCGAGGAACGGCAGGCTCTCGATGTCGCCTACGGTACCTCCCACCTCGATCACGCCGATCTCCGCGTCTCCCTCTTCCATGGGGAGGTTGATCAGCCTCTTAATCTCGTTGGTGACGTGGGGGATCACCTGAACGGTCTGACCGAGAAAGGCACCGGCGCGTTCTTGGCGGATGACATTCCAGTACACCTTGCCTGTGGTGATGTAGTTGGCAGCGGAGAGAGACTCATCGAGGAAACGCTCGTAGCGACCGATGTCCAGGTCGGTCTCCTTCCCATCGCGCGTTACAAATACCTCACCGTGCTCGTAAGGATTCATCGTTCCCGCATCCAAGTTCACGTACGGATCAATCTTCTGTAGGTTTACATGATATCCACTCAGCTTAAATAGCAGGGCGATCGACGCGGCAACGACCCCTTTCCCAAGTCCAGAGATCACCCCACCAGTTACCACGATCACTTTACGCAATGCTGCCTCCTGTCGTAAGTACCCGATATCGATGATACAGCATAAGGAAACCCGAGCTCGGGTGCAAGAAAGCACATTCTTTGTGCATGCGACAGTTTCGTGCTATAATCCACCGCTAGTGCGTCAAGAAACTTACCGGCGCGACAATTACGAAGAGAGGGAAAGATATCGCATGTTGAGAATAATCCTAGAGGGCGTGTTCTTCATGGATTGCTTTGCCATGATGGGACTAATCCTGTTTCAAATGAGCGAGCATTCCGGGCTTGGTGGTGCATTTGGTTCTGGAATGTCCAGTACTGTATTCGGACGCGATGAAACAAGGGACCCGAAGCGTACTGCCACTTCTATCCTGGCAGGGGTATTCCTGTTTCTCGGGTTTATTCTTTCGACTATGTAGATCGTCTGTACAAGGAGGGAAGATCGGTGCCGCTAATCGATGTAAGAGGACTTAAGACGTACTTCTACACCGAAGATGGTGTAGTGCGAGCGGTGGATGGTGTCGATTTTACCATCGAACCGGAAAAGACACTTGGGGTAGTCGGCGAGAGTGGATGCGGAAAGTCGGTGACTGCTCTGTCCGTAATGGGCCTCGTTCAGAGCCCGCCAGGAAAGATAGCAGCAGGCGAGATCATCTACTCCCAGAATGGTAAAGAGACTGACCTTACAAAACTGAACCCTAAGGGGCACAAATACCGATCAATCCGCGGTAACGAGATCGCAATGATCTTTCAGGAGCCGATGACCTCCCTGAATCCGGTGTACACCATCGGAAACCAGATCATGGAAGCGATCATTCTTCACCAACACTTGAACAAACACCAGGCGCGGCAGAAGGCGATTGAAATGCTTCACTCAGTGGGGATCCCTGTACCGGAGCAGCGGGTCGACGAGTACCCGCACCAGCTTTCTGGTGGTATGAGACAGCGAGCGATGATCGCCATGGCTCTATCGTGCAACCCTTCCCTGTTGATTGCCGATGAACCGACGACAGCACTCGATGTAACGATTCAGGCGCAGGTGCTCGACCTGATGAACGACCTGCGGCGTGATTTTAAGGCATCGATCCAGTTTATCACGCATGATCTTGGGGTAATCGCTGGCATGGCCGATGATGTTGTGATCATGTATCTGGGAAAGATCGTTGAGTCGGCGTCGGTACGCGAGATTTTCCACAACGCCAAACACCCGTATACAGAGGGGTTGATGAACTCCATTCCGTCCCTTACGACGACGAAAAAAGAGCGTCTCGTCCCGATTAAGGGTGTGGTTCCTGATCCATTCGATGTTCCTGAAGGTTGTGGGTTTGAACCGCGGTGTCCGCATGCGATGGACATCTGCAAGACACAGGTACCAACGCTCAAAGAGATAACTCCTGGCCACCTGGTCTCCTGCTGGCTATATACGTAGAGAGGTGATTGCGCTTGTCTTCTGACAACATTCTACTGGACGTTAAAGGCCTGAAGAAGCACTTTCCGGTGCGTAAGGGGCTATTGCGGCGTGTCGTGGCGCAGGTAAAAGCGGTCGACGGCGTCGATATGTACATCAAAGAGGGAGAGACACTTGGTTTGGTCGGCGAGAGCGGTTGCGGAAAGACGACGACAGGCCGCTCGATCCTTCGCCTGATCGAGCCAACGGCCGGAGAAATCCGTTTTAAGAGTAAGAAGCTTGGCACAGACGGCGGTTACAAGGAAGTCGATGTCGCCAAGGCGTCTCACAAGGTGCTGAAGGCGTTGCGCCGCGATATGCAGATTATCTTCCAGGACCCGTATTCCTCACTTAACCCACGTATGACTGTCGGTTCGATCGTGGGAGAGCCTCTCCTTGTGCACAAGATCGCTAGGGGGCAAGAGCGTGAGGAGAGAGTTCGCGAGCTCCTGGCTGCCGTTGGCCTAAAGCCAGATCACATGAAGCGCTATCCACACGAATTCTCCGGCGGACAACGACAGCGCATCGGTGTTGCACGTGCATTGGCACTCGATCCGCAACTTATCGTCGCTGACGAGCCTGTGTCCGCGCTTGACGTTTCGATTCAGGCACAGGTGTTGAACCTGTTGGAGGGCTTGCAGGAGGAATTTGGCCTCACGTATCTGTTCGTGGCGCACGATCTCTCAGTGGTCAAGCACATCAGCGATCGAGTGGCGGTCATGTACCTCGGGAAGATCGTCGAGCTTGCAGCGACAGAAGAGTTATTCGGAAACCCGAAGCACCCCTACACCGAGGCGTTGATGTCAGCAGTACCAATTGCTGATCCGGACTACAATGTAGAGCGGATCATCCTTCAAGGTGACGTTCCAAGCCCGGTCAACCCGCCGTCTGGATGCTACTTCCATCCGCGTTGCCAATACGCAAAGGACATCTGCAAGACAGAGGAGCCGATCTACCGCGACCTCGGTGGTGAGCACTTCGTCAAGTGCCACCTTGCTGATGAGCTGAACCTGCGCCCTGTTGTCACTGAATGATTCTCCTCCTTGGGACGAGGAACAAAGGAAAGATTAGAGAATTACGGGAGCTCCTGGCCGATGTGAAAGGCTTGGAGCTCCTCTCTGTTTCCGACGTCCCGTTTTCCGAGGTAGAAGAGGATGGAGAGACGTTTCGCGACAACGCACTCCTAAAGGCACGCGCAATCTCAAGAGAGACCGGCCTCTCGGTCCTTGCTGACGATGCTGGATTGGTAGTTGATGCTCTCGGAGGAGAGCCGGGAGTCAGATCGGCACGCTACTCTGGAGAACCCGTCGACTATGAACGCAACAACGCTCTCCTACTTGAGCGGATGCTCGACATCACTGACCGAAGTGCGCGCTTCGTCATCGTTGTCTCACTGCGCCTTATGGATGGGCGAGAGTACGTGCGTCAGGGGGTTCTCACCGGGAAGATCGTAGAGTCTCCGGCAGGAAGCAACGGGTTTGGATACGATCCGCTGTTTGTTCCCGATGGGTACACGTGCACGCTGGCCCAGATGACGATGGATGAGAAGAACAAGATCAGCCATCGCCGGCGGGCAATCGAACTGATCAAGGAAGTGCTGCTGGAGATCAGCGGTTCAGCTTAGGTGCCACCATTGCTTGCCGGGAAGGCCTTTGCCAATTCTTTCACAGCGCGGCGTTGCGCTGCGGAGAGTTTCTTGGGAACGATAACTCTTACCTTAACAAAGTGATCTCCTCGTCCCGATCTATGCAAATCGGGCATTCCTTTCCCGCGCAGACGAATGATTGCCCCTGGTTGTGTTCCAGCCGGGATAGAGATCGTCTCATGTCCCCACAGTGTATCGACCTTCACCTTCGTTCCCAGAACAGCCTCGTGGTAGTGCACGTTCACCGTAGAGTGAATGTCGCGCCCTTCTCTCCTAAAACGTGGATCGGGGATGACCTCGATTACGATGTATAAATCACCGGCTGGTCCGCCGTTTGGCCCAACGTTTCCTTGTTCCCTGAGCCGCAGGCGTGACCCGCTATCGACACCAGCAGGAACGGTGATCGAGATCTTGCTCTTCTCCTTCACCCTCCCAGTTCCGTGACAGTGGTGACAAGGGTTCTCAATGATCTCCCCGGTCCCTTTGCATTCGGGACAGACCCTGACGTTTACGAAGCTTCCAAGGAGGCTCTGCTGACGGTATTCGATCTGTCCCCGGCCGTGGCACGTAGGACACTTGCGCTTCGATGTTCCCGGTTCCATTCCGCTCCCGTGACAGACATCGCAGGTGACGAGTCGCGGTGCGGTGATCTTCATCTTCGTGCCGGTGGCAGCGTCTCCCAGAGTGATCCGCAGCTTGTACTCGATGTCCTCTCCCTGCGATGCGCGCTGCGTGCGAGTTGCAGAGCGTGCCCCGCCACCCTGGCGGAAGAAGAGATCGAAGATGTCCTCCACTCCTCCGAAACCAAACTCGGAGTATGCTTGCCGTGCCCGATTAAAGTCGGTTTGCCCGAAGTTAAATCCCTGCGCCGGGCCCGCGTGGCCATAGCGATCATACTGTGCCCGTTTGTCCGGATCTGAAAGGACCTCATAGGCCTCCGCTACTCGCTTAAATTTCTCCTCAGCCTGGGCGCGTGCGTCCGGGTTCTTGTCCGGGTGGAGTTCCTTCGCCTTCTTCCGATAGGCGCGCTTGATCTCCTCGGGATTGGCATCTCGCGAAACCCCAAGCACTTCGTAATAATCGCGTTTGGCCACGCTATCCCCTTTTACACCTGTTACTTATCCTCGTATTCCGCATCGACGTATCCGCTGTCGTCGTCATCATCAGAGCTGGACTTGTCGCTCGGTGCGGATTTATCAGCACCAGATGCCGTATTGCCGCCCGCGCTTTCTTGCTTGTACGCCTGCTCAGCCAGTTCCTGGGAGCTCTTGGAGAGCTCATCCATCGCCGCTTTGATCTCATCCGTGGACGCGTTCTGCGAAAGTTTCTCCCGCAACCGGCGGACTTGGTCCTCAATCTGCCCTCGTTTCTCTTGCGGTACCTTCTCCCCAAGGTCGGAAAGGCTCTTCTCCACAGCGTAGGCCAGTTGATCGGCCTGATTGCGCACCTCTACCTCTTGGGCACGCTTCTTGTCCTCTTCGGCGTGTTCCTCCGCCTCGCGGCGCATCTTTTCGATCTCCGCATCATCCAAGCGCGAGGATTCGGTGATCGTGATCGAAGCAGTCTTCTCGGTTGCCTTGTCCTTTGCCGTTACATTGAGGATCCCGTTAGCGTCGATGCTGAATGTGACATCGATCTGTGGGACACCGCGCGGGGCCGGCGGTAGACCAGTAAGCTGAAACTTGCCGAGTGACTTGTTATCTGCAGCCATCTTGCGCTCACCTTGCACCACGTGGATCTCCACGCTCTGCTGATTGTTCTCTGCGGTAGTGAACGTCTTCGTCTTCTCCGTGGGGATCGTCGTGTTTCGCTCGATCAGCGGGGTAGCGATGCCGCCTAAGGTCTCGATCGAAAGCGTTAACGGGGTAACGTCTAGCAGGACAATGTCGTCCACGTCTCCGGCAAGGACCCCACCCTGGATCGCCGCACCAGCAGCGACAACCTCATCGGGGTTGATTTCACGGTTGATCTTTCCAGGGATGCGCTCGGATATTAACTCCTGCACCCGCGGGATGCGCGTCGATCCACCGACAAGGACAACCTGATCGATATCGTCCTTGGTCTTCTTCCCTTCTCGCAGGGTGTTGTCGACGATCTTAACCGTCCTCTGCAGCAGGTCATCGATCATCTGTTCGAACTTAGCGCGCGTCAGCTTCTGCTCCAAGTGCTTCGGGCCGCTTGCGTCAGCAGTGATATACGGCAAGTTGATCGTCGTCTCCATGCGGCTGGAGAGCTCCATCTTCGCCGCTTCGGAGGCGTCCTTCAGCCGCTGCATTGCGCTTGGATCCTTGGACAGATCGACCCCGGTGTCCTTGCGGAACTCGTCTGCGAGCCAGTCCATGATCAAGTGATCAAAATCATCACCACCGAGCTGCGTGTCACCGTCGGTCGCTACCACCTCGAAGACGCCGTCCCCAATCTCCAGGATGGAGACATCAAATGTCCCACCCCCAAGGTCGTAGACAAGGATCGTCTGTTCCTTCGATTTATTCAGGCCATAGGCCAGCGACGCGGCGGTTGGTTCGTTGATAATACGCATCACTTCCAGCCCGGCGATAGACCCAGCATCTTTTGTCGCCTGGCGCTGCGTGTCGTTGAAGTACGCTGGGACGGTGATCACCGCCTTATTCACCTTCGTTCCCAAGTAGTCTTCAGCGTCCTTTTTCATCTTTTGCAGAATCATTGCCGAGATCTGCTCCGGGGAGTACTTTGTCTCCTTACCGTCGATGGTGATCTTCACCTGATAGTCAGTCCCCATCTTGCGCTTGATCGAGGCGATGGTGTGATTGGGGTTGGTGATCGCTTGGCGTTTGGCCAGCCGTCCCACGAGTCGCTCGCCGGAGTCGGTAAACGCAACAACCGATGGAGTTGTTCGCTCCCCCTCAGCGTTGGGGATCACTTCTGCTGAACCCCCTTCGAGCACAGCAACGCATGAATTTGTCGTTCCAAGATCTATTCCGATAATTTTCTCTTTCATGATTCCTCCTTTCTCTCCTCAGTATCTTGTACTCCCTTACTAACCTTTACCTTGCATGGGCGAAGGACGCGCCCGTTCCTCTCATATCCCCGTTCGAACTCCTCAAGGATCGTGTTCTTCTCTTCAGAGCTCTCCACGCTTAGGAGAGCTTCATGCTTGGTGGGATCAAACATCTCCCCCTCTGATGGGATTGCGGTCACTCCCTTTCCCTTCAGGATCTGATCGAATTGGGCAAAGATCTTCTCTACCCCAGCGACGAAGGATGCAGCGTCTGTCTCGTCCGAGTAATTAGCGAACGCACGCTGCAAGTTATCGTAGAGCGGGATGAAGTCGAGGATCTCTCGATCGATGATCCGCTCTTCAATTTGAGCCATCTCTCGCAGCATGCGCTTCTTGTAATTCTCAAACTCTGCCTGCATCCGCTGCAAGCGATCCACATACGAACGAATCTCTTCGTCTTTCGCCGCAAGTTGTTCGCTTGGAGAAACCCTGCTCTCGCCATGTTCGGAGGGTTGCGCTTGCTCTTCCTTAATTTCAACGCCTTGCTCGTGTAGCTTCTTATCCTTCTTAGTCATTCTTTTACTCCCTCTGATAGGTCACGTGGGCAGGATGAGACGAGTATTGTCTCCAACCGATTGGCAATGTAGCTGAGCGCTGACATCGCCCGTCCATAGTTCATCCATACCGGTCCGATTAGGCCCGTTACCCCACCGTGCGGACGATATCCAGATGTTATTACACTGAACTCCTCCAGTCCTTTGCGGTGTAATCTGCCAATGGAGACTACGAGACCATCTTTGTCTCCACGCTCCCTGTATATCTCTTCAACAAACGCATCCTCATCTTGCACCGCACGAATGAGCCCAGCAAAGCGATCCATTGCCTGATCAGGGACCGATCGCTGCAGGTCAGAGACGAGGTTCAATACCCCCTCGAAGTACAGATGCTTAGCAGAACGCCGTTCAAGCAAGCGCCCAAGAACGAGCAGGGCTTGCCGAACCGGCCTTTCGTACCACCCGTCGGAGCGGTCCTGCAATGTCAAACCGCGCACTGCATCGAGAGATGCCCCATGCAGCTCTGTATTGATAACCTCCATTATTCGCTCTATCTCGCTTTGCGAGATGTCATCATCGAGCGAAACCAGGCCGTGTTCGACGATCCCGATATCGGACACAATCACTAATAGAACCGTTTGCGGTCCCATTCTAGCCAGCACTACCCGATCAAGACGTGTCTCCTCCGGGCGCGGTGGAATGACGAAACCAGCATACCCGGTGATGTTTCCAAGGAGGAAGGCAGTCTGCCGCATCGTCTCTCCTACCTCAAGGCATCGCACCTCATATGCCTCCACGACTTCCATGCGCTCCTTCTTCGTCAGGTCGGATAGATCAATGAGCCAATCGACGAAGAATCGATATCCTTTCTTGGTCGGAATGCGACCGGAAGAAGCGTATGGTTTCTCGATGTAGCCTGCCTCTTCCAGATCATTCATGTCGTTGCGCACTGTTGCAGAACTGACAGAGAGGCCATAGTCATCGAGGATCATTCGCGATGACACCGGCTCTCGAAGCCGTATGTAGCGATCGACAATCTCCTTTAGTATCAGTCGTTGCCTTTCAGGAAGCGTGTTCTCCATTCTTAGCACTCTCTTATACTGTTTGCTAAATGATAGCAGGTGAATCCTGGCTTGTCAACGAACGGTTGAGAAAGGCAAGAAACGAGGGATAAGAAGGCCGATAACAACTATGACAAGCCTGTTACAAGAGTGATGAAAGACGCGAGATCTTGTTGATATTGGTTTAGCCTTTGCCTATACGCGTTTTACAAACAATCAAGCGACAAAACAACTAGTTCTGGACGTCTAGGTAGCGGCAAAGATTGGCTTCACTCTTCCCAAGCCGGTGATTGACAAAGCAAGGGCAAGAGGCACTCTGCCTGTTGATAATCTTCTTCTTAGTCTACGGGTGTTAGCGGCGGGTTACCTGCCAAGACTGACAGGACATTGTCGACAGCGATCTTCGCTAGTGCCCGACGCGTCTCCACAGTGGCGCTTCCAAGGTGCGGGGCGAGGACAACCCGTTCCTTTAGTTTGAGCAATCCCGGATGGATCTTGGGTTCGTGCTCATAGACATCGATTCCTGCTCCGGCGATCTGCCCGGATTCCAAAGCCCAGACAAGTGCCTCCTCGTCAACAACCGGGCCGCGAGCAGCATTCACTAAGATTGCACTTTTCTTCATCATGCGGAAGGCGTTTCGATCGAACAGGTGATGCGTCTCTTGCGTGAGCGGCGTGTGCAAGCAGATGAAATCGCTCTTCTTGAGGATTTCCTCAAACGATGTGTATTGTGCTCCAAGTTCCTGTTCTGCACCAATGTTTCGGTGACGGCTGCGATAGAAAACGCTCATCCCAAATCCAAAATGCGCACGGCGGCCAACCGCAGTTCCGATCCGTCCCATCCCGACAATGCCGAGTGTCTTACCGAACACATCTTGGCCGAGATGTTTCTGCAATAGCTCCCACCCGAGAAACTTCCCATCGCGCACGTACTGATCCCCTTCCACGATTCTCCGTGCAGCCGAAAGGAGGAGGGCAAAGGTGAGATCTGCAGTTGTCTCAGTGAGAGCGCCGGGTGTGTTTGTGACGACGATCCCTCTTTCTCGCGCGGTGGGAACGTCGATGTTATCGTAACCGACGCCGAGGTTGGCAATAATCCGTAAGTGTGGAGAAGAAGTAATCACCTGTGCATCGATAATGTCGGAGAGAAGGCAGATTAGGGCATCAATATCACTGATGTGCCCTAGCAAGTCATCACGCCCTATCGGCCCTTCCTGACTGCGCATTATGACTTCATGTCCGGCTTCACGCAGCCGGTCTATCTCATCTGCAAACACGCGACATGTTACATAGATCTTCGCCACTACTCCCCCTTCGATATCGCTGCCCGCGCGAGCTCATCGCAGCGCTCGTTCTCCTTGTTCCCAGCGTGTCCCTCCACCCAGTGGAAGGCAACATCGTGGCTAGCGACGAGGCGATCAAGCTTGCGCCACAGGTCAGCGTTCTTCACCGGAAAGAACCGCTTCCCGCTGCGGCGTTTCCAGCCATTCTTCTTCCAGTTACTGATCCACTCAGTGATTCCCTTCTTGACGTAGGTAGAATCGGTGTACAAGTCCACCTGAGCACGCGCATGCAAGGCGTTTAATGCCTCGATCGCCGCTGTTAGCTCCATGCGATTGTTCGTCGTCTGCGGGACGCCGCCGGAGATCTCCATACGGTGTTTGCCGCTCAATAGCACTGCGCCCCAACCGCCCGGACCAGGGTTCCCACTGCACGCCCCATCGGTGTAAATCGTTACCTGTTTCATGCTGTACAAGTTAGTCCATTAGTGTGGGCTTTTCGAGCCTGTCTTCATCGATCATGCCTCTAATGGATCTGCCCAAGTAGATCTCTTGGGATGAAGGCGGTTATTTCTCCGGTCTTGTCCGTCCCGACGAAGACGATGCCGCTGATCTGCAGTTCACCAATGGCGGAGCTAGGGAAGCGGTATCTCCAATCGATGCTGTCGTCTTGCGTGCTTCCAAAGTTCTGCTCCAGTTGGGCGAGAGGGGCACTACCGCCTACACTGCGCGTAAATTCCACGACATCCCACGCCTCAGCTGATAGCTCCACCCAGATGTCCCTCCCCTCGTCTTGCAAGTAATCGCTAAGCATCTGCGCAAGCTCGACCTTACGTAGATTCCCGTAGGAGATGTCGTACCAGTGCGCGATCCCGATCAGGTTATCCTTGGTCAAATTACGCAAAGCCATCACCAACGGCATCTGGGTATCGATCGGCTGCCTAAGATAGCGTGCCCTACGCCGGTTCCACATTGCAAGATCGCTTTCCCTTACCGCCTCAGCCCGAGCCACCCACTCGAGTAGACCCCGTGCTGTTTCATCTTCTGGTCGCAGGGCAATGAGCTTGTTGAACGCATTCCTGGCCGCATCAAAATCGCTATCGTACATGTCCACATGGCCACTAAGTCGGTAGTACATGGGGAGCAAATCTTCTTCGATCTCATCTATCTTCAAAAGGGATAGAAGATCTTTTCCCTCTTCAATGCGATGCTGCTCCAGAACATACACTGCGGCAAGATTGAGGACGGCGGTTGGGCTTGCTGCCAATGTAACCGCCTTTTCCAGAATCCGTGCTCCCTCCTCAGTACGCTCAGTACTGCGGCAGATATTGGCTAAATTGACTAGTACCTCAGGAAAACGGGGATATATCTCTAGAGCCTTGCGATACGCCTTCTCTGCCGCCGCCATATTGCCTGCTTGTCGCTTGGCCAATCCCAGATGGAATTGCGTCACCGCCGCGGGTGGTGGTGAAGGGACTTCTTCAAGGTTAATAGTGACCGGCTGTTTCATGCCACCGATGAACATCTCGATCCTCTCACCTTCAGCGATTGCCCCCCGCTCGATGAGTGTGGTCGCCGCGTGCATCTTGAGATCATCGGATAGCTCGGGTTGGACAATGATCAGCCGGAGGAATTCCTCCGCCCACATATCATCCCACATTCCCAGAAGAGCCACTAAATGGTGTCGATAGTCATCGTTTTCTTTCTTGCTCCACAGGCCAGTGGCTACGACTGGTTTGATCTCCTCTGAGGGATGCTTGGGATCAAGCTTTTCTACGATCTCATTGGTCTGATATGAGAAGTGAAACGGTGGCACCTTATTATCTTGTATTAGCTGTAACGAATTTGCATATAGTTCGGCGATCTTGATCTGTGGGTTATAGTTTAGTGCTCGCTTGAAGTGCATAGTAGCATCATCAAGCAGGCCGACATTTGCCGCTGCCACTCCCAGGTAGAACCAGCTCACGCCATCCAGCACGTCTTCGAAGCCTATCCCCTCGCGGTATGCCCGATAGAGATCGATAATCTTCTCATCCCACTGTAGTTGTGCTATGGCCTCTATCACCTTGGTCAGCTTATCAAGTGGAACATCCGGATCTTCCAAGAGGGCTATAGCCCGTTTCGCGTGGGAACGCGCCTTTTCCGGCCTGCCCATTTCCTGATAGCACTCAGCGAGTGTGCAGTGAGCAAAGACATCATTTGGCTGAAACTCAAGGGTTCGGTGCGCGGTACGGATGGCTCGCTTAGTGTCTCCGCGTAACTGCATACACAGAGCGAGGTTGTTCAGAGCTGGGATCGTGCACTCACAGATCTCTATCGCTTCACGGAACTTGCGCTCTGCTAATTTGATATGTCCACCCTCAAGCAGGTCCTGTCCCTCCCAATTGAGCTCAAGTGCTTTTTGCCCCTGTTGTGGATGTTTCTCTATGAACAGCGAGAATGGATCGCTATCCGATCTTTCTTGGCGCATCTGCCCTCCTAAAGAAATGGTTGCATCAATTATGAATACCTGAGCCTGCAGGTCAAGGCGTGTCTTGGAAGCAGGGCGCATCCGTATTCTCTAACCTGTTTGATGACATCGATCCAAAACAGTGTTTGCAAGCGTTCGGCAGTCAATACAACACATCGCGTGCTCGATAGATACGGGATTGAAGAACGGAGCAGTCCGCTTCCGACTTCAAACAGCAAGGATCCCTCTGATCACACTTTAGCAAGGGCTCTTTCTAGATCGCCGATTATCACGCCTGCGTCCTCAAGCCCGACCGATAGACGCACTAGATTATCCGGGATTCCCGCTTCAATACGCTCCTGCGCGCTCATCGATGCGTGGGTGTTAGTCACCGGCTGCGTAGCGAGTGTGTCCACCCCGCCCAGGCTGGTGGCGAGGGTAATCTCGTCAAGTGAGTCCATGAACCTCTTCGTACCTTCGTAGTCTGATGCGATCTCGAAGCTCACCATCCCTCCGAACCCGTGCATCTGTTGCACTGCAATCTCATGATCGGGATGTGATCCCAGACCCGGATAGTGGACCCTCGTCACCTTAGAATGTCCTTCCAGGAACTGTGCCACGCGCATCGCCGTCTTGTTCTGGCGAACAACGCGGATGTCGAGCGTCTTCATCCCTCGCCACACGAGGTAGGCGCTCATCGGATCCATTACCCCTCCCAGCATGCGGCGCATATTCCACACAGGCAGCCGATGCTCTTCATTCATGCAGGCAAACCCGCCAAGCAGGTCGTGGTGTCCACCTAGATACTTTGTTGCGCTGTGGATGACGATGTCCACACCCAGGTCAATCGGATGCTGGTTCACCGGGGAGGCAAAGGTAGAATCGAGAACAACGAGTGCACCGTGCTTATGAGCGTGCTCCGCCAACTGTTTGATGTCAAGAACGCGCAGGAGAGGGTTCATCGGGCTCTCCAGGTAGAGCAACCGAGATCCTTCTTTCAGTGAGTCCATGGACCGATCGATGTCATCCGGTCCGAAGCGTTCAATTCTCACCCCCATTTTAGGCAGAAAATCGGAGATAAAACGCACCGTCTCCCCGTATGTAGCTATTGAGACAAGCTGGTCGCCGGGACGCAGGAGGCCGAGCAGCGTTGACGTGATCGCCGCCATCCCCGAAGAGAAGGCGACAGCATCCGTATATCCCTCCATTGCCGCGAGTGTCTTCTCTGCTTCTCGCACGGTGGGATTGTCCCAGCGCGAGTAGATATAGCCGCTCCCGTTGCGCACGACATCAATCAAATCATCGCTCTTCTTGAAACTGTAAGTGGCTGAGAAGACCACCGGCGGGGTAATCGGTTCTCCTTTCATCGGTTGTTTCCTCCTTTTTTGACAAAATGTAACTATGAGTTGAATTCGCCATTGGAAGCACCAGTGAAGCATATCCTACGGCGCTATTCTTGCCCCGCAAATTAGTGTATCGAGAATCTGCATCAATACTCAAGACGAGCAAACAAGAAAAATGCGGCCAGATCATACGGATCTGGCCGCATCGTTCTCGAATGTATGGTTGGCTTTGCTATCCGACTTTCTCTGGCCGATCGGGGACATCGTAGAGGATGTCGTCCAGTGGATGGCGGTAGAGAGGCTGGGCGAGCCGCTTCTGGTCGAAGTAGTGTCCCATCAGGCCGATCGATCGTCCAAGGACGAACAGAGCGTTGAACAGACCTGCGCTGATCATCTCGTCGATCTCCTTGTCGCTGAAGTCGAGTTCGTGCAACAGGTCGACGAGCAACACGCCGATGCATCCATCGACATTCAGGATGAGGTTGTTCTTCTTCTGCGTCGTCACTGCCTCAACGGACAGAGCGTAGTCGAGCAACTCTGTCTTCTTG
The DNA here is from genome assembly GCA_027007005.1 of Candidatus Bipolaricaulota bacterium. Classification (GTDB taxonomy): domain Bacteria; phylum Bipolaricaulota; class Bipolaricaulia; order UBA7950; family UBA9294; genus M55B144. The sequence continues at coordinate 7,515 of JALTFO010000024.1, read as the reverse complement.
AAGTGCTCCTTCGCGTAGTCCTTGAGGATTTCAACGCGTTTGTCCGGGTTCTCCACCGTGTGCAGCTTGTGCCCGATCCCCTGCACGCGAATGTTCTTTCCCTTCATCGTTGCCACGAACTGTCGCGGATCGAGTTTATTGCGCAGTCCGTAGAGAAAGTGCTCTGCTGCGCCGTTCACCGCGCCACCGAACCGCGGGCCGATGGTGAGGAGTCCACTCACGAGCGATGAGATCAGGTCCTTTCCTGCTCGCGCGGCAACAATCGTGTTGTGCGCACCGGAGACGGCAGGGCCGTGATCGGCGATGATCTGTAGCACCATCTCCATGAACCCTCGTGCGTAGACTGGGATGTCTTTCTTGAACCACAGAAGACCAATCACGCCGCCGATTCCGTAATTCTTCTCGATCACTTCATCGATCGGTACGCCGCAGTAGTTGTGCACCTCACCCGACTCATCGCAGATGGTTGAGACAAAGTGTGTCGGCCGCCGTACCAATTTCTCTGCGACGGCCTGATTGTAGTCGATCGGTATAGACGGCGGCTCGAAGTCTTCCGCTGGCGTAATCACTCCGTCTGCGACGAGCTTCTCATACGTCTCTTTGATTCTCAGGTGGTAGTCATCAAACGAGTTAGGAACGATCGCTCCTGCCTCCCGCAGCGCCTGATTCTTAGCATCGGCTGTTTCGTTTGCCGCATCGGCCTTGGCCCCGGCGTGACCGAACTGTACCTGCCCGGGCAGTACTTTGGCACATGTCCCCGTCACCCAGGCCACGAGCGGCTTGGTCAGACGTCCGTCCTTCAGCGCATCGGCGATCTCATATTCAGCCGTCCCGCCAAGCTCCCCCAGACAGACGAGCATCTTAATGTCGGGATTGGCCTCGTAGCGCAGCAGATGATCGAGGAGGGATGACCCGGGGAAGGCGTCGCCGCCGATGGCGATCCCTTCGTTTAGACCGTCGGTGTTGCGCGCGATGATGTTGTACGCTTCGTTTGATAGCCCGCCGGATACGGAGACAAAGCCGACCGATCCGGGCCGATAAAGCTTGGCCATCCTGATGTTCTCCATCGTCCCCGCGGCGTTTCCGATCTTGAACGCACCCGCTTTCACTCCACCGACGGTCGCTGGGCCGATAATCCACTTGCCGAGCTTCTTTCCTAGCTCACCGAGCTTTCGCTCCAACCGCTCCGGGATCCCCTCGGCAATGACGGCGATCGTGCGGATCGTGTTCGTATTCAACGCCTCGACTGTCACCTCGTAAGCCGAGCGCTGAGAGGCAAAGTTGACCATTACATCAGCACTTGGAAACTGCTCACTCGCCTCTGAAATGCTCGTAAGGCGGGGGATGCGGATCTCCTTTGTTCCCCAGAAGAACTTCTCAAACCCGCCCCGCTCGGGGGTGATCATGGCAACGACGCTCGGAGAGTCCTTGCGGCACATGTAGTCAAAGTCGAGCATCCGCTGCACGGCTGCCGTCTGCGATCCATAGATGAACGCCTTAGTCTCACGACTGAACAGTTCGTAGTCTTTCATCACTTGCCCTCCTCAAGCGCCAACGAGACGATGCGTGTCATGTGCGTCTCCGGCCCAAATACCTGGAGAGGGATACCGATCCGCTCTCCCAGGCGGCGCATGTTCTCCAACCCTTCCTTATAGTTTGGCCCTCCGCGACGCACGTAGATCCGCACGTTATTCTCGCGCAGCTTGTCCTTATAGTCCTCAAGGGCCTTGATGATCCCGGTGAACGTCTTGGCGACATCAGTGAAGTTGGCGATCCCTCCACCGATCAACAGGTACTTCGGTCGTCCCTGCGGGTCGGGCTCACGGGTCATCAGGTCAAGGATCGTCTTTGTGTACTCGTAGGTTTGCTCGGTAGTCGGGTCACCTGAGTACTCGCCGTAGTTGGCTAGCTCCTTGCCGTAGCCAAGGTCGACAACCGTATCAGCGTAGATCACGCTCGCTCCGCCGCCAGCGACGAGGTTCCATACCCGCCCTTTTGGGTTCAACAATGTCAGCTTGAGCGATGCGCCGGTCTTCTCGTCGAGCGCGGCGATGTATGCTTCTTCGGGAGTGGAGACGCTCCCAAATGCCTTGGGAAACTCGATCTTTCCCCACTTGTCCGCACACTGGAAGGCAGCAGTGTCGTCGAGTTTGGCTACCGTATCCAATGGGACAAGAGTTCCCTCGTGGAAGGCGATCGGGTTGAATTCGAGGTAGGCAAAGTAATACTCGCAGTACACGCGGTACAGAGCCTTGATGAATGCGGCCACCGTCTCCCTTCCTTTCATCTCAGGAAGCCGAGAAAGGACGTCAACCGTCGCGGGATCCGTGAGGATCGGGACCTCAATCGTCACCACCGAATCCCACACCTCTTCGATATCCACTCCACCATGCAGGGAGAAGTGGATGATGTCGGCCTCTGCCTTGGACGTGAATGCCAGGTAGTACTCCTCTTCATGCGGGACGAACGGCTCGATCAAGAAGTGGGTGAGAATTCCCGTTGTCTCCCCGGTTGTCTGCCTGATAGTGACCTGCTTGTTCATCCGCTCCTCGATCCACGACTTGACTTGCGGGAAGGTAGCATCGACGAGAAGGAGGTTGTTCTTCCCACGCTTTCCGAATAGTTGATCGGGCTTGACGACAAGCTTCGTGTCATTCAACCACGAATTGTTCACTGGAAGCCTGTCAAGATCCGTCTCAGGGGTGACGAGGATGAGGCGATCATCGGTCTGGAAACGGCCGTTTGAGTATTTGGGAAGGGCCTTGTGAATCAGCCTCTTTGCATCGTATTCGCGTATTCCTTTCTTTGCCATTGTCTCACCTACATATTCTTGATGATCTCATCGCCGAATCCGGAGCAGGAGACGAGGGTTGCTCCCTTCATCTGGCGCTCCAGATCATAAGTCACGTGCTTGGACTTGATTGCACCGTTGATCCCATTCATGACGAGGTCGGCTGCCTCAGGCCATCTAATGTAACGCAGCATTTCCATCGCGGAGAGGATCAGGCTCGAGGGGTTCACTTCGTCCTTTCCCGCGTGCTTAGGTGCGGTACCGTGCGTCGCTTCGAATAGGGCGCAACCGGTAGCGTAGTTGATGTTTGCCCCTGGGGCGACACCCAGCCCCCCCACCTGCGCGGCAGCAGCATCGGACATGTAGTCTCCATTCAGGTTCATCGTCGCCACGACGGAATACTCGGTTGGACGCAGGAGCATCTGCTGGAAGAATTGGTCGGCGATGCAATCATTGAGGAGGATCTTTCCCTCTGGGATCTCACCTGCATACTTCTCTTTTAGCTCACTTTCGACAATTACCTGCGGAAATTCCTTGCCCACTTCATATCCCCAGTCGCGGAACGCCCCCTCGGTGAATTTCATGATGTTCCCCTTGTGGACGACGGTCACGCGGTTGCGATGATTCAGAATAGCGTACTTGATCGCCGCACGAATGAGCCGCTTACTCCCCTGGCGGCTGGTTGGCTTTATCCCTATCCCACACATGTCCGGAAAGCGAAGCGTCACTCCCATCTCGGTGTGCAACCAGTTGATCACCTTCTGGGCCTCCGGTGTCCCTGCCTCCCACTCGATCCCGGCGTAGACGTCCTCCGTATTCTCCCGGAAGAAAACAATATCCAAATCCTGCGGACGCTTCACCGGGGCGGGCGTACCGATATGGCGTACGGGACGGACGCAGGCAAACAGGTCCAGCATCTTACGGATGGCGACGTTCAAGCTGCGAATCCCCCCACCAACTGGGGTGGTCAATGGCCCCTTGATCGCTACTAGGTGATCACAGATGGTCTGGATCGTCTCCTGGGGGAGGTACAACTTCTGCCGCTCCTCGGGCGGAATCGCAGCGATTTGCTCGGCAGATAGCTCTGGATGGTTGGCCTCGATCGCCTCATCTCCAGCGAGTACCTTTAACCACTCAATCTTCCTCTTTCCTCCGTAAGCCTTCTCCACCGCTGCGTCGACAACCTTGAGCATTACCGGTGTGATGTCTACCCCAATTCCATCACCACGAATGTAGGGAATGATCGGATGGTCTGGGATATCTAATCGGATGTTATTTATGGTGATCGCTTCGCCTTCTAGTTCTACACTGAGATTATTCTCAGCCATGATTCCTCCTCATGAATGCTACAACATAAATGCTACAGCAGAAGTATCAAATCTCCTGGGATTGCACTCCCTCACTGATTTGCTTTGCAGTTTCCACGACAAGGGAAACTATTTGTTCCTGCTCTTTTGCCCTTATTCTGTTAGTTGGTGCAGACAAGCTCAGGGCGGCAACGACCTTCTCAGTGTATGACAATACCGGTGCACCGACTCCGAATGTTCCGATGATAACTTCTCCATCGCTCAGCGCGTACCCTTGCTTGCGAATCTGTGCAAGCTCCGCAAGCAGCTTCTTGCTATCTGTTATCGTCGTAGGAGAAAAGCGTCTGAGACCAATGTCTTGGATGATCTTCTCTTGTATGGGGCGATCGAGGTAGGCAAGCAAGATCTTCCCCGAGGCCCCCGCGTGCAGCGGGAATATTGCTCCAAGATCGTGCGAAACACGTAGCGTATGCTGCGCTTCCACTCTCTCTACGCACACTCCCTGATAATCATGCAATGTAGACAGGCAAATTGCCTCACCGGTCTCAGCCGACAGTTTCTGCATGAACGGAAGAGCGATGTCCTGTAGCCGTTTGCGCGGTACGTTCCGCGCAAGCTTAATAACCGTCGTGCCGAGATGGTACATTCCGCCCGAATCTGCCTCCTCGACAAGGCCAGCTTGTTTCAAGGCTGAAATGTAGCGATACGTAGTACTGATAGGAAGCTTAAGCTTGCGAGCGATGTCAGGGATAGAAAGGACTTGTGTGTCGCCAGAGAACAGCGTCAGAATTTTGACAATCTTCTCTAATGTGGTGATAACTCTCCCTCCACCATTCCCATATTATGAGAACTATTTCTCAAAACGTGAGCATGATACCTCGAGTCGCGCGTGATGTCAAGAGCAGGCCTCAACGTGTCGCTAGGAAGGTCGCGTGAGAAGGCCTAGTGCATGAAAAGACTTAAACGAGCGTTGTTCATGAAAAAGACACAGCTTTGCCATCACTTATCCATCGCGGGCACATAAGTTGAGAGTATCTGCGGAAAGGGGGAGTTGCGGGATAAATATGTACATTCGAAACGGCGGGATTATCTTTCTGGTGGTGATTGGATTCTGGGTCAGCGCTCTGGCTTCGCAGGAGCCGATCTTGAACCTCAGGCTCAATGGACAGGCGGGGATGGCGACGATCGAAGGGTCCCCCGCATGGAAGGATGGGCATCTCCTATTCGATGGTGTCGACGACCGCGTTGTCCTCGCCCCAAGAGAGCTTCTCCAGTTAGGAGGGCTGCGAGAAGGGACGATCGTTATCCGCTTCAAGTACGACTATACGCTCGACCAGCAGGAAATCGAACCGCTCTTCTACTACGGAATCGCCAGCGAGTCGGAACAGGATAACATGTTCGTGATCGAGATTGGGCACAATAACCCTAGAAACACCAGACTCTACGCAACCTGGGTGATCAACGGCCGTCCGCGGCTCTGCTTCGATTCCAGGGTGAATCTGAAGCCCGGCAAGTGGTACGAGTTTACCGTTGTCGCCGGGCTGACGGGCAACACTGGCTACCTGAACGGAGCGGAGATGACAGCGAGGCACTACAATTTTGGCGGTCCTGAAATGGCCCTCTTCCTGGCCTCCGTTCCTGTGCAAGAGTTTGGTGCAATCGGCTACGGGAAGACCGCACGCGGTAAGAGCCCGCATTTCGTGTATTTCAAGGGCGAAATCGACGAGGTACTGATCTACGACCGCCCGCTCACTAATGTAGAGATACGAGCGTTGTACGGTCTTAGAACGATGAATGAGCAGATCAACCGTGAAGCCTGCTCCCCGCGCACGGTTACAGACCGGTAGTTTTCTTCAGTTAATAAAAGGAGGTATTAACATGTACAAGCTGGTTCTTATCCTGATGGCGCTCGCTGTGTTTGGCGGGCTTGTTTACGCTGATCCGATCGCAAACTCTCCGTTTGGCGTCGCGTACGGCGAGGGATCGAGCAACCTCGATCATTTCATGACTTACATTCATGACCTCGGCGTCTCCCGCACCAAGGTCTCGTTCTATTGGGATAAACTCGAACCACGGCCGGGGGTGTACGACTTCACCACCCTCGACCAGTACCTCTCCCAGCTCTCCCCGGACGATCAGGGGTTATTGAACATCTTCACCTCCGGCTGGTGCACGCAGGAGCAGGGCCCGTGTAAAGGCAGCCCGCTCGTTGACTGCCCGTACAACGGCTCTTCCTGTGGAACATCGTGTGCCGAGCACTACCGCGAGTTCATCACTGCCGTGGCGCAGCACGTAAAGGAAGTGGCAAATGGTGGGATCAAGTACTGGCAGCGCGACACCGAACCGGCTTCACCGTTCCCACACTATCCAGTAAACGCCCCGGAGGAGTACGTGGAGCTGCAGAAAATCTTCTACGAGGCGGTGAAATCGGTCTTCCCGGATGCGATCGTGATCGGCTGCAACCACAACGGTTCCACCACCAAGTCCGGCGAGCCGACGAACGCCGCTTTCTTCGACTACTTCCTGAAGAACGCGCGCGACTACTTCGATATCCTCGATGTGCGGCTGTACAACGACATCTACACCATTCCTGAGCGCGTCGCGTGGTTCCGCGATCGGATGCACTCGTACGGATACGACAAGCCGATCGTCTCCACCGAGCAGGGCGGGCCCGACCCGCGCACCGTGTACAACAGAGATCGTCCCCTCCTCATGGACCTCCTTAAAGACGTGAAGGATAAGTACGGTAGAAGTGGTTTCACCCGCTTCTTGCGTGAACACCGCGACCAGATCAACCCCAAACTGTGGCCGTTCTACTATCCTGACGACCCCGAGCAAGAGGCGATCCACGCCGATATGCAAGCCGCCGATATCGTGCAACGAAACGTGGTCATGCTCGCCTCTGGAGTGAGTGCGACCTGGTGGTGGAACCTGCGCTCTGGCGGTACCAACCCGATCTTCGGGCGGATGCGACTGATGACCGAGGATTACGAGCCCCTCCCTGGCTACGGGGTCTACCAGCGGATGGTGAGCACCCTGGGGGCGGTCAGCGAGGTCACCCGAATCGACGTCGGTGATCCGAGCGTCTACCTCTATCGCCTCGATAGATCCGACGGCGAGAGTCCAGTCTACGTGGCATGGCGGCGGGAGGGGAACGCTGATCCGTACGACGCGATCCTCGCTCCGGCCGTGGAAGTGACCCTCCCGCTCGAGCTCCCCGGGTCGCAGGTCTTCGATGCGCAGGGAAACCTGGTCGATCACACCGATTCCCTGAAGCTAGAACTTGGAGGGATGCCGATCTACATCGTCCAGACAGAGGGAGACGCGGCGCAGACCGAGAACCAAGCACCCTCATCAGAGAAAGAAACTGCGGTTCAGACCGAAGACACAGCCCCTCAGATCGGCGTCAACTTCATC